>NZ_JASGBW010000003.1:0-284052 GCF_030053215.1 Stenotrophomonas sp. PFBMAA-4 | reverse complement strand
AGGTCTGCGCCGAGCGCAGCAACGACGGCCCGGACGCCTGGCCCTTCCGCTATCGCTGAGCCCTGGTAGTGCCGGCCGCTGGCCGGCATGCCTGCGCCCATCACACGGCTGCCGGCCCGCGGCCGGCACTACCGCACATCGTCCGCACATAAAAAAACCCCCGGCGCGAGCCGGGGGTTTTCCGTTACCGCATCAGGCAGCGACCGTCTTGGCCACGTCCTGGTACTCCTCGATCTGGTCGAAGTTCATCTGGCCGAACTGGGCCTGGCCAGCCGCGCCCTGCGCCGCCGCATCGGCCTGACCACCCGCGCCGACTGGCACCCGACGCGTCCGCAGCAGGCCTTCCTGCAGACCTTCCGCGAGGTCTGCGCCGAGCGCAGCAACGACGGCCCGGACGCCTGGCCCTTCCGCTATCGCTGAGCCCTGGTAGTGCCGGCCGCTGGCCGGCATGCCTGCGCCCATCACACGGCTGCCGGCCAGCGGCCGGCACTACCGCACATCGTCCGCACATAAAAAAACCCCCGGCGCGAGCCGGGGGTTTTCCGTTACCGCATCAGGCAGCGACCGTCTTGGCCACGTCCTGGTACTCCTCGATCTGGTCGAAGTTCATGTAGCGGTAGATCTCCGCGCCGCTCTGGGCGATCACGCCCACATCGGCCATGTACTCTTCCTTGGTCGGGATGCGGCCCAGACGCGAGCAGATCGCGGCCAGTTCGGCCGAACCCAGGTACACGTTGGTGTTGCGGCCCAGGCGGTTCGGGAAGTTGCGGGTCGAGGTCGACATCGCGGTGGAACGTTCGCGGATCTGCGCCTGGTTGCCCATGCACAGCGAGCAGCCCGGCATTTCCATGCGTGCACCGGTGGCGCCGAAGGTGCCGTACACGCCTTCCTTGGTCAGCTCCGAGGCGTCCATCTTGGTCGGCGGGGCCACCCACAGGCGGGTCGGCAGGTCGCGCTTGCCTTCAAGCAGCTTCGCAGCGGCACGGAAGTGACCGATGTTGGTCATGCACGAACCGATGAACACTTCGTCGATCTTGGCGCCGGCCACTTCGGACAGCGTCTTCACGTCGTCCGGGTCGTTCGGGCAGGCCACGATCGGCTCGTGGATGTCGGCCAGGTCGATCTCGATGACGGCGGCGTATTCGGCGTCGGCATCCGGCTCCAGCAGCTCCGGGTTGGCCAGCCACGCTTCCATCTTCTCGATACGGCGCTGCAGCGAACGCGGATCCTGGTAACCCTCGGCAATCATCCACTTCAGCAGGGTGATGTTGCTGGTCAGGTACTCGATGATCGGTTCCTTGTTCAGGCGCACCGAGCAACCGGCCGCCGAACGCTCGGCCGAGGCGTCGGACAGCTCGAACGCCTGTTCGACCTTCAGCTCCGGCAGGCCTTCGATTTCCAGGATGCGGCCGGAGAAGATGTTCTTCTTGCCAGCCTTGGCCACGGTCAGCAGGCCCGACTTGATCGCGTACAGCGGGATCGCGTTGACCAGGTCACGCAGGGTGACGCCCGGCTGCATCTGGCCCTTGAAGCGCACCAGCACCGACTCCGGCATGTCCAGCGGCATCACGCCGGTGGCAGCGGCGAAGGCGACCAGGCCCGAACCGGCCGGGAACGAAATGCCCACCGGGAAACGGGTGTGCGAGTCACCACCGGTACCGACGGTGTCCGGCAGCAGCATGCGGTTGAGCCAGCTGTGGATCACGCCGTCGCCCGGGCGCAGCGAGACGCCGCCACGGGTGGAGATGAACTCCGGCAGGGTGTGGTGAGTCTTCACGTCCACCGGCTTCGGGTACGCGGCGGTGTGGCAGAACGACTGCATCACCAGGTCGGCCGAGAAGCCCAGGCAGGCCAAGTCCTTCAGCTCGTCACGGGTCATCGGGCCGGTGGTGTCCTGCGAGCCGACCGAGGTCATCTTCGGTTCGCAGTAGGTGCCCGGGCGCATGCCCTGGCCTTCGGCCAGGCCACAGGCGCGGCCGACCATCTTCTGCGCCAGCGAGAAGCCCTTGCCGTTGTCGGCCGGCTGCACCGGCAGGCGGAACAGGTCGGTCGGGGCCAGGCCCAGCGCTTCACGCGCCTTGCCGGTCAGGCCGCGGCCGATGATCAGCGGAATGCGGCCACCGGCGCGCACTTCGTCGAACAGCACGTCGCTCTTCACTTCGAACTCGGCGATCACTTCGCCGTTCTTCAGTGCCTTGCCGTCGTACGGACGCAGCTCGACCACGTCGCCGTGCTCCATCTGCGAAACGTCCAGCTCGATCGGCAGGGCGCCGGCATCTTCCATGGTGTTGTAGAAGATCGGGGCGATCTTGCCGCCCAGGCAGACGCCACCGGCGCGCTTGTTCGGGATGAACGGAATGTCATCGCCGGTCCACCACAGCACGCTGTTGGTGGCCGACTTGCGCGAGGAACCGGTGCCGACCACGTCGCCGACGTAGGCAACCAGATGGCCCTTGTCCTTCAGGTCGAGGATCTGCTGGATCGGGCCGCGCTTGCCGTCTTCTTCCGGGGTGAACGGCGCATCGTCGCGCTTGTTCTTCAGCATCGCCAGCGCGTGCATCGGGATGTCCGGGCGGGTGGTTGCGTCCGGGGCCGGCGACAGGTCGTCGGTGTTGGTTTCGCCCGGCACCTTGAACACGGTGACGGTCAGGCTCTGCGGCACTTCCGGGTTGCTGGTGAACCACTCGGCATCGGCCCAGCTCTGCAGCACGGACTGGGCGTTGGCGTTGCCGGCCTTGGCCTTTTCCTTCACGTCATGGAAGGCGTCGAAGACCAGCAGGGTCTTCTTCAGGCCCGCAGCGGCGATGGTGCCGATGGCCGCATCGTCCAGCAGCTGCACCAGCGGGGCGACGTTGTAACCGCCGAGCATGGTGCCCAGCAGTTCGGTGGCGCGCTCGCGGCTGATCAGCGGGTTCTGCTCGCTGCCCAGGGCGATGGCCGCCAGGTACGAGGCTTTGACTTTGGCAGCATCGTCGACGCCGGCCGGCACGCGGTGGGTCAGCAGGTCGAGCAGGAACTCGGCCTCGCCCTGCGGCGGGTTCTTCAGCAGTTCGATGACATCGGCCGTCTGCTGCGCGCTCAGCGGCAGCGGCGGGATGCCAAGCGCAGCGCGCTCGGCGACGTGGTGGCGGTAGGCTTCCAACATGACAACTCCCGGGTAATGCGTAGGTTGAAAAAACAAAAGTGGGCTCAGGCTTGCGGCACGATCAGCTTCAGGCCCTTGAAGTAGTCGCGGTAAAACGTGTCGTTCCAGGTGATCAGGCCATCGCACTGCAGCAGTGCGTGGGCGCCAACCATGAAATCGTCCAGGCTGCGGCGGCTGCCGCTGCGCTGGCGGTGGCGGCGGTGCATCTCGCCGGCGCGCAGGGCCGACTTGGCCTCCAGCGCATTGAAGTGCACGCCCATTTCTTCCAGTGCTTCAAGCACCTCGGCGCCGCCGCGCAGCGAGGCGCAGACTTCAGCCAGGGTCGCGCCGCAGACCACCACGCGGCCGCCGACCAGGCTCTGCCGCAGGCAGGCCTCCACTGCATCGGCCTGCGGGCCGTTGCTCAGCAGTTCGACCAGCACCGGGGAATCGACGGCGATCATCACGGCTCAGTCCTCGTCGCGCACGGCGCGCACGGCGGCCTCGGCCGAATCGAAGCCATCAAGCGCGAACTTGCCGCGCGCCCGTGAAATGGCATCGTCAACACTCTTGCGCAGAATGATCCGGCTGCCGTCCAGCTCGACCTTCAGCTGGGTGCCCTTGGTCAGGCCCAGCGCATCACGCACTGCCTTGGGCAGGGTGATCTGTCCGCGCTCTGCAACGGTGGCTTCCATGGGTAGGCCCTCTTAGGTATGCACGAATTATACATACCGAAGGGGCCATACCGCCACCCGCGTACTTAGAAGACCACCTGCAGGCGGGTATTGAAGGTCGTGCCCTCGTCCCTGCCCTGCCCGCTGCCGCTGCGGTTGTAGGTCTGCCAGCGGATCGCCTCGAACATCACCCGGCTGTAGTCGTTCAGGTACCAGTTCGTTCCCAGCGTCCACGCGTGGCCGGTACCGCCGGTGGGCAGCTCGGCGTAGTCCACATCCTCATAGCGCGCCTTCAGTTCCCAGGCCCCGGCGCCACCATCGGTCACCGGGTCGGCCACCTTCACCTTGCCCCAGGTGCCTGCCTTGCCCGAGTAAGCTGGAAGTGCGCCCGCCAGGAACCAGCCCGCCGACACCGCCCAGGCCTCATGGTCCAGGTCGTAACGGCCGCTGGCGTCGACGCCGCGCAGGTTGCGCGTACCCCATTCGCCGGTGGCCCATGCCGGGCCGAAGAACCCAGCCGCTTCCAGGCCATAGGCCGTGCTGCGCTCGGCCCCCACCAGGGTGCCCGGGGCGATCTTCACCAGATCGTTGAAGTGCCCGGCGATGGCCGAGCTGCGCAGCACGCCGCTGGCACCGGCGGCGATCTCCTCGTGGAAGGCCCAGGCCCCCAGGTGCACGGTGGCGGCCTTGCTGGCCACCGGATTCCAATGCACGCGGGTGGCCCAGGTCTGGCTGTCGTTGTCGTTGCCGGCGTTGTTCAGATCGTTGCCTGCCACCGACAGGCTGGCGTGCCAGCCCTTGCCGTACACGCGCTCGGTCAGGCCCACGCCGAACAGGCCACGCTGCGGCAGCATCAGCGTGCCGACCACGTTGCGGTCCGGGAACGGGGTGTTGGAGGTGCTGCTGGAGCCGTCGATGCCACGGTCGTTCAGCCGGTTGCCCACGGTCAGGTCGGCCGGCAGGCCTAACAGGGTGTGGTCCACGGTCGCATAGACCGATTTCCAGGCCACTGCGTTGTCGGCGAAGTCACCCTCCACCGCCCAGCCGAGGATGCCGTAACGGCCCTCGGCGCCCAGGCGCACCGAGCGGATCTCGGTGCCGGAAATGTTGCGGTCGGCCACCGACGAACCGTCGGTACTGGAGCCATCGACGAACAGGCGGCCGCGCGGGCGGAAGGCGACCTTGCCATCGGCACTGCTGAATTCCGGCGCGCCCTTGGCCCAGGACACCTTCGGCGCCTTGGACTGGCTCGACTCCAGTGCGGCCACGCGCGTTTCCAGCGCCGGGGCTGGTGCCGGTCCCGGCGTCGCCACGGCGGCTGCAGCGCCGCCCTGCCCGCCTTCAACCGCACGCAGGCGGGCTTCAAGCTGCCGGATCTGCAGTGCCTGCTGCTGCACCAGCGCCGACAGTTCGGCCTGGCTCAACGGGGCCGGGGCGGACTGTGCCCCGGCATGGCCGCTGGCCAACAGCAGGCCGAGCGCGACCGACAGCGCTGCGCGGGGCAGCACGGTGTGCGTGTTCATGGGTTCTCTCTCCGGCCAGCCGGCCCCCTGGCCTGGCGCTGGCCTGTTGCGGTGGTGCGGGGGAAGATCGGGGGAGGCAGCGCGCGCCGCCGGATCAGCCCGGCGGCACGGCATGCGGGCTCAGCGCAGCGCGGTCAGCTGGTGGCCTGTGCCTGGGCGTTGGGACGCCAGGTGATCAGCTTGTTCTCGACCACGTCGAGCAGGGCATCGATGACCAGCACGAAGGCGGCCAGGATGATGATGCCGGCAAACACACCCACGGCATTGAAGTTGCCTTCGGCCTGCGCGATCAGGTAGCCCAGGCCTGCCGAAGCGCCCAGGTACTCACCGATGATGGCGCCGACCACGGCGAAGCCGACCGAGGTCCGCAGCGAAGACAGGATCCAGCTGGCAGCCGCGGGGAAGTAGACGTGGCGCAGCAGGTCGCTGCGGCCCGCACCGAGGATGCGCGCATTGGCCAGCACCACCGGGTTCACTTCACGCACGCCCTGCATGGCGTTGAAGAAGGTGGTGAAGAACACCAGGGTCACCGCCAGGGCCACCTTCGACCACAGGCCCAGGCCCAGCCAGAGCACGAAGATCGGCGCCAGCACCACGCGCGGGATCGCATTGAAGCCCTTGATGAAGGGATCCAGGATGCGCGCCGAGCGGCGGCTCAGGCCGAGCCAGACGCCACCGGCCACACCCAGGCCGGTACCGATCAGGTAGCCCAGCGCGGTTTCGGTCAGGGTGATGTAGACGTGCTGGTAGAAGGATGTATCGGACAGCCAGGTCCAGGCCTGCTGCACGATCGCCGTCGGCGAGGGGAAGAAGAACGGATCGATCACGCCCAGCGCGATGCCGCCTTCCCAGCCACCGAACACGGCGATGACCAGGGCCAGCTGGATGATCTTGTCAGTCTTGGCGTGCATAGCTCTTCTCCACTTCGCCGCGCAGGCAGGCCCAGATGTCGCGGTACAGGTCGGTGAAACGTTCGTCCAGCTTGATTTCGGCAACATTGCGCGGCCGTTCCAGGCCCACATCGAAGCTGCGCACAACGCGGCTGGCCGGGCCGGAAGACAGCACCACCACGCGGTCACCCAGCGCGATGGCTTCTTCCAGGTCGTGGGTGATCAGGATCACCGAGCGGCGATCCTCCTGCCACAGGCGCAGCAGCTCGTTCTGCATCAGGTGGCGGGTGTGGATGTCCAGCGCCGAAAACGGCTCGTCCATCAGGATCACCTTCGGCTCGACGATCAGCGCCTGTGCCATCTGCACGCGCTTGCGCTGGCCACCGGACAGCTGGTGCGGATAGCGGTGCTCGAAGCCGGCCAGGCCGACCTTGGCCAGCCACGCATTGGCCTTGGCCTTGCGCTCGGCCTCGGGCACGCCGCGGAAGCGCAGGCCCAGCTCGACGTTCTGGTAAGCAGTCTTCCACGGCAGCAGCGCATCCTGCTGGAACAGGTAGCCAACCGACTCCTGCACGCCGCTGACCGCGCGGCCGTCGATGGCCACTTCGCCGGACGACGGCTTCAGCAGCCCCGCCACGGAATTGAGGATGGTGCTCTTGCCGCAGCCGGTGGGGCCGACGATGGCGAGGAACTCGCCGTCGCCCACCTGGATGTCGACATCACGCACGGCGGTGAATTCGCCGAAGGACATGGTCACCTTGTTGATGGCGACCATGGTCTGTGCAGGCTCCAGCTGCGGCGCGCCGTTGAGCTGGCGCACGGTGGCATTGAGGGCCATGGGGTTACCTCCGCTTAACGTTGGGCGGCCGGCGCCGCAGCGTGGGCACGCTCGACGAAGGCATTGGTGTAGGTTTTGGACAGATCGATGTCGGCGTTGGCGACATCCTTGTTGAACTCGCGCAGCACCTTCAGCGGCGTTTCCAGATCGGCCGCGGTGAAGTGGCCATCGGTGGTGAAGATCGCGCGGGCGTTCTCCACGGCACGGGCGTAGGTGGCACGGTCGCCGGAGACGTAGCTGTCCGGCAGCGCGGCGACGATGTCCTCGGCGCTGTTGTCGGCGATGAACTTCAGGGCCATCTGCTCGGCGCGGGCGATCTTCTCGGCCGCCTGCGGGCGCTGTTCCAGGAAGCTGCGGTTGGCATACATCACGGAGGTCGGGTACAGGCCACCGTAGACCTGGCGTGCGCCCTCGTCGCTGCGTGCATCGATGATGATCTTCCCGACCTTGCGCTCGGTGATCAGCGTCGCCGCCGGGTCGTAGTTCACCAGCAGGTCGATCTTGCCCTGCTCCAGTGCTGCCACCGCCGCCGCGCCGGAGCCCACGCCGATCAGCGAGATGCTGTCCACCGGGATGTCATGCTGGGCCAGGAAGTGGCGCACGAAGAAATCGGACGAGGAACCCGGTGCGGTGATGCCCACTTTCTGGCCCTTGATCGTATCCGGGCGCGCCGGGTCGAACGTCGCATCATCGCGGCCGGCCATCACCAGGCCGGAGTTGCGCGACAGCAGCACGAAGCCCACCACGTCCTTGTGCTTGGCCTGCATCTGGATGGTGTGGTCATAGAAGCCCACCGCCACGTCGGTCGAGTTGGCCACCAGCGCCTGCAGGACCTTCGAACCGCCCTGGGCGAAGTTCTCGGTCTTCACTTCCAGGCCGACGTCCTTGAAGTAGCCCTTCGAATCGGCAATGAAGAACGGCAGGTTGTTGAGGTTGTATGACCCCACGCTGATCCGCACGGGCGCGTTGTCGCCACCGCTGGCCGCCGCGCCCTGTGCATCGGCCCCCTGCTTGCTGCACCCGGCCATGGCCAGGCCTGCCGCGCACAGCGCGGCCATGAACATCTGCTTGTACATCATCCCTCCCAGGAGTGAAGCATCTACGTTGTGGTGGCCGGCCACGCGCGGCTGCGCGGGCCCGACCGGTTTCAGGTCATGCCGCTGAAGTCCATTGGCGGGCTTGGGTGGAACAGATCTCGGGGGTTGCCGGCGAGGTCGCGAACACGCGGCCTTCGAACAGGCGGCGGGCGGTACGGACCACGCTGGCAACCACCGGCGCATCGTCCGAGCTTCGGCTGAGGCCCACGTCCAGGGCCCCGCTCGGATGTTCGAGGGTAATGCTGCCGGGCAGGCCCAGGCATCCGACGAAAGTGTTGGCCAGCGTGCCTGGCGTGACCGCCGCCGTGGCCAGGCCGACCCCGCCGGTGATTGCCAGCGCGGTATGGCACTGGTGCGGCATGAAGTAGCGCACCTGCAGATGGCCGCCGTGCTGCGGCGCAGACAGCAGCACCGGCTTGGGAATCACCTTGTTGCCGGCATCGGCGATACCCATGCGCGTGCCGGCTTCGATGCGCAGCGCCTCCAGCCGGGCGAGGAAGGCCGCATCCGCATTCAGTTCCGCCGGCGCCGCATCACCGCGCACCCCCAGGTCCTCGGCGCGCACCAGCATCATCGGCATCGCGCAGTCCACCAGGCTCACCGCCACGCCATCGATGGTTTCCTGGGCGTGGCCACTGGGCAGCAGCTTGCCGGTGCGGGCGCCGGCCGCATCCAGGAAGGACAGCCGCACCGGCGAGGCCGAGCCCGGCGCACCGGCAATCCGCGTATCGCCGCGGTAGACCACTTCGCCGCCGGGCGTTTCCACCGTGGCCACGATCAGCTTGCCGGTGTTGACGTTGAAGATGCGCACCGACGTCTGCGGGTCCTGCGCCTGCACCAGGCCCCGTTCGATGGCGTACGGGCCGACCGCGGCCAGCATGTTGCCGCAGTTGGGCGAGGTATCCACCACCTGCTGCTCCACCCGCACCTGGGCGAACAGATAGTCCACGTCGGCATCATCGCGGCTGGAGCGGTCGATGATCGCCACCTTGCTGGTCAGGGCGTTGCCACCACCGATGCCGTCGATCTGCAGCGGATGGCCCGAGCCCATCACTTCCAGCAGCAGGCGGTCGCGCTGGGCGGTATCCGCCGGCAGGTCGGATGCCAGGAAGAAGGGGCCTTTGGATGTACCGCCGCGCATGAGCACGCAGGGAATGCTGAGCAGATCGTTGGACATACGTGTGCTAGATTGATGCGTATAGGGGATGAATACCCCCTCTGTGATTCGATACTGGCATGACCCCGATTAATCTGTGAATTGCTGATTTTTGGATGATTGATACCCAATGAGCATCAATTGCGAAATCCTCGACCTGCGCGCGTTCCTTCTCGTTGCCGAGACACGCAGCTTCCATCGCGCCGCTGAAAGCCTGCACGTATCGCAGCCGGCGCTCAGCCGTCGCATCCAGAAGCTGGAACAGGCCGTCGGCTCACCCCTGCTGGAACGCACCACGCGCAGCGTCAGCACCACCGCCGTCGGCGAGAACCTGCTGCCGCTGGTGCGGCGCATGCTGGAAGAGTTCGACGGTTCGTTGTTTTCCCTGCGCGGCCGCGAGGACACCCGCGGCGCCACGGTTACCATCGCCTGCCTGCCCACGGCCGCGTTCTACTTCCTGCCCAGCGTGATGGCTCGCTTCCACGAGGCGCACCCGAACGTGCGCTTCCGCATCCTCGATATTCCGGCCACCGAGGGCCTGCAGGCGGTGGAACGCGGCGAAGTGGAATTCGGCATCAACTTCATGGGGGCCAACGACCCCAACCTGGATTTCGACGTGCTGGCCGAAGACCCCTTCGTGCTAGCCTGCCGCCGCGACCACCCGCTGGCCCGCAAGCGCAAGGTCGAATGGGCCGACCTGGCCCAGCACCAGCTCATCACCGTGCACCGCACCAGCGGCAACCGCACCCTGCTCGACGGCGCCCTGGCACGCGAAAACCTCAAGCTGAGCTGGCACTACGAAGTGACCCACCTGTCCACGTCCCTGGGCATGGTCGAAGCCGGCATCGGCGTATCGGTGCTGCCGAAAATGGCCACCCCCGATGGCGACCACCCGATCCTGGTGACCCGCCCGATCGGCAATCCGGTGGTGTCGCGCACCATCGGCATCGTGCGCCGCCGCGGTGCCCTGCTCTCACCCACCGCCGAGCGCTTCCTGCAGATGCTGATGAGCCAGTGGCGCGGCAAACCGTGACATCGCCGCGGGGAAGGAGGTGTGCCCGTGATCAGATCATCTGGGCAAAAGCCTTGCCTCGCGCGACGCGACCCGCAAGCCGGCTGTCAGGCATTTCCACGGTGCCCACCCACGCAAGCCCGTCAGGAAGCCGCACCGCCTCAAGAAGGTGCGTGCAACGCACCCTCTGGTGGCTGTCGCGGATACGCAGCCGGTCCAGCAGCGTTTCCTGAAGGCCTGCATCGGGCACAACCACGACCACCAGCCGATGGCGATCGCTCCGCCACCGCGATCGTTGCCGCAACAGGCTCACCGACCTCGCTGTCGCCTGCACGCGCTGTAATGCAGACCTGAAGTCTTCAAGCACATGACCGGGCATCTCAAACGGCTCGAAGATACTGCCGGCGCCAAGGCTGTCCCATTCAACGCTCTCGGCATGGTCTGCAAGCGCGTCGGCGGCCACGGCACGGCGCAGCCCTGCCAGCCTGGACCCTTCTGCGTTTTCCCCATGCAGAAGACGCAGTTGCCAGCGACGGCAATGACGATCCATGTCAATGGACTGGCCCGCACTCTGGTCGAGCAACGCGATCGCCGCGGCACGGTCTCCGCGGTCAATGGCCCGCTCAATCAGCATTGACCGCGCAAGCGCGAGATCCTGATCGCTGGAAGCCAACGCATCGTTCAGGACCTGCCACCACTCCGCATCCGCCAGCTCCCGCTGCAGCCAGCCCAGCCGCTCCAGCGCACGCGCAGGCAGCACCTGGGTACTCCGGCGACAGAGCAGATGGTCGCGCTCCCGACGCAGCCGCTCGCAGCGCGCCACATGCTCTGACCAGGCGCCAGCAGCATCGGCAGGCCACCGACAGTCAAGCGCATCAGCCAACCTGCGGGACGTCTGCATGGGCACCAGCACTGACAGCGCCGAGCATCCCTCGCCGATCGGTTCCAGCAGCGGCATGTCCGTGCCTCCCAGCATGCCAAGCCGGTCGCTCAATCTCGGGTGTGTCGGCAACGGCGCGACACCGCACAACAAGGCTTCGTCGAGCCAATAACTCCGCTCACTGGCGTCTGGCCAGCGCAGGTCCCCAGCAGCAAGCCTGCAAAAGGCCGGCCTTCCGGCCCGGCAGACGTGGCATCAACGGGGAAGAACAACGGCCACCAAAGCGTTGACAGCGTATGCTTTGCCAACCCGATCATGGCCAGCGTCTGCGCGACCCGTGCACCGCCGCAGCACTGCGCAGCGGCAAGGTCGGCACGATACTCGCAGCTGTGCGAGAGACGACGCCAGCATCTCCCGGTCCCCGGGCTACACAGTCGCCCGACCCACGCCACCACACGCCACGTTGATCGTGCGTAGCGCGTATCGGCGTTCTGCGGCACGTTGCCCGATGTCAGTGCCAGCAGTCTGGCCAGCAGCGAATGCAGGACAGCACGTGTTCCCTCGACATGCCCCAGCTCGTGCGCAATGACCGCTCGCAGCTGCTCGGGAGAGAGCATCACCAGCAACGGAAAACCAAGCGTCACCCGGAGCACGGGCATGGTCCCCGGCCGCCAGCGACGTTCGATGCTTATGGACGCATTGCACTCGTCGTGAATCCAGACCTGATCGATGGGTGGCAGCCGCCGCGTTGCTGCCACCGAATCCATCATCGCAAACAGCGCAGGGGCCTCGGCTCTCCGCATGACCGGCCATGGTTCCACATCGGTCGCTGTCGTCCGATACCCAGCCAGCATGCCGGCAACGGCACACAGATGCAGCAGCGCAAGCGCGGCCATGGCAGCCAGCATGACGTGCGACCATGCCTGGCCGGCCTTCCCGACCCAGGCCAGTGCCAGCACAGCCGTCAACGGCAGTGCCGCGATCACTGCCAGTGGCAGCGCCAGCAGAGCCACGCCCGCCGTGCCTGCCAGCACCCCACCCGCAGCCTCACGAATCCCGCGGACCGACCAGGCGGATGCTGGCGCGTCAGCCTGCATCGGGATTCGGCGGTGCCTCACCGAACGTCAGCGCATAGGCCTCGGGATCGGTCTGACGGCGGTCCCGTTCAACTGCGCGGCGCCAGCGAAGGCCGCCCAGCCAGTCTCCCTGCATCTGAAGTCGGCCCTGCAGGTCTGCAATATCCGGATCGTCCGGCTCACGCTCGCAGGCGCGGTCCAACCAGATACTCGCCAGCCAGCGGTTAGCCGCAACGCCAATGCCCGAAAGGAAGGCATCAGCGAAGAACCTGGACGCCCATGCCTCCAGATCTGCATCATCCTGCAGCCAGATACGAACCAGGACGGTATGAACCGCCTCATGCTGCTCTTCCGGGGTTCCTTCCCAGAGCATCCGCACCAGCGTCTTCATTGCGTAAGGCCATGCCGCTTCGTGCGGCAGCGCAACGTCGTTGACACGCCGATAGCAGCGCAACGCGTCGGCGCGCGCTTCGGGACAACCATCGCTATAGAAAGTCTTTGCGCGCTTTAGCCCCCAGTTGCACAGGGCAACCGGGTGATCGGCCGCCGCTGCGGCCTCGAGCAGCGCGGCGCTTCGGGCTGCGTCCGGAACCACGCGCCCGCGCTTGGTCGGGGGTGCGTCTGGCGATAGCTCGCCGGAGTACACAAGCATGGCGCCCGCGTGACCCCGCGCGATGAGGCGCTCGAACAACGCGATTCCAGCGTCCGAATCGATACCGCTATACAGATTGAACGCGTGCTGGCCCACATCCGTACCTTGAGACTCGGCCATCCGCAACGCCATGTCGAAGCGGTCTTCCCTGCAGCCAGCTTCCGAAGGCGCGTCGCCAGAAAGGCCGAAGGCATGGCACTGGCGGGCGACGTCCAGCCACAGCAGCGCGCACGCATCGTTCTGCAGAAGTTCCTCAAGCTGCAGGCAGCGACGCATCAGATCGGCGCTGTCCTCTATCCCGGCATGCGCAACGCATTGCTCCAGCGTATAGAAGCTCCACTCGGCGAACGCGTACGGCCTCAGTTCGAACATCTCAGCCAGCATCCCATATGCACGTTGCATGTCGGCCTTGTTCCATCGGACGTCGCCGTCCACCTCGGTCCGTGCCTGATAGGAAAGATGGCGGGTATAGGCTCTCAACACGCGGGCACGTGTCACGGGCAGGAGCTCCAAGGCCAGGAGGCCATCGAGGCATTCCCGTACCTGCGCGATGTCGTCCGGATCTTCGCTGTCATCGATCAGCTCGATCCAGTCGTTCTCCTTCATCTCGCGCAGATGATTGCGCTGTGCCTCGGTGAGCCCCCTGCAGATCGGCCCGTCGATGAAACCCTGCATCTGCTCGTGGCTTCCTCCCCAGCGTGGATACAGGTAGTACAGATAGACAGTCAGCAGATCCAGATCGTCAGGACTGACCGCCAGTGCCTGACGTAGCCAGTAGGTTTTGCCGTCCGCGAATTCGTGCGGCAGTCGCGGTGCCAGGCAGGCCGGCAGGCTGGGGATCTGCTGCAGCGCCCCACCAAGGGATGCCACATGTGCCATTCCTGCCTGCCAGGTCAGCTCATCATGGCCATCGGCGTCCAGGTAGTCGTCCGGCGCTTTGCCGGCCCGCTGATCCAGCAGCCACTGCGGCTCACCGAGGTAGCAGGTGACCCTGAACAGTCGATGCCATGCCTCTCGCCCGCGCGGATCACAGTTCAGCGCCTTCAAGAAACAGGCGACGGCGTGATCCCTGGCCAGGCCGGCACCGATCCACTGACTGCGGCCGACCTGGTTTGCACACCGTGCTGAACGGATGCGTGCGGCAACCTCGTGCCAGGCGGCGCCCAGCGCCAGCCACGGGCGGTAGCTCTGCGGACACTGGTCAACCCATTCGCGTAACAGTTCCATCAACCGGGCCTGCTCAAGCCACGGCGCGATCAGCTGCTCCAACAGCCACTGCGCCGAGCCCAGCCCGGTGCGTGGCCCCTCGACGCCGTCACGGCTGGCGAACAGCGCATCCAGGCCCTCCCCCTGGCCGGACAGGAGCAGCGCCCGGGCGGCAGTACGGACGCGAACGGCATCAACCACTTCCTGGCGTTCGTGGGGGGCGATCGGACGTTCATGGGGCATCGGCTGGGCCTCGCAGGGATCAACCGCCCACTCTGCTCAGCCTGGCTGGCCGCTTCCATGCACAAAGTTGCAAAGTGGGCAGCCTCCCGCCAAACCGTGACATCGGCACTACATACAGCCATGTAACCTTGCGTCCTGCGCCAAGGGCGTTTCGGGCCCTCCCCGCTCGGCCATACTGGTGGGGATCCGGCGGCCGGAACGCCACCGGCAAACGCAAGCAGGCCCGCCACGGTGGGCCAGTGCAAGCCATCCGCAAGAGGAGTCATCCCGCATGAGCGATTCGTTCTCCACCCGCAGCCAGCTGGACGTCGGCGGCAAGACCTACGACTACTTCAGCCTTCCCAAGCTGGGCCAGCGCTTCGATATCTCCCACCTGCCCTATTCGATGAAGATCCTGCTGGAGAACCTGCTCCGGCACGAGGACGGCGGCGCCACCGTCGGCCCCGACCACATCGAAGCGGTGGCTCGCTGGCAGCCCAGCGCCGAGCCCGATACCGAAATCGCCTTCATGCCCGCGCGCGTGGTCCTGCAGGACTTCACCGGCGTGCCCTGCGTGGTCGACCTGGCCGCCATGCGCGATGCGGTGGTCAAGCTGGGCGGCAAGCCCGAGCAGATCAATCCGCAGATCCCCTCCGAACTGGTCATCGACCACTCGGTGCAGGTCGATGTGTTCGGCAAGCCCGACGCCCTGGACCTCAACGGCAAGATCGAATTCCAGCGCAACCAGGAACGCTACGGCTTCCTGCGCTGGGGCCAGAAGGCCTTCGACAACTTCAAGGTGGTGCCGCCCAACACCGGCATCGTCCACCAGGTGAACCTGGAGAACCTGGCCCGCGTGGTGATGACCGCGGACAAGGACGGCAAGGCGGTTGCCTACCCCGATACCGTGTTCGGTACCGACAGCCACACCACGATGATCAACGGCATCGGCGTGCTCGGCTGGGGCGTGGGCGGCATTGAAGCGGAGGCGGCCATGCTCGGCCAGCCGTCCTCGATGCTGATCCCGCAGGTGGTCGGCTTCAAGCTGAGCGGCAAGCTGCCCGAAGGCGCCACCGCCACCGACCTGGTGCTGACCGTCACCCAGATGCTGCGCAAGCTGGGCGTGGTCGGCAAGTTCGTCGAGTTCTACGGCGACGGCCTGCAGCACCTGCCGCTGGCCGACCGCGCCACCATCGGCAACATGGCCCCCGAATACGGTGCCACCTGCGGCATCTTCCCGATCGATCACGAATCGCTGAACTACCTGCGCCTGTCCGGCCGCAGCGACGAGCAGATCAACCTGGTCGAAGCCTATGCCAAGGCCCAGGGCCTGTGGCACGAACCGGGCAGCGCACCGGCCCAGTACAGCAACACGCTGGAACTGGACATGGGCACGGTCAAGCCTTCGCTGGCCGGCCCCAAGCGCCCGCAGGACCGCGTGCTGCTGGAAGACGTGCAGAAGAACTACCGCGAATCGCTGGTCGGCCTCACCGCCAACCGTGACAAGCGCAGCGCCGATGTCTCCACCTTCGTCAATGAAGGCGGCGGCGCGGCCGTCGGCAACGAACAGCTGGCCAAGGGCTATGCGGACATCGAGACCGAAGGCCGCAAGGTCCGCTTGAAGGACGGCGCGGTCGTCATCGCCGCCATCACCTCCTGCACCAACACCTCCAACCCGGCGGTGATGATCGGCGCCGGCCTGCTGGCCCGCAACGCCGCCGCCAAGGGCCTGAACCGCCAGCCGTGGGTGAAGACCTCGCTCGGCCCAGGCTCGCGCGTGGTCACCGATTACCTGGAAAAGGCCGGCGTGCTGAAGGAGCTGGAGAAGATCGGCTTCTACGTGGTCGGCTACGGCTGCACCACCTGCATCGGCAACTCAGGCCCGCTGCCCACCGAAGTCAGTGCCGGCATCGCCACTGGCGATCTGGTGGTCACCTCGGTGCTGTCGGGCAACCGCAACTTCGAGGGCCGCGTGCACCCCGAAGTGAAGATGAACTACCTGGCCAGCCCGCCGCTGGTGGTGGCCTACGCCATCGCCGGCACCACCGACATCGACCTGACCACCCAGCCGCTGGGCACCGGCAGCGATGGCCAGCCGGTGTTCCTGCGCGACATCTGGCCGAGCAACAAGGAAATCGGCGACGTCATCGCTGCGACCATCGGCCCGGAGATGTTCAAGCAGAACTACGCCGATGTGTTCAAGGGTGACAGCCGCTGGAACACCATCGCCTCGCCGGACGGCAACCTGTACGAGTGGAGCGACGCGTCCACCTACATCAAGAACCCGCCGTACTTCGATGGCATGACCATGCAGACCGGCAGCATCGACGACGTGCACGGTGCACGCGTGATGGGCCTGTTCGGCGATTCGATCACCACCGACCACATCTCCCCGGCCGGCAACATCAAGAAGGATTCGCCGGCAGGCCGCTTCCTGCAGGAACGCGGCGTGCAGCCGGCCGACTTCAACAGCTACGGCAGCCGCCGCGGCAACGATGACGTCATGGTCCGCGGCACCTTCGCCAACATCCGCATCAAGAACCTGATGTTCGGTGGCGAGGAAGGCGGCAACACCCTGTACTACCCGGCCAACGGCGGCCAGCCGGAAAAGCTGGCGATCTACGACGCGGCCATGAAGTACAAGGCCGACAACGTGCCGCTGGTGGTGCTGGCCGGCAAGGAATACGGCACCGGCTCGTCGCGCGACTGGGCCGCCAAGGGCACCCTGCTGCTGGGCGTGAAGGCCGTGGTGGCCGAGAGCTTCGAGCGCATCCACCGTTCCAACCTGGTCGGCATGGGCGTGCTGCCGCTGCAGTTCCGCAACGGTGACAACGCACAGTCGCTGGGCCTGGACGGTTCGGAAACGATCGACATCACCGGCCTGGAAGACGGTGCCAGCAAGCGTGCGACCGTCACCGCGACCAAGGCCGATGGCACGAAGAAGACCTTCGAGGTCTCGGTGATGCTGCTGACCCCGAAGGAAGTCGAGTACTTCCGCCACGGCGGCCTGCTGCAGTACGTGCTGCGCCAGCTGGCCAGCAAATAACGCCCCGGCTGTTGTAGAGCCGAGCCCACGCTCGGCTAACGCCCCGGCTCTTGTAGAGCCGAGCCCATGCTCGGCTGCGGTTGGCGACCTGCCAGCATCAGCCGAGCGCAGGCTCGGCTCTACAGCCACGATGAGATTTTCATATTTTTCCCGATTCATGCAATTCGCATGAAACAGGCGTAAGGTGGGCCCATACCCCCGCTGGAGCCCCGCCATGCTTCACCTGCCCGTCCGCTTCGACCCGATCAATGAGCTGACCCGCACCACCGCCTCGTCGGTGAAGGAGCACTGGCGGAAGGTCATGCAGGAGGTCCGCGACCAGCGCATGGTGGTGGTCACCAACCACAATGAGCCGCAGGCGGTCATCGTCTCCATCGAGCAGTACCGCGCCCTGCAGGCCCGCGTCGAAGCGCTGGAATCCTCGCTGGAAGAACTGCGCGGGCAGGCCCCGGGCCTGGCCGAACTGCGCGCCGGCTTCGACCAGCGCCTGGCCGTGCTGCAGCAGGCCCAGGCCGGTGACACCGCGCGTGCGCTGCTGCGCCGCCCGGCGCGCCTGAAGGGGCAGGTCAAGGCCGGCACGGGGCACTGATGTCTCGACCGTTCCTGTACGTCCTTGCCGGCGTCAACGGCGCCGGCAAGAGTTCGGTGGGCGGCCACGTGCTGCGCGAGGCCGGGCTGGACTGGTTCAATCCGGATACGTTCGCCCGTGGCCTGCGCGAGCTGTCGGGCCAGTCCCAGGCCGAGGCCAACGCCCAGGCCTGGCAGGAAGGCGTCAACCGCATCCGCGATGCCCTCGACCGGGGCCACAACCACGCCTTCGAAACCACCCTGGGCGGCAATTCCATCGCCGCCCTGCTGCATGAAGCCAGCCACAGCCACGACGTGCTGATGTGGTTCTGCGGGCTGTCCAGCCCGGAGCAGCACATCGCGCGCGTGCAGGCACGGGTGCGCAGCGGTGGCCACCCCATCAACGAGGCCGACATCCGCCGGCGCTGGCCGCTGGCCCAGCAGAACCTGGTGCGGCTGATGCCGGTGCTGGCCCAGCTGCAGGTCTACGACAACAGCGCCGAGGCCGCCCCCGGCGAAGCCGTGCCCGATCCGCAGCTGCTGCTGCAGATGGAAGACGGCCAAGTGCTGTACCCCGAGCCCGACGACCTTGCCCAGCTGGCAGCCACGCCCGCCTGGGCCACCCCGCTGCTGGAAGCCGCCCTCCGCCTGTAACCCAAGGGGTCGGATCCCGGGGTCGGATCCCTTTCCAAAGGAAAGGGCTCTGACCCCCAATCCTGATCCCCATCCATACACCACCTTCACTGTTTGTTGATTGAACGTTCAATCAACAAACGCGATACTGTCCACCTCGGGCCAACGCCCATGCCCCAGGTGAGACCGTGCCGAAGAAAGGCATCGAACCCATCCGCCGCGAGCAGCTGATCCAAGCCACCTTCCAGGTCATCCACGATATCGGCCTGGCCGATGCCACCGTGGCCACCATCGCCCGCCAGGCCGGCCTGTCCACCGGCATCGTCGCCCACTACTTCGGCGACAAGGCCGGCCTGCTCAACGCGGCCATGCGGCAGATCCTCAATGAACTGAAGGATGCCTTCGCCCACTGCCGGGCCCGCGCCGATGCAGACCCGCGGGCCCAGTTGCGCGCCCTGGTCGATGGCAACTTCGACCAGACCCAGACCAGCGGCCCGGCCATGCGGGTCTGGCTGACCTTCTGGGCGGCGAGCATGCACCAGCCGGAACTGGCCCGCCTGCAGCGCATCAACGACCAGCGGCTGTATTCCAACCTGGCCCATCAGTTCCACCGCGCGCTGCCCTCCGGACGCGCCCGCGACGCCGCGCGCGGGCTGGCCGCGATGATCGACGGCCTGTGGCTGCGCGGCAGCCTGGTCGGCGGCCCATTCGACACCGCCGCCGCACGCGCGCTGGCCTACGCCTATATCGACTTCCAGCTGCAGCCCGAGGGCGTATAAGCAGCCTCAAGCCCTTCCCCTTTGTTTCCAGGAGTGCCCCATGTCCCCCCTGCCCGTACAGCAGCTCTACATCCACGGCCAACGCGTCGACGCCACCAGCGGCAAGACCTTCCAGAGCATCAACCCGGCCAACGGCCAGGTGCTGGCCGAGGTGCAGATCGCCAGCGAGGCCGACGTCGAACGCGCGGTGCGGAGTGCCGCCGAAGGACAGAAGGTCTGGGCGGCGATGACGGCGATGGAGCGTTCGCGCATCCTGCGCCGCGCCGTCGATATCCTGCGCGAGCGCAACGATGAGCTGGCCCGGCTGGAAACCCTGGATACCGGCAAGGCCCTGGCCGAAACCACCACGGTGGACATCGTCACCGGCGCCGATGTGCTGGAGTACTACGCCGGCCTGGCCACCGCCATCGAAGGCATCCAGCTGCCGCTGCGCGAATCAAGCTTCTTCTACACGCGCCGCGAACCGCTGGGCGTGGTCGCCGGCATCGGTGCCTGGAATTACCCGATCCAGATCGCGCTGTGGAAATCGGCGCCTGCGCTGGCCGCCGGCAACGCCATGGTGTTCAAGCCCTCCGAAGTGACCCCGCTGACCGCACTGAAGCTGGCCGAGATCTACAGCGAAGCCGGCGTTCCGGACGGCGTGTTCAACGTGGTGCAGGGCCCGGGCGGCGAGATCGGCAACTGGCTCACCGAGCATCCGGTGATCGAGAAGATCTCCTTCACCGGCGGCGTGGCCACCGGCAAGAAGGTGATGGCCGCGGCCGCGTCCTCCTCGTTGAAGGAAGTGACCATGGAACTGGGCGGCAAGTCGCCGCTGGTCATCTGCGATGACGCCGACCTGGACCGCGCCGCTGACATCGCGGTGATGGCCAATTTCTTCAGCTCCGGCCAGGTCTGCACCAACGGCACCCGCGTGTTTGTGCCGCGCGCCCTGCTGGCCGCGTTCGAAGCCGCCGTGGTCGAGCGCGTGAAGCGCATCCGCATCGGCGACCCGCAGGCGGCCGACACCAACTTCGGCCCGATGGTCAGCTTCCCGCACATGCAGAACGTGCTGCGCTACATCGACAGTGGCAAGGCCGAAGGCGCGCGCCTGCTGGCCGGCGGTGGCCGTGCCGGGGAAGGCGCACTGGCCGAAGGCGCCTACGTGCTGCCGACCGTGTTCTCCGATTGCCGCGATGACATGACCATCGTCCGCGAGGAGATCTTCGGGCCGGTGATGAGCATCCTCGCCTACGACGACGAGGACGAAGCCATCCGCCGCGCCAACGACACCACCTTCGGCCTCGCTGCAGGCGTGGTCAGCCGGGACATCAGCCGCGCCCATCGCATCATCCACCGCCTCGAAGCCGGCATCTGCTGGATCAACACCTGGGGCGAATCGCCGGCGGAAATGCCGGTGGGTGGCTACAAGCAATCCGGCGTCGGCCGCGAGAACGGCCTGTCCACGCTGGGCCACTACACCCGCATCAAGTCGGTGCAGGTCGAACTGGGCGACTACGCCAGCGTGTTCTGATCGGCGCGCCCTGAGCCGCCCCGCCCCACCGCCCGGCCCGCGTGCCGGACCGACATTCCGCCGGGACGCCTGCGCATCGCGCGTCCCGGCCAGCAGGAGAACCCCATGAGCACCCACACCGAGTACGACTACATCATCATCGGCGCTGGTTCGGCCGGCAACGTGCTGGCCACCCGCCTCACCGAGGATGCCGATGTCAGCGTGCTGCTGCTGGAAGCCGGTGGCCCGGATTACCGCCTCGACTTCCGTACCCAGATGCCGGCCGCGCTGGCCTATCCGCTGCAGGGCAAGCGCTACAACTGGGCGTACAAGACCGACCCGGAGCCCTTCATGAACAACCGCCGCATGGATTGCGGCCGCGGCAAGGGCCTGGGCGGCTCATCGCTCATCAATGGCATGTGCTACATCCGCGGCAACGCCATGGACTATGACCACTGGGCCAGCATGCCCGGCCTGGAAAACTGGACCTACCTGGACTGCCTGCCCTACTTCCGCAAGGCCGAGACCCGCGACATCGGCGCCAACGATTACCACGGCGGCGATGGCCCGCTGCGGGTGACCACGCCAAAGGCCGGCAACAACGAACTGTTCGCCGCCATGGTCGAAGCCGGCGTGCAGGCCGGCTACCCGCGCACCGATGACCTCAACGGCTACCAGCAGGAAGGCTTCGGCCCGATGGACCGCACGGTGACCCCGCAGGGCCGCCGCTCCAGCACCGCCCGTGGCTACCTGGACCTGGCCAAGCCGCGCCCGAACCTGACCATCGTCACCCACGCCCTCACCGATCGCATCCTGTTCTCGGGCAAGCGCGCGGTCGGCGTGCAGTGGCTGCACAACGACCAGCCGCAGCGTGCCACTGCACGCCGCGAAGTGCTGCTGTGCGGCGGCGCCATCGCCTCGCCGCAGATCCTGCAGCGCTCCGGCGTCGGCCCGGCCGACCTGCTGCGCAGCCTGGACATCGATCTGGTGCACCACCTGCCGGGCGTCGGCGCCAACCTGCAGGATCACCTGGAGATGTACCTGCAGTACGAGTGCAAAAAGCCGGTATCGCTGGCCCCGGCGCTGAAGCTGCACAACCAGCCCGCCATCGGTGCCGAATGGCTGTTCATGGGCACCGGCATCGGCGCCAGCAACCAGTTCGAGGCCGGTGGCTTCATCCGCAGCGACGAGGCCTTCGACTGGCCGAACCTGCAGTACCACTTCCTGCCGGTGGCGATCAATTACAACGGCTCCAACCCGATCAAGGCGCACAGCTTCCAGATGCACGTCGGCTCGATGCGCTCGCCCAGCCGCGGCCGCGTGCAGGTGGTATCCAAGGATCCGCGCGTGCACCCCAGCATCCTGTTCAACTACATGTCGCACGAGCAGGACTGGCGCGAGTTCCGCGCGGCCATCCGCATCACCCGCGAGATCTTCGCGCAGCCAGCGCTGGCGCCGTACAGCGGCCGCGAGATTTCGCCGGGCCGCGAGCTGCAGACCGACGCACAGATCGACGGTTTCGTCCGCGAGCACGCCGAGACGGCCTACCACCCCTCGTGCACCAACAAGATGGGCCACGCCGATGACCCGATGGCGGTGGTCGACGGCCAGGGCCGCGTGCACGGCCTGGAAGGCCTGCGCATCGTCGATGCCTCGATCATGCCGCAGGTGGTGACCGGCAACCTCAACGCGCCGACCATCATGATGGCCGAGAAGCTGGCCGACGTGATCCGTGGGCGGAGTCCGCTGGCCCGCAGCACCGCGCCCTATTACAAGGCCAACGGCGCCCCCGCGCGCAGCCGCAGCTGACGCATACGCCTCTCAATCCTTCGGGTAGTGCCGGCCGCTGGCCGGCTCCTTCAGTGCCGGCCAGCGGCCGGCACTACCGGACACAGACGCCCCCTTCGCGTTTTCCCTACGGAACGGTATGCTGCTGCGAGCGGTTCTGGCGGATACTGTCCGCGCCGCACCCATCAAAAACGATTCCTGGAGGGGGAATATGAGTCTGGATCGTCCCTGGCTGCAGAGCTATCCGAAAGGCGTTCCCGCCGAAATCGACATCAACGAGTTCCATTCGGTAGCTTCGGTCTTCGACGCTTCCGTCGCGAAATTCCGCGACCGTCCCGCCTACTCCAGTTTCGGCAAGGTCCTCACCTACGGCGAAACCGACGCCCTGGTCGAGCAGTTCGCCGCCTACCTGCTGGGTGAGCTCAAGCTCAAGAAGGGTGACCGCGTCGCCCTGATGATGCCCAACTGCCTGCAGTACCCCATCGCCACCTTCGGCGTGCTGCGCGCCGGCCTGACCGTGGTCAACGTCAACCCGCTGTACACCGCGCGCGAGCTGAAGCACCAGCTGGTCGACGCCGGCGTCAGCGCGCTGGTGGTGGTGGACAACTTCGGTGACACCGTCCAGCAGGTCATCGCCGACACCCCGGTCAAGCACGTCATCACCACCGGCCTGGGCGACCTGCTCGGCCTCAAGGGCACGATCGTCAATTTCGTGCTCAAGTACGTCAAGAAGATGGTGCCCAACTACCATCTGAAGGGCGCGGTGCGCTTCCGCCAGGCACTCAAGCTCGGCAGCCGCCACACCCTGCCCAAGGTCGAGATCGACCACGACGACGTCGCGTTCCTGCAGTACACCGGCGGCACCACCGGCGTCGCCAAGGGTGCGATGCTGACCAACCGCAACCTGATCGCCAACATGCAGCAGGCTTCGGCCTGGATCGGCGCGTCGGGCATCGAGCCGGGCAAGGAGTGGATCATCACTGCCCTGCCGCTGTACCACATCTTCGCGCTGACGGCCAACGGCCTGGTCTTCATGAAGTTCGGTGGCTGCAACCACCTCATCACCAACCCGCGCGACATGAAGGGCTTCGTCAAGGAGCTCAAGTCGGTGCGCTTCACCGCCATCACCGGCGTCAACACCCTGTTCAACGGCCTGCTCAACACCCCCGGCTTCGACACCGTCGACTTCTCCTCGCTGAAGGTGACCCTGGGTGGCGGCATGGCCGTGCAGCGTGCGGTGGCCGAGCGCTGGAAGAAGGTGACCGGGGTGACTCTGGTCGAGGCCTACGGCCTGACCGAGACCTCGCCGGCAGCCTGCATCAACCCGCTGGACCTGAAGGAATACAACGGCGCCATCGGCCTGCCGATCCCGTCCACCGATGCCTGCATCAAGGACGACAACGGCAATGTCCTGGCCATGGGCGAGGTGGGCGAGCTGTGCATCCGCGGCCCGCAGGTGATGAAGGGCTACTGGCAGCGCCCCGACGAGACCGCCACCGCCATCGATGCCGACCAGTGGCTGCACACCGGCGACATGGCGAAGATGGACGAACAGGGCTTCTTCTACATCGTCGACCGCAAGAAGGACATGATCCTGGTGTCCGGCTTCAACGTATACCCGAACGAAGTCGAGGACGTCATCGCGATGATGCCGGGCGTGCTGGAAGTGGCCGCCGTCGGTGTACCGGACGAGAAGTCCGGTGAAGTCGTGAAGGTGGTCATCGTGAAGAAGGACCCGAACCTGACCGCCGAAATGGTCAAGGAACACGCACGGGCCAATCTCACCGGCTACAAGCACCCCCGGATCGTGGAATTCCGCAAGGAACTGCCGAAGACCAACGTGGGCAAGATCCTGCGCCGTGAACTGCGCGATACGCCCGCCCCGTAAGGGTCTGCTCCAGGTTGAATGCTTTCAGGCCCGGGTCGGCAACGACCCGGGCCTTTTCGCATGCGTGGTCACGTGCCCGGTGTAGCATCGCCGCGTGTGTGGACCGTTCGGCCCGCCGGCCACCACTTCTCTCTACGGGCCGCATGCCGAGGACACTTCAATGAGCACCATCGAAAAGCTGCCGACCAGTGGTTCGCCCTACGCCACCATCCGTACGGACGACCGCAACAACGACACCGCCCACTGGCTGTTCATGCATGCCGATGCTGCGACGGGCATCCGCCCGTGCTGCCGCAAGGACATGCTGGACGAAATGTGGAGCTACATGAGCGCCATCACCCGCGGCCCGGCGCAGCGCCACAGCGGGCAGCTGCGCCACTTCGTGCTGGCCTCCGATGCCGCCGCGTACAACCTGGGTGGCGATCTGGACCTGTTCACCCGCCTGATCCGCGAAGGCAACCGCGACCTGCTGCTGACCTACGCCCAGCGCTGCGTGGAAGGCGTGCATCACCTGCACACCGGTTTCGGCGGTGACGTGCGTTCGATCGCGCTCATCCAGGGCGATGCGCTGGGCGGCGGCCTGGAAATGGCCCTGGCCTGCCACACCATCGTGGCCGAGGAAGGCTGCGGCATGGGCCTGCCGGAAGTGCTGTTCGGCCTGTTCCCGGGCATGGGCGCCTATTCCTTCCTGTGCCGCCGGGTGTCGCCGCAGCTGGCCGAGAAGATCATCCTCGATGGCCGCGTCTACAGCGCCGAGGAAATGCATGCACTGGGCGTGGTCGACGTGCTGGTGAAGAAGGGCGAAGGCCGCGCCGCCGTCGAAGACATGATCCGCCAGCAGCAGCGTCTGCCGCAGTCGTACCTGGCCATGAACGCGGCGCGCAACCTGGCGCAGGCGGTCAGCTACGACGAACTGCTGGAAATCACCAAGGTGTGGGTCGACTCCGCGCTGGCCCTGGGTGACCGTTCGCTGCGCACGATGGATCGCCTGGTGAAGGCGCAGACCCGTCGCGCCGGCCTCGACGCGGCCTGATTGCTGTCCTCCCCCTCTGGGTTCAAGCCCGGCTGGCCACCGGGCTTTTTTTCGCGCTCGCGCGACCAAGGCAGTAGATCCACGCCATGCGTGGATGCCTTGCATCGCGGACCCAGTAGATCCACGCCGTGCGTGGATGCCTTGCGTCGCGGACCGCGCGGAATGCAGCCGAGCATGGCCCGGCACTACATCGAACGAAGGCAGTCGAGCACGCTCGACTCTACCGCTCCATGTCGTCGGCGGCACCGCGGGCCCTGCGCTCGGCGCGCGCGTCCAACGCGTGACGCCCTTCCTTGATCGCGCCCTGCAGTACGGCCAGGCGCGCGCGCCACTCGGCCTTGAGCTGCCAATCGGCCATCCGCATCAACTCGCCAGCGCGGTTGGCGGCGCGCACCAGGCCCAGGTTGCCGGCCACGCCCTTGATCGCGTGGGACTGCTCGCGGAAGGCATCCCAGCGACCAGCCTCGCCCTCGCCTTCGGCCTTGCGCAGGCAGTTGTCGGCATCTTCCAGGCACTGGCGGATGAACTCGCGCTCGAACCCATCGCCCATGCCCAGTGAAGCCAGCTCGTCCAGCACGCCGGTGTCGAGCACGCCATCAAGGTTGGTGGCGGTACGCACGATCGGCGGCGCCGAGGCCTTCAGCTGGGCGTTGTTGGCGATCTCCGCCAGGGTGTCCAGCAGGCGCACGGCCACGACCGGCTTGGCCAGGAACGCGTGCGCGCCGGCCTGCGTGCAGCGCTGGATCGCCTCCGGGGTGACGTCGGCACTGAGCACCAGCACCGGCGTGCGCGGGCCGCCACCGGACTGCATCACCCGCAGCTCCTTCAGCATGTCCAGCCCACTCATGCCTGGCATGTGCAGGTCGACGATGGCCGCGTCGAATTCGCTCTCGGCCAGCGCATCCAGCACCGCCTCGCCCCCATCGACGCACATCACCTTGTGCCCGGCCTTCTGCAGCAGGCGCTGCAGCACCATGCGATTGGCCTCGTGGTCGTCCGCCACCAGGATCTGCATGCTGCGCACGCGGGCCCGATGGCGCAGGAAGGGGTCGGCGAAGGCGATGACGTTGCCACCCGGGCCCACGTCTTCGCCGGCGGCCACGCTCGGCACCGCACCGGCCACCACCGGCTGCGGCGGCGCGAACGGCAGTTCAACCCAGAAGTGGCTGCCCTGCGGCGGGTTGTCGAGGTAGCCGATCTCGCCGTCCATGGCCTCGACCAGGCCCTTGGCGATGGTCGTGCCCAGGCCGGTGCCTTCGTGGCGACGGGCCATGCTGACGTCGGCCTGTTCGAACGCTTCGAACAGCCGCGGGCGCATCGCCACCGGGACGCCGATGCCGGTATCGATGATGTCGAAGCGCAGGCGCACCGAACCCTGGGTGTCGGCGTGGACGAGGCCCACGCGCACTTCCACCTTGCCGTGATCGGTGAACTTCACCGCGTTGCCGGCCAGGTTGAGCAGGATCTGCCGCAGGTGACCGACGTCGCCCCGCAGCGTGGCCGGAACGTTCGCAGCCACCTTCACCCGGTAATCGAGATGCTTGGCCTTGGCCTGTGGCAGCAGGATCAGGCCGATCGCCTGGACCACGTCGGCCAGCACGAAATCCTCGGCCACCACGCGCAGCTTGCCGGCCTCGATGGCGGAGATGTCCAGCACCTCCTCGACCAGCGCCAGCAGGCTGCGGGACGAGGCCTGGATGGTGTTCAGGCACTCGCGCTGCTCATCGTCCAGGCGGGTGGTGGCCAGCACCTCGGTCATGCCACTCAGGCCGTTGAGCGGGGTGCGGAACTCGTGGCTCATGTTGGCCAGGAAGCGGCTCTTGGCTTCACTGGCGCGGCGCGCCTCGGCCATGGCCTTGGTCAGCTGCTTGAGCAGGGTCGAGAAGTACAGCGGCACTGCGGCCAGCCCCAGCCAGAGGCCGATGGCCAGGCGCAGGTTCTGTTCCCAGTACGGGGTCAGCAGCACGGTGCTGCCGAAGCTGACCATCGCCATCGCCACGGCGACGTACAGGTAGTTGTTGCCGAAGCGCATGCCGTTGCCGACGGTCACCCACATCACCACGATGTAGACCCACGACAGCGGCTCGCCCATCTGGATCATGCCCGCGGCGATCAGCCCGTAGTCGGCCAGCATGCCCAGCACGCGGCGCGGGTCCGAACGCCCAGGCTTCCACAGCAGCCAGCCGAACAGCAGCAGCGACAGCGACAGTCCGGTCAGCACGATGGCCAGCACGCCCACGTACTGGTCGTGCGGCAGATCGTGGCGCGGTGCCGGCAGCAGCACATAGGCCAGGATCAGGCTGATCAGGACGATACGGACGATCTGCTGCCCGTGCTCGCTGTCGTGGCGCTGGGACAACCGCAGGCGGGCCCGCGACAGCAGGGATGTCACGCGCCCATCCCCGGCCGCGCCGACGCGGTGGAATGCTCGGCGCAGATCTGTTCCAGCGCTTCGCGGCCACGCAGCAGCGCATCCACGCAGCGCGGGTCGAACAGGCGCCCGCGCTGGGCGTACAGGTACGCCAGGGTTGCCTCGAACGTCCACGCTTCCTTGTAGGGGCGCGGCGAGATCAGGGCATCGAACACATCGGCGACCGCGACGATGCGCGCTTCCAGCGGGATCGCGTCGCCGACCAGGCCATCGGGGTAGCCGCTGCCGTCGTAGCGCTCGTGGTGGCGCAGCGCGATCAACGCGCCGACCTGGATGAAGCGGTTCTGGCTGCCGCTGAGCAGCTCATGGCCGATGCGCGGATGCCGGCGCATGATCGCCAGCTCCTCGTCGTTGAGCTTGCCCTGCTTGAGCAGCACCGCATCGGGAATGGCGATCTTGCCCATGTCGTGCAAGGGCGCCGCCATCTCGATCAGCTTGACCTCTTCCTCGGGCAGCCCCAGCTGCTCGGCGATCAGCCCGGCGACGCGCGCCATGCGCTCGAGGTAGGCACTGGTGCCGGCATCACGGAACTCGATGGCGCGTGCCAGCCGCGAGAGGGTCTCGCGTTCGCGCTCCTCCACCTCGTGCATGCTGGCCAGCAGCCGCTGTTCCAGCGACAGCGCGCGTTGCTTCACGTTCTCGGCCTGCTGGCGCAGCTGCAACAGGTTGTAGCAGCGCGCCCGCAGCTCGCGCGGGCGGATCGGCTTGACCAGGAAATCGATGACGCCCGCTTCCAGCGCGGCCTGCCGGATCGGCTCGTCGCCGACCACGGTGATCAGGATCACGGGAATATCGCGGTGCTTGGGCAGCCGGCGGAAGCGGCGGGCGAATTCCAGCCCGTCCATCTCCGGCATGCGGTAGTCCAGCAGCAGCAGGTCAACCGGGTACGACTCGCACCAGGCAAGTGCGGTGAGTGGATCACCAAAGTCGTGCACGCTCAATTCGGGCGCGATGTCTTCAATGACATGGCGCAGCATCGTCCGTGCGGACGTCTGGTCATCGACGATGACGATGTTCAAGGCGTTCTCTGCCTGCCTTCTCGACCACGCTGGAAGATCCGCCAGCGAGGATACCCCGTCGCTGCGCACACTGGCACCCTGCATAGGCACGACTCCCGTCACGAGCGTCCCGGTTCATGATTGTCGTCACAATGTGAAGCGGGTTCTCCACATTGACCCTCCCGAACCCCGTCAAGCCACAGCGGGTGTCAAGGCCGTTCAACCACCATACGCCGAGTAAGCATCGCGTCAATGGCGCCGTCCGGATCCGGAACGGCGCGCACAGTCGGGAGCGGTACTGCGTCTTACTGCTCGGGGCGCATGTACGGGAACAGGAGCACGTCGCGGATCGAGCTGCTGCCGGTCAGCAGCATCACCAGGCGATCCACGCCGATGCCCAGTCCACCGGTCGGGGCCATACCGTACTCCAGCGCACGGATGTAATCGGCGTCGTAGTGCATGGCCTCGTCGTCGCCACCTTCCTTCGCGGCCACCTGGGCCTGGAAACGCTGCGCCTGGTCTTCCGGATCGTTCAGCTCGGAGAAGCCGTTGGCCAGCTCCTTGCCGTTGACGAACAGCTCGAAGCGGTCGGTGTAGCCCGGATCGTTGTCGTTGGCACGCGCCAGCGGCGAGACTTCCACCGGATGGTCGGTGATGAAGGTCGGCTGGATCAGGGTGTGTTCGACGGTCGCTTCGAAGATTTCCAGCAGCAGCTTGCCCCAGCCGTAGGACGGCTTGACGCGGATCTTCAGGCGCTCGCAATGGCGCAGCAGCGCCTCGCGGTCGGTGCAGTCGGCCGCCGAGATTTCCGGATTGTGGTGGCGCACCGCCTCGTCCATGCGCCAGCGGCGGAAGGCCGGGCCCAGGTCGATCTTCGCCCCGTCCCATTCCACTTCGGTGCCGCCGTTGACGGTGGTGGCCACGTCACGGATCACGCCTTCGGTCAGGTCCATGATCTCGTTGTACGTGGCGTAGGCCTCGTACAGCTCCATCATGGTGAACTCCGGGTTGTGGCGGGTGCTGACGCCTTCGTTGCGGAAGTTGCGGTTGATCTCGTACACCCGCTCCAGGCCGCCCACGGTCAGACGCTTGAGGTACAGCTCCGGCGCCACGCGCAGGTACAGGTCCAGGTCCAGCGCGTTGTGGTGGGTGGTGAACGGCTTGGCCGCTGCGCCGCCGGGGATGTAATGCATCATCGGCGTCTCGACTTCCAGGAAGTCGCGGTTGTCCAGCCACGCGCGCATGGCGCGGATGATCTTGGAGCGCTTGATGAAGACCGCGCGCGATTCCGGGGTCACGATCAGGTCGACGTAACGCTGGCGGTAGCGCTGCTCAACGTCGGCCAGGCCATGCCACTTGTCCGGCAGCGGGCGCAGCGACTTGGTCAGCAGGCGGATCGATTCGGCCTTGACCGACAGTTCGCCGGTCTTGGTGCGGGTCAGGGCGCCTTCGACGGCGATGATGTCGCCCACGTCCCAGCCCTTGAAGGCGGTGTAGGCATCGCCCAGCGTGCCGCCCTGCAGGAACAGCTGGATGCCGCCGGACTCGTCCTGGATCTGCGCGAAGCTGGCCTTGCCCATGATGCGCTTGGCCATCAGGCGGCCGGCCATCTTCACCTGGCGGCCGTTGCCTTCCAGGGCCTCGGCGGTCCAGGTGTCGGCATCGGCGAATTCGGCCTGCAGCTGCCCGGCGAAGTCCTCGCGACGGAAGTCATTCGGGTACGCGATGCCCTGCCCACGCAGCGATTTGAGTTTCTCACGGCGCTCGGCGATCAACTTGTTTTCGTCGACGGGGGGGGTATCGGTAGCTTCGCTCATGGATCTGCGGGAATCGTGTAGTGAGGGGGGAGGTTGCGCCCGGCACAGCCGGTTGCCCAGCATACCAAAACCGCCCTGCCCCGGCCCCGCCGCAGCCGGTAGCGCCGGGCCATGCCCGGCGTTCAGTCGCCCAGAATCCGCCGGGCGTGGCCCGGCGCTACCTCAGGCGTTCCCGGGGAACGCCTGCCGCAGTTCTTCCACCAGCACCCGCTGGTTCTCCGAATAGTCCACCGGCACCGACACCAGGTGCACCCCACCCTCGTTGAAGGCCGCTTCCAGGGTCGGGATGAACTGCTCGATGGCCGTCACCTCATGGCCCTTGCAGCCATAGGCCTCGGCGTACTTCACGAAATCCGGGTTGCTGAAGGTCATGCCGTAGTCGGTGAAGCCGTCCACCGCCTGCTTCCAGCGGATCATGCCGTAGGCGCCGTCGTTGAGGATCAGCACCACCAGGTTCAGGCCCAGCCGGCGCGCCGTCTCCAGCTCCTGGCTGTTCATCATGAAGCCGCCATCGCCGCAGACCGCCAGCACCCGTCGCTGCGGATACAGGATCGAGGCCATGATCGCCGACGGCAGGCCCGCCCCCATCGTCGCCAGGGCGTTGTCCAGCAGCAGCGTATTGGCCACCTGGGTGCGGTAATTGCGCGCGAACCAGATCTTGTACATGCCGTTGTCCAGCGCCACGATGCCGTCCGGCGGCATCACCTGGCGCACGTCATGCACCAGCCGCTGCGGGGTGAACCCGTCCTCCTCGGCACGATCAGCGAGGTGCTCCAGGATGGTCGCGCGCAGCGGCAGCAGCGCATCGGCGTTGGCCACGGCACCTTCGATGCGGTCGCCGAGCTGGGTCAGCGACCGGCCGATGTCGCCGATCACCTCCACCTGGGGGAAATACACCTGCTCCACCGCCGCCTGCGAATAGCCGATATGGATGACCGTCGGGCCACCCGGACGCATCACGAACGGCGGCTTCTCGGTCACTTCGTGGCCGATGGTCACGATCACGTCGGCCTGGTCGATGGCCATGTGCACGTAGTCGCGCTCGGTCAGCGCCGCAGTGCCCATGTACAGGCCCGAGCCACCGGCCACCGCGCCCTTGCCCATCTGCGTGGTGAAGAACGGAATGCCGGCGCGCTGCACGAAGGCCGACAGCGCCTCGCTGGACTGCGGCCGCGACGCCGCCGAAGCGATCATCAGCAGCGGCCGCTTTGCGGTACGGATGATCTCCGCCGCGCGGTCCAGCGCTTCCGGGCTGGCAATCGGCCGGTCCACTGCGTGCGGCGGAATCAGTGCCACGCCCTCGACTTCATCGGCGGCGATGTCCTCGGGCAGCTCCAGCAGCACCGGGCCGGGGCGCTCCTCCTGGGCCACGCGGAACGCCTCACGGACGATGGTCGGGATGGTGCGTGCCGAGACGATCTGCCGCGCCTGCTTGGTCAGCGGCTTCATCGTGCTGACGATGTCCACGATCTGGAAGCGCGCCTGCTTGCTGGCGACGATGCCCTTCTGGCCGGTGATCATGATGACCGGCCACGCGCCCAACAACGCGTACGCGGCGCCGGTGGTGAAATTGAGCGCGCCCGGGCCGAGCGTGGCCAGGCACACGCCCGGCTTGCCGGTGAGGCGGCCGTAGGTGGCGGCCATGAACACCGCCGCCTGTTCGTGGCGGGTGATGACCAGCTCGATGCTGGAATGGCGGAGCGACTCGACAACGTCGAGGTTCTCTTCACCGGGAATGCCGAAAATACGCTCGACGCCTTCGTTCTCAAGTGCGGCGACGAGCAGGTCTGAACCCTTGGACATGGGAATGCCGTCCTTTTTTCGCTGGACTGATGATGGATCGTTGCAGGAAGGGTGGAAGCCGCGCGTCAACGCTTGTCGAACCACACCGTCTGCGCATTGACGAACTCGCGGATACCGAAGTGCGAGAGCTCGCGGCCAAAGCCGCTCTTCTTGACGCCGCCGATCGGCACGCGCGGGTCGGAGGCCGAGAAGCCGTTGACGAATACGCCGCCGGTCTGCAGGCGGCGTGCCAGCTGCATCGCGCGGGCACGATCGCCGGTCCACAGGTTCCCACTGAGGCCGAATTCGCTCTGGTTGGCCAGTTCCACCGCATGGTCGGCATCACGGGCGCGGCTGATCGAGGCGACCGGGCCGAAGGTCTCGGTGTCGAAGGCCTGCATGCCCGGCTCCACGCCAGCCAGCACGGTGGGCGCATAGAACGCACCCGGACGATCCAGCTGGTGCCCGCCGACCAGCAACTGCGCACCGGCATCGACCGAGGCACGCACCTGTGCATCCAGCTGTTCCAGCAGGTCCTGACGGGCCATCGGGCCGATGCGGTTACCGGCTTCGCGGCCATCACCAATCGTCAGGGCCTGCACCTTCTGGCAGAACTGCGCCACGAAGCGGTCGTACACCGCCGCTTCGACGATGATGCGCTTGCCGGCAATGCAGACCTGCCCGGTGTTCTGGAAGCGCGAAGCGACGGCTGCATCGACGGCAGCGTCGAGATCGGCGTCTGCCAGCACGATGAACGGATCAGAACCGCCCAGCTCCAGCACCACCTTCTTCAGCGCCTGCCCGGCCTGGGCGGCGATGCTGCGGCCCGCGGCCACGCTGCCGGTGAGGGTGACCGCGGCGATGCGGTCATCGGCGATGGCCGCACTGGTGCCTTCGCGGCTGATGTTGGCCGCAATGAAGGTGCCGTCCGGCAGCCCAGCCTCGCGCCAGGCGGCATCGAGCAGCTGCGCGGTGCCGACGATGTTCTCGGCGGGCTTCAGCAGGAAGCCATTGCCGCCCATCAGGATCGGCACGGCCGCCCGCATCACCTGCCAGTACGGGAAGTTCCACGGCATGATGCCCAGCACCACGCCCAGCGGCAGGTAGGACACGTAGGCCTTGTCGTTGGCCACCTGGGTGGGTTCGTCGCGCAGGAACTGCGCACCGTTTTCGGCGTACCAGTCGCACAGCAGCGCGCATTTCTCGATTTCGGCCAGCGATTCGGCGTGGACCTTGCCCATTTCGGCGGTGGCCAGCGCGGCCAGCGGCTCGCGGTCGCGGCGCAGGACGGCCGCCATCGCGCGCAGCACGGCAGCGCGCGCCTCCAGCGGCTGGGTGCTCCAGGCGGCAAAGCCTGCCTGGCCACGCTGCAGGAGGGTTTCAAGTTCGGCGGCGGTGGCGAAGGGATGGCTGGCGATCTGCTGGCCGGTGGCCGGATCGCGGGAGATGGCGGTGGTGGGGGCAGTGGACATGCAGGTCTCCTGTTGTCTCGAGAACGGGCGGGCAGCCCGCCTCCTGCACAGGAATGTGGACCTGTTCGATGGCAGCAACAAGGCGTCTGCTTATCCTGTGACCTGCAGTTACCTGTATAGGGAGGGGGTCATGGCAGGGCTGCGCCCTGCACCCGCTCAATGCAACGTCAACGTCAACGTCAAATGCGTGCATTCCGTGGGTTGGCGGGGCGGGTCCGGTTGAGGGGGACGCTGCAAGTACGTCCATGTAAGCTCGGTCGCCGCATCCATGCGGCTCACGCCCCCTCAACCGGACCCACCCCGCCTTCGACAGTTTCCCGCGAGCTGTCGGAACCTGCTGCTGATGGTGGGTGCCGATTTCCGCTGCTGTCGGTGGGTGCCGACCGTTGGTCGGCACGGGGTCGGATCTGACAGATGTGCCGACCAACGGTCGGCACCCACCAACAGCCCATTGTCCCGCCATCCCACGGAACGCGGTCTTTGACGTTGACGTTGCCTTGGCTCGAAGCAGGTGCAGGGCGGCAGCCCTGCAAACAGCCCCACCTACAACGATGGTATTACCCATTCAGTGCGATATTCGCACGCGCAGTCGATTACCGCACTTGAATGGTGCAGTGCGATAAACCTAATTTCACTCCCACAGTTTCACAGCAGTCCAAGCGATCCACCCCTGGCGGGGCGAGGGCAGCAGCCGGTCCGGTGCTGAAGCCAGGTGCAGGGGAAGACCGCCGGATTTCCCTTCATCTGTGCGGAGTGATCGCATGCGCCGTCGTCTGTCCGTTGTTTCCATGTCCCTGCTTGCCGTGCTGCCGTCGCTGGCGCTGGCCTACCAGGCCGAACCGCCGCGCGAAGACCTGCAGGTCCTGCGCGTGGACCGCTACGCCGACGACGCCAATGCCGGCTCGCTGCGCTGGGCCATCACCACCGCCAACGCCGCACCGGGCCGCTATCGCATCGAGATCGACGCCGTCGGCACCGCACCCTACGTGATCAAGCCGGCCGCGCCGCTGCCGGAAATCAAGGGTCCGGTGCAGATCATCGGCACGCCGTGGGCGCGCGATGGGCAGTACGTCGCCATCGATGGATCGGCCTACGTCACTGGCACCGGTACCGATGCCTGCCCGGGCGCCGAGCCAGGCCAGTCCGGCACCAACGTGCGCACCACCACGCTGCCGGGCCTGGTCCTGCGCGATACCCAGGGCGTGGAACTGGCCGGCCTGGAGATCCGCAACTTCTGCATCGGCGTGCTGGTCAACCGCGCCAGCCACAACGAGATCCATGACAACCGCATCGTCGCCAACAAGGGCGGCGCCGGCATCATGCTCACCGGCGACGACGGCAAGGGCCAGTCCACCGCCACCACCACCGTGCACAACCGCATCGTGCGCAACGAATTCCTCGACAACGGCGACGGCCTGGAGCTGACCCGTGGCGCGGCCTGGAACCTGGTGGCCAACAACCTGTTCCAGTCCACCCGCGCCAACCCGGAACCCTCGCAGGGCATCGAGATCCTGTGGGGCAACGACAACAGCGTGGTCCACAACCGCTTCGTCGATTACTCCGATGGCCTGCAGATCAACTGGGGCAACCGCAACTACATCGCGGCCAACACCTTCACCGGCAATTCGCTGGGCCTGAGCATCACCGGCAGCGGCAACGTGGTCGATGGCAACACCATCACCGGCAATGGCATCGGCATCGGCGTGCGCCCGCAGTCGGTCAGTGCGCCGAACCGCTTCACCGCCAACCGCATCTTCGGCAACGGCCTGCCGATCGAGCGCTGTGAAGCCGGCGGCGCCTGCGTGAAGGGCCAGCCGCGCGGCGCCATCGTGTTCGGCGTGCCGGGCCTGGAACACGCCAGCTTCGTCGGCTCGCGGGGCCGTGGCGTCGACAACGATCCGTCCAAGCGTGCACGCATCTGCACCGCTGCCGGCCAGGCCGACTGCCAGCCGCTGCCGAACCTGGGCCAGGCAGCGCCGCAGCTGACCGCCGTGCAGGGCAAGGGCGCGCAGCGCCAGCTGACCGGCCGTTTTCAGGGCGTGCCCGACAGCCGCTACCAGGTGGAAGTGTTCGGCAACCGTGCAGCCAGCGGCAGCGAGGCCGAGCTGGTGCTGGGCAGCGTCGAGGCCCGTACGGATGCGCAGGGGCAGGGCAGCTTCACCTTTGCGCTCGGTGCCGGGGCAGATGCTGCCGCTGCCGGCAGTCTGACCGCCACCGTCACCTCGGCGCAGGGCGCCACCTCCCCCCTGAGCGCGCCGCTGTCGCTGCGCTGATCACCTCCACGAGACCGCGACCATGAATCCTGCGAAATCCCCTTCATTGGGCCTGTCCCTGGGCATCCTCGCCACTGCGCTGCTGCCGGCCCTGGCCAGCGCGCAGTCCAGCAACCGCTACGACGGCAAGACCCTCACCGGCGACTGGGGCGGTACCCGCACCAACCTGTACGAGCGCGGCATCGCGTTCCGCGGTGACTACGTGGGCGAAGCGATGGGCGTGGTGGACGGTGGCTACGGCGAAACCGGTGCGCGCTACGCGCAGCAGGTGCGCGTGGGCATGGACCTGGACATGGGCAAGCTGGCTGGCTGGGACGGCGGTGCATTCCACTTCACCCTCAATGACCGTCGCGGCCGCAGCACCTCGGTGGACTTCGTCGGCAACCGCTTCCCGATCCAGGAAGCGTACGGCGGGCAGTACACGCGGCTGACCGAACTGAGCTACGACCAGACCTTCAACGCGGGCCAGTCGTACTACAAGCTGGGCTACTACGCGATGGGCAACCAGTTCGGCCTGCACAGCCTGCTGACCCACTTCGTCAACGCGGCCTTCTGCGCGCACCCGCTGGCGATGTCCGGCAACAGCGGCTGGTACAACTACCCGATGGCACGCTGGGGCGGCGAGTTCGCGCAGCAGATCAGCCCGGCGGTGAACGTGCGCACCGGCTGGTTCCAGGTCAATCCGAACCTGGGCGGCAACATCGAGCGCAATGCGTTCCGTCCTTTCGTCTCGGGCACCACCGGCTCGCTGTTCCCGGTGGAAGTGACCTGGACCCCGGCCAAGGGCAGCCGCTACGCCGGCGTCTACAAGTTCGGCGGTTACTACGACACCTCGCGCGTGGACAAGCGCGGCCTGGATACCTCGCCGACCACCGGCCGCCACGGCGCCTACGTGCTGGCCGAGCAGCGCCTGACCCAGGAATCGGCCGACCCGAGCCGCGGCCTGACCGCCTTCGCGCAGTACATGGTGTCCGACACCGATACCGCGCAGATCAAGCGCTGGTACGCGCTGGGCGGCGTCTACCAGGGTATCGGCTCGCGCGCGCAGGACAGCATCGCGCTGGGCTACGTGGGCGCAGACATCAACGACCGCCTGGTCGATGCGCGCCGGGCCACGCTGATGGCAGGGGGCGTACCCACCGATTCGCCGCTGTACAACCTCAGCCAGGCCGAGGAGCTGTTCGAACTGTCCTACAGCTTCCAGGTGAACCCGTGGCTGATGATCCGCCCGGACGTGCAGTACATCATCAACCCCGGCACCTTCAATTACAGCGGTACCGACAACGCCTGGGCCGTCGGTGTCCAGGCCAAGGTGACCTTCTGATGGCCGCGCGCTCCCTCCACGCTCTGGTGACTGCCATGAAACTCCCGTTCGCGTCCGTTGTCCTCGCCGGTGCGCTCAGCGCCTCCCCCCTGCTGGCCCTGGCCGCACCGCCGCCGGCGGTGCTGCAAGTCGGCCAGCTGCGCATCGGCGAGGGCAGCCCCCGCACCATCGTGCCGATCACCGGTGCCACCGCTGACGTTGCCCTCCAGCAAGCCGCTGCAATCGCGGCCAGCAAGGCCACCGACATCGCAGAATGGCGCATCGACTACCTGGACATCGCCACCGACGGCAAGGCGCTGGTCGCGCTGGGCAAGCGCATCCAGGCGACGCTGGGCGGCAAGCCGGTCATCGTCACCTTCCGCACCAAGGCCGAAGGCGGTGCCAAGCCGATCAGCGATGCCGACTACGGCGCGCTCTACGCCACGCTGCTGCGCGGCGGTGTCGCCCAGCTGATCGACGTGGAGATGTTCCGCGACCCGAAGGTGGTGAAGGCGCTGGTAGCGCAGGCGCACAAGGCCGGGGTGAAGGTGGTGATGTCCAACCATGACTTCCACGCCACGCCGCCGCGCGAAGAGATCGTCGCGCGCCTGCTGAAGCAGCAGGAACTGGGCGCGGACGTGCTGAAGATCGCCGTGATGCCGCGCGATGCCGGTGATGTGCTGGCCCTGCTCGATGCCACCTGGCAGGTCCGCCAGCAGAGCGACAAGCCGCTGCTGACGATGTCGATGGGCGGCACCGGCGTGGTGTCCCGGCTCGCGGGCGAAACCTTCGGCCAGGCCCTGACCTTCGGCATGATCGGCACCCCGTCGGCGCCGGGCCAGGTCGAGGTCGATCGCCTGCAGGACGTCCTGCAGGTCATCCATGCATCCAGCCAGGCCGGTCGCTGAGACCTTCCCCGCCGGACGTTCCATCGCATCACGCTGTTGCAGGAAACCGCACCATGAGCCACGCCTCCGCCGCCGCACCCTCGCTTGTCCTGGAACGGATGAGCCCCTTCCAGTGGACCGCCATCGCCATCTGCGTGCTGTTGAACATGCTCGATGGCTTCGATGTGATGGTCATGGCCTTCACCGCACCGCACGTATCGGCGGACTGGGAACTGTCGGGCAAGGTGCTGGGGCTGATGCTCAGTGCCGGCCTGGTCGGCATGGCGCTGGGTTCGTTCCTGCTGGCGCCGCTGGCGGATCGCTGGGGCCGGCGGCCGATGATCGTCTGCTGCCTGCTGATCCTGACCAGCGGCATGGCGCTGTCGGCGCTGGCGGCCAATGCCTGGCAGCTGGGCGCGCTGCGCGTGTATACCGGCATCGGCATCGGCGGCATGCTGGCCGGTGTCGGCGTGATCACCGCCGAGTACGCCAACGCCAAGTGGCGCAGCACGGCGGTCGCGCTGCAGGCCACCGGCTATCCGATCGGTGCCACCGCCGGCGGCCTGCTGGCGGCGTGGATGCTGGAACACTGGTCCTGGCACAGCGTGTTCCTGATCGGCGCGGGCGCGTCGCTGCTGTGCATTCCGCTGGTGCTGAAGTGCCTGCCGGAATCGCTGGATTTCCTGGTCGCGCGTCGCCCGGCCAATGCGCTGCCGCGACTCAACGCACTGCTGTCGCGCATGCGCATGCCGGAACTGCAGGCGCTGCCGCCGGCACCGGTGCGTGATGGCCAGCGCCAGGGCTATGCGGCGTTGTTCGTGGGCGACCTGCGCCGCGTCGCGCTGCTGATCGCGCTGGCCTTCTTCCTGCACATGTTCGCCTTCTACTTCGTGCTGAGCTGGACGCCGAAACTGCTGGTCTCGGCCGGTGTCTCGGCGCAGCAGGGCATCACCGGTGGCGTGCTGCTGAACCTGGGCGGCATCGTCGGCGGCAGCCTGTTCGGCTGGCTGGCCTCGCGCTGGTCGCTGTCGAAGCTGACCGCGGGCGCGCTGCTGCTGGCGATGGTCTCGATGCTGGGCTTTGCCGCCTTCAATACGCAGCTGGGCGTGGCGTTCCCGTTGGCCTTCGTGATCGGCGCGGCGTTGTTCGCGGCGATGGCTGGCCTGTATGCGGCTGCGCCGGTGGTGTTCGCCGCCGAAGTGCGTACGACCGGCCTGGGCTGGGCCATCGGCATCGGCCGCGTCGGCGCGATCCTCTCGCCGCTCACCGTGGGTGTGCTGGTGGACGGCCACTGGCAGCCCTCGGCGCTGTACGTGCTGTGCGCACTGCCGCTGCTGCTGGCGGCCTGGGCATGCCTGGGCCTGCGCGTCGGCGTGGGCCAGAACCGGCGTTGAACCGATGTCCGGAGCCTGTCACTCAATGTGCGATTATCGAATCAATGGGCCGAATATCGCATTGACCGGGCGGTGTGTCGTGGCGACCATGTCCGGGTCGCGTTTTCCCTTCGCAGTGGCCCTGCAGCGTGGCGGCGGTGACCGCCGGCAGGCAGGGCAAGGAGCAATGCAGTGATCGACAAGACCGTGGCCAGCGTGGAAGCAGCGGTGGCCGATATCCATGATGGCGCCACCGTGATGATCGGCGGCTTTGGTACCGCCGGCATGCCTGACGAGCTGATCGACGCGCTCATCGCACAGGGCGCGCGCGAACTGACCATCATCAACAACAACGCCGGCAACGGCGATACCGGCCTGGCTGCGCTGATCAAGCACAAGCGCGTGCGCCGCATCGTCTGCTCCTTCCCGCGCCAGGCCGATTCGCAGCACTTTGATGCTGCCTACCGCGCTGGCGAGATCGAACTGGAGCTGGTGCCACAGGGCAACCTGGCCGCGCGCATCCACGCGGCCGGATCCGGCCTGGGCGCGATCTTCACCCCGACCGGCTACGGCACCGAGCTGGCCCAGGGCAAGGAAACGCGCGAGATCGGCGGCCGCCACTACGTGCTCGAGTATCCGCTGCATGCCGACTTCGCGCTGATCAAGGCCGACCGCGGCGACCGCTGGGGCAACCTTGTGTATCGCAAGACCGCGCGCAACTTCGGCCCGCTGATGGCGATGGCCGCGCGCTGCGCCATCGTGCAGGTACGTGAGGTGGTGGCGCTGGGCGAACTGGACCCGGAGGCCGTGGTGACCCCGGGCATCTTCGTACAGCGCGTAGTGCCGGTGGCCGCAGAAGGAGTGCAGGCATGAACAAGCTCAGCCGCGAACAGATAGCCGCGCGCGTGGCGCGCGACATTCCCGAAGGGGCCTACGTCAACCTGGGCATCGGCCTGCCGACCACGGTGGCCAACTTCCTGCCGGCCGACAAGGAGATCTTCCTGCAGTCGGAAAACGGCCTGCTGGGCATGGGCCCGGCGCCGGCCCCAGGCCAGGAAGATCCGGACCTGATCAACGCCGGCAAGCAGCCGGTCACGCTGCTGACCGGTGGCTGCTATTTCCACCATGCCGATTCGTTCGCGATGATGCGTGGCGGCCACCTGGACATCTGCGTGCTCGGCGCCTTCCAGGTGTCGGCGCACGGCGATCTGGCCAACTGGAGCACCGGCGCGCCCGACGCGATTCCCGCCGTGGGCGGCGCGATGGACCTGGCCATCGGTGCCAAGCAGGTCTTCGTGATGATGGACCTGTTCACCAAGAAGGGTGAGAGCAAGCTGGTGGCCGAATGCAGCTACCCGCTGACCGGCCTGCGCTGCGTATCGCGCGTGTATACCGATGTGGCGGTGTTCGACCTCAGCGCCGACGGTGCGACCGTGCTGGAGATGGTCGAGGGCATGGACATCGAACAACTGCGTGAACTGACCGGCCTGCCGCTGGCACTGGCCGAGGGAGCCTGAGATGAGCCTGCACGAGACCTACATCGTCGATGGCATCCGCACCCCGATCGGCCGCTACGGCGGCGCGCTGTCCGGCGTGCGCGCCGATGACCTCGGCGCGATCCCGCTGAAGGCGCTGCTGGCGCGCCACCCGCAGCTGGACCCGGCGCGGGTCGAGGATGTCTACCTGGGCTGTGCCAACCAGGCCGGTGAGGACAACCGCAACGTCGCCCGCATGAGCCTGCTGCTGGCCGGCCTGCCGGTGACGGTGCCGGGCAGCACGATCAACCGCCTGTGTGGTTCGGGCCTGGATGCGATCGGCACCGTGGCCCGTGGCATCGCCGCCGGCGAGCTGGGCCTGGCCATTGCCGGTGGCGTCGAATCGATGTCGCGCGCGCCGTTCGTGATGGGCAAGGCCACCTCGCCGTTCGCCCGTGACCAGCAGATCGAAGACACCACCATGGGCTGGCGCTTCATCAACCCGCGCCTGCGTGAGCTGCACGGGGTGGAGACCATGGGCCAGACCGCCGAGAACGTGGCCGAGCGCTACGGCATCAGCCGCGAGGACCAGGATGCGTTCGCCCTGCGCAGCCAGCAGCGCACGGCTGCTGCGCAGGCGCGTGGTTTCTTCGACGGCGAAATCGTCGCGGTGGACGTGCCGGGCCGCAAGCGCGGCGAGACCGTGACCGTCGACCGCGATGAACACCCGCGCGGCGATACCACCGCTGAGGCGCTGGCCAGGCTGAAGCCGCTGTTCCGCCAGCCGGGCACGGTCACCGCCGGCAATGCCTCGGGCATCAACGATGGTGCCGCGGCACTGCTGCTCGCGTCGGGCGCGCAGGTGAAGGCGCTGGGCCTGACCCCGCGCGCGCGCATTCTTGGTTTCGCCAGCGCCGGCGTGGAGCCGGCCATCATGGGCATGGGCCCGGTGCCGGCCAGCCAGAAGCTGATGGCACGGCTGGGCCTGTCGATCACCGATTTCGATGCCATCGAACTGAACGAAGCCTTCGCCTCGCAAGGCCTGGCCTGCATGCGCCAGCTCGGCCTGGCCGACGACGCCGCGCACGTGAACCCCAACGGCGGTGCCATCGCCCTGGGCCATCCCCTGGGCATGAGCGGTGCGCGGCTGGCGCTGACCCTGCTGCGCCAGCTGGAAGCCAGCGGCGGCCGCCGTGGCCTGGCCACGATGTGCATCGGCGTGGGGCAGGGCGTGGCGCTGGCCATCGAACGCGTGTAAGCCTTCCGCATCCATGATCTGCAAGACAGCCGCGGCCCCCGGGCCGCTCGCCAACAGGAGTACGCCATGAGCGATCCCACCGAACTGCGCGGCTACCGCAAGCCGTACCCCGGCAGCCAGCCGCCGCGCATCCACCTGCCGTATGCCTCCACCGCGCTGCGTGGCCCGGGTACCGACCCGATCGCCATCCCGGTGACGCTCTCGGAAGTGACCGGCCCGAGCATCAACCGCATCACCCTGGGTGAGCATGCCGCCGACCTGACGGCCGGTTTCCCCGGCCAGCCGCAGGGCGAGCGCATCATCGTCAGCGGCCGCGTGCTGGACGAGAATGGTCGCCCGGTGCGCAACACCGTGGTCGAGGTCTGGCAGTGCAACGCCGCCGGCCGCTACCTGCACAAGGGCGACCAGCACGACGCACCGCTGGACCCCAACTTCAAGGGCACCGGCCAGGTGCTGACCGACAGCGAAGGCCGCTACCGGTTCACCACCATCAAGCCCGGCGCGTACCCCTGGCGCAACCACTACAACGCCTGGCGCCCGGCGCACATCCATTTCTCACTGCACGGCGATGGCATCGGCCAGCGCCTGGTCACGCAGATGTACTTCCCCAACGACCCGCTGCTGGCGTTCGATCCCATCTACAACTGCGTGGATGACGCCAAGGCGCGCGAGCGCATGGTGTCCTCGTTCGACTGGGAAAACACCGCCAACGAATTCGCGCTCGGCTACCGCTTCGACATCGTGCTGCGCGGTCGCAAGATGACCGTCTGGGAGTAAGACCATGAGTTTCCAATCCACTCCATGGCAGACCGTAGGCCCGTACTACCGGCTGGGCCTGGAACCGCTGTACCGCACCGAAATCGCCCCGGCCACCGCGCAGGGTGAACGCGTGGAGGTGCAGGGCCAGGTGTTCGATGGCAACGGCGTGCCGGTGTCCGATGCCGTGCTGGAAATCTGGCAGGCCGACGCGCAGGGCATCTACGCCCATGGCGAAGACCCGCGTCGTGGCAACCACGACCCGGCCTTCGATGGCTGGGGCCGCGTGCCCACCGATGACCAGGGCCGCTTCGCCTTCACCACCGTCAAGCCGGGCCGCGTGCCGGGCCTGCGTGGCGAGCCGCAGGCACCGCACCTGGTCGTGCTGGTGTTCATGCGCGGCCTGCTGCAGGCCACCCGTGGCCGCATCTATTTCAGTGACGAGGCAAGCAATGGCGAGGACGGCATCCTCGCGCTGGTGCCGGCCGAACGCCGCCACACCCTGGTCGCGCAGGCGCAGGGCAAGGGCCTGTACCACTGGGACGTGCGCATGCAGGGCCCGGATGAAACGGTGTTCTTCGCCTACTGACGCCGGCGCGCCCGACGCGCCTTCCGGCCACTCCATGCCCGCGTGCAGCGCGCGCGGGTAAGCTGTGGCCACCCAGGATGGACTGCACCGATGAGCCACTCCCCAACGCTGCTGGGCGGTCTGTTCGGCGACCCCGCCGTCGACGCCGTGTTCAGTGATGAAGCACGCCTGCAGGCGATGCTGGATGTCGAACGCGCCCTGGCGCGCGCGCAGGTGCAGTGCGGGGTGATACCCGCCGCTGCGCTGGCGCCGATCGAAGCGGCCTGCAGCGCCGCCCTGTACGCCGTACCCGCGCTGTCGGCCGCTACGGCACTTGCCGGCAACCCGGCCATTCCGCTGGTCAAGGCGCTTACTGCGCAGGTCAAGGCGAACGATGCCGACGCCGCGCGCTGGGTGCACTGGGGCGCCACCAGCCAGGACATCATCGATACGGGCGCGGTGCTGCAGCTGCGCGCGGCGGTCAGCCACGTGCGGGCGCGCCTGCAGGTGCTGTGCACGGCGCTGGCGCGGCTGGCCGAGGCCGAGCGCGGCACCGGCCTGCCGGGGCGCACGCTGCTGCAGCAGGCGGTGCCGGTGACCTTCGGGTTGAAGGCGGCCGGTTGGCTGGATGCCCTGCAGCGCAGCCAGCGGCGCCTTGATGCGCTGGCCGACGACACCCTGGTGCTGCAGTTCGGCGGTGCCGCCGGTACGCTGGCCTCGCTGCAGACGCGCGGGCTGGACGTGGCCGAAGCCCTCGCAGCCGGGCTGCAGTTGCCGCTGCCGGCGCTGCCCTGGCACACCGCGCGTGACCGCATCGCCGAGTTCGGCAGCGTGTTCGCGCTGCTGACCGGCAGCCTCGGCAAGATCGCCACCGACATCGTGCTGCTGATGCAGTCGGAAGTTGCTGAAGCCTTCGAGCCGGCGGGCGAGGGCAAGGGTGGTTCCTCGGCGATGCCGCACAAGCGCAACCCGGTTGGCTGCGTGGCGGCCATTGCCGCCGCAACGCGCGTGCCGGGCCTGCTGTCCACGTTGTTCAGCGCCCTGCCGCAGCCGCACGAGCGCGCGGCCGGGCAATGGCACGCCGAGTGGGACACCGTGCCGGAGATCGTGCGCCTGTGCGCCGGCAGCCTGGCCCAGGTGAGCGTGGTGGTGCACGGCCTGCAGCTGGACCGCGGGCGCATGCGCCAGCACCTGGACAGCCATGGTGGCCTGCTCTATGCCGAAGCCGTGGCGGTCACCCTGGGCGAGCGCATCGGCAAGCCGGCCGCGCACGCGCTGGTGGAACACGCCGCCAAGCAGGCGCTGGCGCAGTCGCTGCATCTGCGCGAGGTGCTGGCGCAGACGCCGGAGGTCACCGCGCAGCTGTCGCCCGTACAACTCGATGCCCTGTTCGCCGCCGACAGCTGGCGCGGCATGGCCGATACCTGGATCGACCGCGTGCTCGCGCGCGGCTGATCCCCACATTCGCTGGAGCACGCATGCCCTTCCTCGACCTTCCGCAGCATCGCCTGCATTACCAGACCGAGGGCCGCGCCGATGCGCCGTGGCTGACTTTCTGCAATTCGCTGGGTACCGACCTGAGCATGTGGCAGCCGCAGGTGGATGCGCTGGCCTCGCAGTACCGCATCCTGCGCTATGACCGCCGCGGCCATGGCCAGTCCAGTGCGCCGCCGGGGCTGTACACCGTGGCCGAGCTGGGCGCCGACGTGCTGGCGCTGTGGGATCACCTTGGCATCGAGCGCAGCCATTTCTGCGGGCTGTCGATCGGTGGCCTGACCGGACAGTGGCTGGGCGTGCATGCAGGCAACCGCCTGCGCACGCTCACCGTGGCTGCCACCGCAGCAAAGATCGGCACGCTGGACGGCTGGCAGGCGCGCATCGCCCAGGTCCAGCACGATGGCCTGCTGCCGCTGGTGGACGGCACCCGCGAGCGCTGGTTCACCGCCAGCTTCGCACAGACCCATGCCAGCCAGGTGGAGGACATCCTGCAGCGCTTCCTCGCCACCAGCGTGGCCGGCTATGCAGGCTGCTGCAACGCCGTGGGCATGGCCGATTTCCGTGATGTGCTGGGTCGCATCGGCGTGCCGCTGCTGGCCATTGCCGGTGACGACGATCCGGTCTGCGTGCCGGCCGAGCTGCAGGCCATCGCCGATGGCGTGGCGCAGGGGCGTTATGCCGCTGTAGCAGGCCGCCACATCTGCAATCTGGAATCGCCGCAGGCGTTCACTGCCGCACTGGCCGCGCATCTTTCCGCGCCGCACTGAATCACTCAACAGGGTTACGACGATGGACGAACAGGAACGCTACGAAGCCGGCCTTGCGGTGCGCCGCCAGGTGCTGGGCGAGGCGCACGTTGACCGCTCGCTGCAGGCGCGCACTGAGTTCACGACTGAATTCCAGGATTTCATCACCCGCACGGCGTGGGGCACGGTGTGGACGCGCGAAGGACTGCCGCGGCATACGCGCTCGCTGCTGACCATCGTGATGATGGTGGCACTGGGCCACGATGAAGAGTTCAAGCTGCACATCCGCGCCGCCCGCAACAACGGCGTAACGCCGGAGGAGATCAAAGAGGTGCTGCTGCAGGCCGCGATCTATTGTGGCGTGCCGGCGGCCAACCACGCCTTCGCGCTGGCCAAGCCGATCCTGGAAGAGCAGGCGTCCGAGGGCTGACGCCGAACATCCGCCGGGCATGGCCAGGCGCTACCACGCCGCGGCCTCGGTAGCGCCGGGCCATGCCCGGCGGATGTGCCTCAATTCAACAGCGCGCCCAGCCGTTGCGCTGCTTCGCGCAGGCGTGGCAGCAGCTGGGTCTGCATCACGCCCAGGCCGATGCGGCCCGCCTGGGTGCCGATGTTCAGCGCGGCCACCACATCGCCGCTGCGCGAACGCACGGGCACGGCGATCGAGCGCAGGCCGATCTCCAGCTCCTGGTCGACCAGCGAAACGCCTTCACGACGCACTTTTTCCAGCAGGTCGAGGAAGTCATCCATGCGGGTGACGGTGCGGTCGGTGCGCGGCCGCAGCGGGTTGCGTTCCAGGTAGCCTTCCAGCGTGTCGCGCGGCAGGGCGGCCAGCAGCACGCGGCCCATCGACGTGCAGTAGGCCGGCAGGCGGCTGCCCGCACGCAGGCCGATCGACATGATGCGCACGGTTTCCGCGCGTGCGACGTACAGGATGTCATCGCCATCGAGCACGCCCAGCGAGCAGGATTCGTGCACGTCATCGCGCAGGGCATCCAGCACGGGCTGTGCGGCCGCGGTCATCGACGACGAGGCGACGTAGGCGCCGCCCATGCCCAGCACGCGCGGCAGCAGTACGAAGCCACGGCCCTGCTCGCCCACGTAGCCCAGCTTTTCCAGCGTGTACAGCACCCGGCGCACGGCTGCGCGCGAGATGCCGGTATCGGTGCTGATCTGCGACATCGTCACTTCACGCGGGTGCTGCGAGAACACGCTCAGCACGGCCAGGCCGCGGCCGAGCGAGGTCATGAAATCCGGATCGCCCTGGTTGTCCTGGATCTGCTGCATCAGCTCATGGGCCAGCCCACGGTCCTGCGGTGGCGCAGGCGGGCGCTTGGGGCGACGGCTGGGAGGAACGGCAGGCATGGCAGCAGCTTTCATCAGGTTCGACCTTGCATGGTAAGCGCTGGAACCGGTAACCGGTACCCACGCGGCGCAGCCTGGCAGGCTGCACCGCGTGGCACGGCTCACTTGCGCTCGGGCAGCGCGTAAGCGATCACGTAGTCGCCACGGTCCGGCGACTGGCGTGCGCCACCGGCGGAAATCACCACGTACTGGCGTCCGGTCTTAGGCGAAACGTAGGTCATCGGCGTGCCCTGGCTGCCGACCGGCATGCGTGCCTTCCACACTTCCTCGCCGGTGCGGCTGTCATAGGCGCGCAGGTAGTAATCCTGCGTACCGGCGAAGAACAGCAGGCCTGACTGCGTAGCCAGCGAACCACCCAGCGTCGGCATGCCGATCGGAATCGGCAGGCCCATCTTGATGCCCATCGGCCCGGTGTCCTTCACCGTGCCCACCGGCACCTGCCAGACCAGCTGGCGGGTGGCCAGGTTGATCGCCGACATCGTGCCGAACGGGGGCTTCTGGCAGGGGATGCCCAGCTTGGACAGGAAGCGGTCGCGCAGCGAGCCGTACGGCGTGCCGGTCTGCGAAGCCGCACCCATTTCCACGCCACCGTCGCCGCTGGTCATCTGCGCGCGCGGGATCAGCTTGGTCCACAGGCCCAGGCGCATGTCGTTGACGAACAGGTAGCCGGTGGTCGGGTCGATCGAGGCGCTGCCCCAGTTCATGCCGCCCAGCGAACCCGGCCACTGCAGCGCCAGATCCTCGCCCGGCGGCGTGTACATGCCGTCGTAGCGGAACTGCTTGAACTGGATGCGGCACAGCATCTGGTCGATCGGGGTGGCGCCCCACATGTCCGATTCGGTCAGCGTCTGTGCACCGATCTGCGGCAGGCCTACCGACAGCGGCTGGGTCGCGGCATAGCGCTCGCCCTGTGCATTGCCCTGCGGCGCGGGGATGTTGCGCACCTCGCTGATCGGCACGCCGGTCTGGCGGTTGAGCATGAAGATCTGCCCGGCCTTGGTGATCTGCAGCAGGGCCGGCAGCGTGCCGCCCTTGCCGTCGGGCACGTCGGTCAGGGTCGGCTGTGCGGGCAGGTCGTAGTCCCACAGATCGTGGTGCACGGTCTGGTAGACCCAGCGTTCCTTGCCGGTGGCAACATCCAGCGCGACCACGGCCGAGCTGTACTTGTCATCCTGCGGGGTCCGCTCGCCGGCCCACTGGTCCGGCGTGGTGTTGCCGGTAGGCAGGTAGACCAGGCCCAGCTGCGGGTCGTAGGCCATCGAGGTCCACACGTTCGGGGTGGCACGGGTGTAGTGGATCGACGGATCCAGCGGCACGTCCGGGGTTTCCTTGGACAGATCCCAGACCCAGGCCAGCGCACCGGTACGCACGTTGTAGGCGCGCACCACGCCGGATGGTTCACCCACTTCGATGTTGTCGGCCACGCGGCCGCCAACCACGATCAGCTCGCCCGCCACCAGCGGCGCGGCGGTGAGCGTATAGAAGCCGGGCTTGATCTCGCCCATGCCGGTCTTCAGGTCGACCACGCCGTTGCTGCCGAAGTCCGGGCAGAGGGCGCCGGTCTTCGCATCCAGCGCGAACAGGCGGGCATCGATGGAGGTCATCAGGATGCGCTGCTCGCACAGCGCCGGGGCGGTGCCGGCGGTTTCCGAGGCCGGCATCGGCGCGGGCGCCGGGGCCGCTGCAGTCGCCGCCGCGGGTGCGGTGGCCGCATCAAAATAGCCCAGGCCGCGGCAACGCTGCCAGTTCGGCGCGGTCGCCTTGGGGTCGAACGCCCAGCGCTGCTTGCCGGAGTCGGCATCGATGGCGATCACCTGGTTGTGCGGCGTGCACAGGTACAGGGTGTTGCCGATCTGCAGCGGGGTGTTCTGGTCCTCGGCACCGAAGCCGTTGCTTTCCGGCACGTCGCCCGTGTGCGCGGTCCAGGCAACCTGCAGTTCCTTCACGTTGGCCGGGGTGATCTGGTCCAGCGCGGCGAAGCGGGTGCCGGCGGTGGTGTTGCCCCAGTGCATCCAGTCGCGCTGTTCAGCGCCCTTGGCCACCGGCACCACCGGCGGCGTGGTGCCCTGCGCGGTCTGTACCGGGCGCGGCTGGAACGCAGACACCGCCGTGCCCAGCAGGCCAACCAGCAGCACTGCAGCCACGCCATAGGCGCCGCGACCGGCAGCCTGGCCGCGGCTGCGGCGCAGCACCGGCCAGGCCAGGGCAACCAGCAGGGCCAGCACGGCCGGCATCACCAGGCGCGAGACCAGCGGCCAGAACTCCCAGCCCGCATCCACCAGCGCCCAGGCCAGCGTGGCCACGAAGGCCAGGCCGTACAGCAGCGCACCCTTCGGCCGGCGCATCGCCAGCAGGACGCCAGCCACGGCCGACACCGCACCCATCAGCAGGAAATACCAACTGCCCCCCAGCTGTACCAGGCGAACACCGCCGACCAGCAGAGCCAGGCCGAACAGGGTCACCAGGATGCCGAGCAGGACCACCAGCACACGGCACAGGGCCGGAACTTTCGTCGTCTCGTCCACGTTGCATGAACCTCATTGCGAAGAACCCGCGCGGAGGCGGGCAAAGCCCCGCGCGCGCCAGGCGTGGCGGGGGCCGTCGGCATCCGGGGCGGCTGCGGGCCATGGCGGCGGGCAGGCGTCGGCCTGCTTATGACGCAGGCTGGGTGAATGACCGGTTAGGGCGATTATCGCACGTGTGTGCGATTTTGGCGTGACGCCAGGCCGCCACGGGTGGAACGCAGCGGCGCGGTGGTGCCGGGAACGGGCAGGGCAGGGGCGAACCGGTTACCCTATGCCGCCATACAAGCTGGTAGCTGCAATGACCGACGCCACCGTGGCCGTCCCCGCCTGGGCTTCGCGCCTGCGCGATATCGCCGATTTCCCGAAGCCCGGCATCCTGTTCAAGGACATCATGCCGCTGCTGGCCCACGGCGAAGACTTCCGCGGCGCGATCTCGGCCATGGCCGACCGTTGGCGCGGGCAGCAGCTGGATGCCATCGTCGGCATCGAATCGCGCGGGTTCATCCTGGGCGCCGCCATGGCGCTGGAACTGGGCGTGGGCTTCGTGCCGGTGCGCAAGCCGGGCAAGCTGCCGGGCAAGGTGCTGCGCGAGGAATACACGCTGGAATACCGCAGCGACTGCATCGAAGTGCATGCAGACGCGCTGCCGGCCGGTGCGCGCGTGGCCATCATCGATGACGTGCTGGCCACCGGCGGCACCCTGGGCGCCGCGCTGTCGCTGGTCCGCCGCCTGGGCGTTGAAGTGGTGGGTGCCGGCGTGCTGGTCGAGCTGGACGGCCTGGGTGGCCGCGCCCGCTGGGAAGCCGGCCTGCCGCTGCACACCGAACTGGTGTTCTGATGGCGTCGCCGGGCATGGCCCGGCGCTAGACACGGCATGCAGGTAGCGCCGGGCCATGCCCGGCGCACACCTTGACCGTTACATCATCCGCACGCGGAAGCGACGGCCCTTGATCTTGCCGGCTTCCAGCTTCGCGACAGCCTTGTTGACCTGCTCACGGGCGATGGCCACGTAGGAGCGGGTCGGGAAAATCGCGATCTTGCCGATGTGCTTGGCCGAAAGGCCGGCATCACCGGTGAGCGCGCCGAGGATGTCACCTGCGCGCAGCTTGTCGGTCTTGCCGCCATCGATGCGCAGGGTGCGCATCGCCGCCTGCGGCAGCTCGGCCGGGCGCGAAGTCGCCAGCGGCGTCTTCTGCCAGTCCAGCGGCTGGCCCATATGGGCTTCCACCGCCTCGGCACGGGTCTTCTCGCGGCCGGCCACCAGGCTGATCGCCAGGCCGCTGGCACCGGCGCGGCCGGTACGGCCCACGCGGTGCTGGTAGCTTTCCACGTCGGTGGGCAGCTCGTAGTTGATCACCGCTGCCAGCTCTTCCACGTCCAGGCCGCGCGCGGCGACGTCGCTGGCCACCAGCACGTTGCAGCTGCGGTTGGCCAGGCGAAGCAGCACTTCCTCGCGGTCACGCTGTTCCATGTCGCCATGCAGGGCCAGCGCCGAGAACCCGAACTGCTGCAGCGAGTTGGCGACCTCGTCCACGTCCTTGCGGGTGTTGCAGAACACCACCGCCGATTCCGGCGTGTACTTCAGCAGCAGGCCGGCCAGCGCCTTCTGCCGGTGGGCCGGTTCCACTTCGCAGAACAGGTGGCGGATGGCCGGGGCCTGGTCGGCGCCTTCCACGGTCACTTCCACCGCGTCGCGCAGCAGGTCGCGGGCGATCTCGCGGATGCTGTCGGGGAAGGTGGCCGAGAACAGCAGGCTCTGCCGCTCCTTGTGGGTGCGTCCGGCGATCTCGCGGATCGGCTCTTCAAAGCCCATGTCCAGCATGCGGTCGGCTTCGTCCAGCACCAGGGTGCGCACCGCGCCCAGGTTCAGGGCGCGCTTGCGGGCCAGCTCCTGCACGCGGCCGGGGGTGCCGACCACCACGTGCGGATCATGGCCTTCCAGCGAGGCCAGCTGCGGGCCCAGCGGCACGCCACCGACCAGCAGCAGCAGCTTCACGTTGGGAATGCCGGTGGCCAGCTTGCGGATCTGCTTGGCAACCTGGTCAGCCAGTTCGCGGGTGGGGCACAGCACCAGCGCCTGCACGCGGATCAGGCTGGGGTCGATGGCCTGCAGCAGGCCAAGGCCGAAGGCGGCGGTCTTGCCGCTGCCGGTCGGCGCCTGTGCAATCACATCGCGGCGATCCAGGATCGCCGGCAGGCTCTGCGCCTGGATCGGCGTGAGAGTGGTATAGCCGAGGGCGTCCAGGCCGGGCTGCAGGGCCGGGCTCAGCGGCAGGGTCGAAAAGTCAGTCATGGCACATTGTACCTGTGCGCGGGGCCGGTCCCGCTCCGGGCCTTCATCCACGCATGGCGTGGATCTACCGGGGCGGGGCTGCATCCACGCGTGGCGTGGATCTACCGGGGCGGGGCTGCATCCACGCGTGGCGTGGATCTACCGGGGCGGGGCTGCATCCACGCATGGCGTGGATCTACCGCGATCCAGTAGATCCACGCCATGCGTGGATGGCATCGCCCCGGCGCTCAGCCCAGCACCGCCAGCACACCCTGGTGGATGGCCAGCCCACCCAGCAGCAGCCACGCGAACAGGATCGATGCCAGCAGCAGCGGCTTCAACCCGGCCTGGCGCAGCGCCGACACATGCGTGGTCAGGCCCAGCGCGGCCATCGCCATCGCCAGCAGCACGGTGTCCAGCTGCACCAGCCCGGCCTGCACACCCGCCGGCAGCAGATGCAGCGAATTGAAACCGGCCACCGCCACGAACCCGAACGCGAACCACGGCACCACGATGCGCGGCGCGCTGCCATCGGCCGCTGCCTTGCCGCCGCGTGCCAGCCACAGCGACAGCACCACCAGGAACGGCGCCAGCAGCATCACCCGCACCATCTTGGTGATGACGGCGGTATCGGCGGCCGACTCGCTCACCGCGCGGCCAGCGGCCACCACCTGCGCCACCTCGTGCACGGTCGCACCGGTGAACAGCCCGTACTGGCGCGCGTCCATGGCCAGCCAGCCATGCGACTGCACCAGTGCATACAGCGCCGGGTACAGGAACATCGCCAGCGTGCCGAACACCACGACCGTCGAGACCGCCACGGTGACCTGGGCCGCCCGCCCGCGCACCACCGGCTCGGCGGCCATCACCGCCGCCGCGCCGCAGATGGCGCTGCCGGCGCCGATCAGCATCGCCGCCTCACGGTCCATCCTGAAAACACGCACGCCCAGCCAGCACGCAAGCCCGAAGGTGCTGGCCACCACCAGTGCATCCATCGCCACGCCGGCCACGCCCACATGGCCGATGTCCTGGAAGGTCAGGCGCAGGCCATACAGCACGATGCCGGCGCGCAGCAGCCAGTGCTTGGAAAAGCCGACACCGGCTGCGCTGCCCGGCGCCAGCCGCGGGTAGAACGTATTGCCGACCACGATGCCGGCGACGATGGCCACGGTCAGTGCACTCAGGCCATGGGCCTGCAGCCAGGGCAGCTCGGCCAGAGACAGTGATGCCGCCGCCACCAGGCCCACCAGCAGCAGGCCGGGCAGGCGCGGCTGCCAGCGCTGGCGCAGGGCGGGCAGGGACCAGGGGGACAGGGTGGAGGCGTTCATGGCGGGACAGGGGCCGAGGAGATGCGTACAGACTGCGCGTGCCCGAGCGACCCGTAAAACGAATAATATGCTTGAAACCTACCTATCTAGCAGGTAACCGCCATGCGCTTGACGCTGCGCCAGCTGCAGGTCTTCGTGGCCATTGCCGACCATGGCAGCACCACCGCCGCCGGCCAGGCGATCGCGCTTTCACAGTCGGCCAGCAGCGCCGCCCTGCAGGAACTGGAGGCCCATTTCGGCACGCCGCTGTTCGACCGCATTGGTCGCCGCCTGGCCCTTAACGGCCATGGCCGCGCCCTGCTGGAACCGGCCCGTGCGCTGCTGGTCAACGCCGCCGATCTGGAACGCCAGCTCGCTGCCGGTGGCGATCCCGGCCAGGGCGCGCCGCTGCGGCTGGTGCTGGCCGCCAGTACCACCATCGGCAATTACCTGCTGCCGCCGCGCATTGCCGCGCTGTTGCGGCAGGCCCCCCAGGCCGAGGTCGACCTTCGCATCGACAACAGCGCGGGCGTGGTCGCCGCCGTGCAGCGCCTGGACGTGGACGCCGGCCTGATCGAGGGCCCGTGCCACGAGCGTGGCCTGCAGGTGACCCCGTGGCAGCAGGACCCGCTGGTGATCGTGGCTGCCGCCGACGCGCCCGCGCGCTGGTCACTGGACGAACTGCGCGGCGCCCGCTGGCTGCTGCGCGAGCCAGGTTCCGGCACCCGTGAAGCGGTGGAACAGGCGTTGCTGCCACACCTGCACGGCTTCGCCCAGACCCTGCAGCTGGGCAATACCGAAGCCATCAAGCAGGCCGCCATCGCCGGCCTCGGCGTGGCCTGCCTGTCGCGTCACGCGCTGGAAGAGCCGCTGGCCCTGGGCCGCCTGCGCGTGCTGGAGACCCCGCTGCCCGCCCTGCAACGCACGTTGTGGCTGGTACGCCACCCGGGCAAGCAATGGCTGCCGGGCCTGCAGGCGTTGCTGGGGGAGGTGGCCCAGCGGTACCCGGAGGCAATGAAGCAGTGATTGGATCCTGAAAGCTGCTTTACCATCGTGAGACTGATGTGTTCCCTGGGTGGCTTGAGGTACTGGTCAACGACTTCGCGTTGCAGGGAAAACACCTTCTTCCCTCTCCAACCTTTGCGCGGCAGGCGAAACAATGGAATGGCAGATGCGCCCGGTAGACAGGATCCGTATCGATCTTGGCCTGCCGCCGGGAAATGAATTTACCCAGGACTGGGCCTGCGAACTCCCTGAGGAGTATCGAACCAGGGCGTGGCTGGATCGATACATGACGGCGTATCACACCGGCGGCTATCCGCCTGACGTCAGGGATGAATTGATGCTCCTGGCGCTTGATGTGAGCAACGATCTGCTGTCTTCGGGCGTGGGACCTGCGGATGGCAGCATCGCCGCCGTGCTTGCTGCGCTCTCCCGGGACCGTCACCAGCACCGCGATCTGATCGAGTACTGGGCGCTCGAGGGGGAGCCATTGGAAGACTGCTTTGCATTGACCCCAGCGGTCAGGAAGATCAAAGCGGCAGCCTGATCCGTCGCTGCATGGGCGCCGGGTGAGGCCGCCGGGGCAGGGCGGGCAGTAGAGCACGCTGGACTCGACCGGTCCGGTCGCCGCCAGGCAGGCCCGGCAACCGGTACAATGGCGGGATGCCTCTGATTACCCTACAGAACGTCGACTTCAGCGTCGGCGGCCCGTTGTTGCTGGAAAAGGCCGAACTGTCGATCGAGCCGGGCGAACGCATCGCCCTGATCGGCCGCAACGGCGCCGGCAAATCCACCCTGCTCAAGCTGCTGTCCGGCGACCACAAGCCCGATGACGGCGAAGTGCGCGTGCAGCAGGGCGTCCGCGTGACCCGCCTGGAGCAGGAAGTGCCGCATGGCGCTGCCGGCTCGGTGTTCGACGTCGTGGCCGATGGCCTGGGCGAACTGGGCCAGTGGCTGGCCGAGTTCCACCACCTCAGCCATGCCGAGGTCTTCGATGGCGAAGCCCTGGGCAACGTGCAGGCCAAGATCGACGCCGCCAACGGCTGGGGCCTGGACCAGCGCGTCAGCGAAACCCTCACCAAGCTCGACCTGGATGGCGAGGCCGAGTTCGGTCGCCTGTCCGGCGGCATGAAGCGCCGCGTGCTGCTGGCCCGCGCGCTGGTGTCCAGCCCCGATGTGCTGCTGCTGGACGAACCGACCAACCACCTCGACATCGAAGCCATCGACTGGCTCGAAGCGTTCCTGAAGGGCTGGAGCGGCAGCGTGGTGTTCGTCACCCATGACCGCCGCTTCCTGCGCGCACTGGCCACCCGCATCGTCGAGATCGACCGCGGCCAGGTCACCAGCTGGCCGGGCGACTGGGCCAACTACGAGCGCCGCCGGGAGGAACGCCTCAATGCGCAGGCCCAGGAAAACGCCCGCTTCGACAAGCTGCTGGCGCAGGAAGAAGTCTGGATCCGGCAGGGCATCAAGGCGCGCCGCACCCGCGATGAAGGCCGCGTTCGCCGCCTGAAGGCGATGCGCAACGAGCGTTCGCAGCGCCGCGACCTCAGCGGCAACGTCAAGATGGAAGCGGCGCAGGGCGTCAGCTCCGGCAAGAAGGTCATCGACGTCAAGGATGTTTCGTTCGCCTTCGGCGAGCGCACCATGGTCCGCGACTTCACCACCACCATCCTGCGTGGCGACCGTATCGGCCTGATCGGCCCCAACGGCAGCGGCAAGACCACGCTGCTGAAGCTGCTGCTGGGCGAACTGCAGCCGGCCAAGGGCGAAGTCAACGCCGGTACCAACCTGCAGATCGCCTATTTCGACCAGTACCGTGCGGTGCTGCGCGAAGACTGGAGCGCGATCGAGAACGTGGCCGAAGGCCGCGATTTCCTCGAGTTCAACGGCAAGCGCAAGCACGTGCATGCCTACCTGCAGGACTTCATGTTCACCCCCGAGCGTGCGCGCGCGCCGATCACCCGCCTGTCCGGTGGTGAACGCAACCGCCTGCTGCTGGCCAAGCTGTTCGCACAGCCATCCAACCTGCTGGTGATGGACGAACCGACCAACGACCTGGACGTGGAAACCCTGGAGCTGCTGGAAGAGCTGCTGGGTGAATACACCGGCACCCTGCTGCTGGTCAGCCATGATCGTGACTTCATCGACAACGTGGTGACCTCCACGCTGGTGATGGAAGGCGATGGCGTGATTGGCGAATACGTGGGCGGCTACACCGACTGGCAGCGCTATGCGGCCAGCGTGGCCGCGCCTGCCGCTGCGCCCGCCACCAAGCCGGCCGCTGCTGCACCGGCCGCTACGGCGGCTGCGGCGCCGGCTGCACCCAAGCGCAAGCTGGCCTACAAGGAAGCACGCGAGCTGGAACAGCTGCCCAAGACCATCGAGAAGCTGGAAGGCGATGTCGAAGGACTGACCGCGGCGATGAACGACCCGTCGTTCTACACCCGCAGCAGTGCCGAAGTGACCGCGCACACCCAGCAGCTGGCCAAGGTGCAGGCCGAGCTGGATGCCGCCTACGCGCGCTGGGAAGAGCTGGAAGGCTGATTGCGCGGGATTCGTGCGGACCAACGGTCCGCACCTACCGACGCCGACGCCGGGTAGATCCACGCCATGCGTGGATGGGTCCGTCAGTGCGGACCAACGGTCCGCACCCACCACCAACGGTCCGCACCCACCACCAACGGTTCGCACCCACCACCAACGGTCCGCACCCACCGGAATGCCGGGGTCACTTCACCCCGTGCAGATCCCGCAGCTGGCTCGGCCGGCTGCCGAAGTACGCCGCCAGGTCGGCGATGTCCTGGTCGCTCAGGTCCTTCGCCTGCGGCGTCATCAATGCATGCTGGCGGTCGCCGGCCCGGTAGGCCTGCAGGGCATGGGCCAGGTAATCGCCGTACTGGCCACCCAGCTTGGGGTAGGTCGGGTCGATCGGCGCGTTGCCGTCGGCACCATGGCAATCAATGCAGCTCTGGTTGGTCGCCTTGCCCTTCACCTTGGCGCGGGCTTCACCGGCTGCCTCGCGGCCTGGCGGCAGGCCGGCCGAGGACGACGAACCGTGTTCGCCACTGGCGTGGCCAGGGTCGCCGGCCGATTTTTCACTGCTTTCCACCTGCGACTGCGAGCAGGCCGCCAGCAGCAGGGCAACGGACAGGGCGATGGCGTGACGCATCGTATGCGCGGCTTTCGACATGGGCGGGCCTTACTTGACGGTGGACAGGTAAACAGCGAGATCGGCGATCTCCTGTTCGCTGAAACTCATCGACTGCGCCTGCATCGTCGGATGCCGGCGCTTGCCCTGGCGGTACTCGGTCAGGGCCTGGGTCAGGTACTGCTGGGTCTGGCCACCGATCTTCGGTACCCGGTAACTGGGGTAGGCATTCTTGTAACCGGTGATGCCGTGGCAGCCCTGGCAGGTGTAGGCCAGCACCCGGCCATTATCGAAGTTGCCGGCCGGAGCGGCGGCAGCGGGCGGGGTGGCCTGGGCCGGAGCCGGGGCGGGTGCTGCAGGAGCAGGAGCGGGCTGTGCGGCGGCCCCGAGGGGCAGGAGGACGGCCAGAGCGAGACAAGCGGCGAGCGGCTGCGGGCGCATGATGTCGTTATCCGGGGATTCGGGTCTGGTCGTTCCGGCGTGGGGTACGGAACGACCCGAGTATAGCCTCAGGTTTCATCTAGCTGAAATGGGGGCGGGCCGACCAGCGGCGTGAAGGCACCATGACCTTTGGGATATGGTGTTGCCGTGAAGTGGTGCATTACTTTGCTACCACACCTGCCCACGCATCCTCCAGGGATCTGACGATGTCGCACCCAACCTTCCTGCCCGGCCGCCGCACTGGACTCTGTGCCGCCGCCCTGCTGATCTCCACCTCCCTGCTGCTGGGCGGTTGCGCCGCGGGCCCCAATTCCGAAGCCAAGGCGGCCGAAACCAAGGACGAGAAGAAGGTCGACGCGGTCCCGGTGGAAGTGGCCGCGGCCAGCCACCGCGCCGTGGCAGCCAGCTACACCGGCACCGCTGCGCTGGAACCGCGCGCCGAATCGCAGGTGGTGGCCAAGACCTCCGGCGTGGCGCTGGCGGTGCTGGTCGAGGAGGGCCAGCGGGTGACCGCCGGCCAGCCGCTGGTGCGCCTGGACCCCGACCGTGCGCGCCTGGCCGTGGCGCAGAGCGAAGCGCAGATGCGCAAGCTGGAGAACAACTACCAGCGTGCACAGAAGCTGGTCGGCCAGCAGATGGTCAGTGCCTCCGACGTCGACCAGCTGCGCTACGACCTGGAAAACATGCGCGCGCAGTACCGCCTGGCGACGCTGGAACTGTCCTACACCACGGTGGTGGCGCCGATCTCCGGGGTGATCGCCTCGCGCTCGATCAAGACCGGCAACTTCGTGCAGATCAACACGCCGATCTTCCGCATCGTCGACAACTCCCAGCTGGAAGCCACCCTCAACGTGCCCGAGCGCGAACTGGCGACGCTGCGCGCCGGCCAGCCGGTCGTGCTCTCGGCCGATGCGCTGCCGGGCAAGACTTTCACCGGCACCGTCGACCGCATCGCGCCGGTGGTCGATTCGGGCAGCGGCACGTTCCGCGTGGTCAGCGCCTTCAGCGGCACCGAGCACGCGCTGCAACCCGGCATGTTCGGACGCATCCGCATCGACTACGACCAGCGCGCCGACGCCCTGGTGGTGCCGCGCCTGGCCATCCTCGACGACGGCGAGCCGGCGGTGTTCCGCGTGCGCGAAGGCAAGGTGGCGCGCGTACCGGTGAAGCTGGGCTATGCCGAAGGTCCGTGGGTGGAGATCCGCGAAGGCCTGGCCGCCGGCGACAGGATTGTCACCGCCGGCAAGGTCGCCCTGCGCGACGGCACCGCCGTGCAGGTCATCGCCGATCCCAAGGCTGCCAAGGCCAAGCCGGCCACCGTGGCCGCCGGTAAATCCGCAGACAAGGCCGGGAGCCAGCAATGAGCGCCCCGGGACACGACCACGGTGCCTCGCCGGGCGGCGATGGCGCCGCTGCCGGCCTGCGCGGCGGCCTGGTGGAATTCGCCACCCGCCGCCGCGTCACCATCGCCATGTGCACGGTCACGCTGCTGCTGTTCGGCCTGATCGCGCTGGGCAACCTCAAGGTCAACCTGCTGCCCGACCTGAGCTATCCCACCTTGACCGTGCGCACCGAATACACCGGTGCGGCACCGACCGAAATCGAAAGCCTGATCACCCAGCCGGTGGAAGAAGCCGTGGGCGTGGTCAAGAACCTGCGCAAGCTGAAGTCGGTTTCGCGTACCGGGCAGAGCGATGTGGTGCTCGAGTTCGCCTGGGGCACCAACATGGACCAGGCCAGCCTGGAGGTGCGCGACAAGATGGAAGCGCTGAACCTGCCACTGGAGGCCAAGGCCCCGGTGCTGCTGCGCTTCAACCCGTCCACCGAGCCGATCATGCGCCTGGTGCTGTCCACCAAGGCGGCGCCGACCAGCGATGAGGACGCCATCCGCGAACTGACCGGCCTGCGCCGCTATGCCGACGAAGACCTGAAGAAGAAGCTGGAGCCGGTGACCGGCGTGGCTGCAGTGAAGGTCGGCGGTGGCCTGGAAGACGAGATCCAGGTGGACATCGACCAGCAGAAGCTGGCCCAGCTCAACCTGCCCATCGACACCGTCATCAAGCGGTTGAGGGAAGAGAACATCAACATTTCCGGCGGGCGCCTGGAGGAGGGCTCGCAGCGCTTCCTGGTGCGCACCGTCAACCAGTTCGCCGATCTGGAAGAGATCCGCAACCTGCTGGTCACCACCCAGTCGTCCAACGGCAGCGCGGCCGATTCGGCCCTGCAGCAGATGTTCAACATCGCTGCGTCCACCGGTTCTGCAGCGGCCGTCGCTGCGGCGTCGGCGGCGCAGAGCGCCTCCTCCGGCGGCGGCTCCAGCGTCGTTGCCAACGGCGTGCCGGTACGCCTGAAGGATGTGGCAACCGTGCGCCAGGGCTACAAGGAGCGCGAGGCGATCATCCGCCTGGGTGGCAAGGAGTCGGTCGAGCTGGCGATCTACAAGGAAGGCGACGCGAATACCGTGGCCACCGCCGAAGCGCTGCGCAAGCGCCTGGAACAGATCAAGTCCACCTTCCCCGGCGATGCCGAACTGACCACCATCGAGGACCAGTCGCGCTTCATCGAACACGCCATCAGTGACGTCAAGAAGGACGCGGTGATCGGCGGCCTGCTGGCCATCCTGATCATCTTCCTGTTCCTGCGCGATGGCTGGTCCACCTTCGTGATCAGCCTGTCGCTGCCGGTCTCGATCATCGCCACGTTCTTCTTCATGGGCCAGCTCGGCCTGAGCTTGAACGTGATGTCGCTGGGCGGCCTGGCGCTGGCCACCGGCCTGGTGGTGGACGATTCGATCGTGGTGCTGGAAAGCATCGCCAAGGCGCGCGAGCGTGGCCTGGGCATCCTGCAGGCGGCCATCGTCGGTACCCGCGAAGTGAGCATGGCGGTGGTGGCGTCCACCCTGACCACCATCGCGGTGTTCCTGCCGTTGGTGTTCGTCGATGGCATCGCCGGCCAGCTGTTCCGCGACCAGGCGCTGACCGTGGCCATTGCCATCGCGATCTCGCTGCTGGTGTCGATGACCCTGATCCCGATGCTGAGCTCGCTGAAGGGCCGGCCGCCGCTGGCCTTCCCGGAAGAAGCCGCTGCCGAACCGTGGCACCCGCAGAGCCGCTGGCAGAAGCCGGTCGCGCTGGGCCGTCGTGGCGTCGTGGCCAGCGTGCGCTGGAGCTTCTTCGCCCTGGCCTGGCTGGTGGTGCGCCTGTGGCGCGGCGTGGTCGCCGTGGTCGGGCCGGTCATGCGCAAGGCCAGCGACATCGCGATGAAGCCCTATGCCGGTGCCGAGCGTGGCTACCTGCGCCTGCTGCCCAATGCGCTTGCCCATCCCGGCAAGGTGCTGGGCCTGGCCGCGCTGGCCTTTGTCGGCACCATGGCCCTGGTGCCGATGCTCGGTGCCGATCTGATTCCGCAGCTGGCCCAGGACCGCTTCGAAATGACGGTGAAGCTGCCTGCCGGCACGCCGCTGAAGCAGACCGATGCGCTGGTGCGCGAGCTGCAGCTGGCACACGGCCAGGGTGAAGGCGTGGCTTCGCTGTACGGCGTCAGCGGCAGCGGCACGCGGCTGGATGCCAGCCCGACCGAGAGCGGCGAAAACATCGGCAAGCTGACCGTGGTGATGGAAGGCGGCGGCAACGCACGCACCGAAGCGGAGATCACCGAGCGCCTGCGTGACACCATGGGCCAGCACCCCGGTGCCCAGGTCGACTTCGCGCGCCCGGCGTTGTTCAGCTTCTCCACGCCACTGGAAATCGAGCTGCGCGGGCAGGACATGGCCACCCTGGAGCAGGCCGGCCAGCGCCTGGCAGCCCTGCTGCGCAGCAACGCGCACTACGCCGATGTGAAGTCGACGGTGGAAGAGGGTTTCCCGGAAATCCAGATCCGCTTCGACCAGGAACGCGCCGGTGCACTGGGCCTGACCACCCGCCAGATCGCCGATGTGGTGGTGAAGAAGGTGCGTGGCGACGTGGCCACCCGCTACAGCTTCCGCGATCGCAAGATCGATGTGCTGGTGCGTGCGCAGGAGGGGGACCGTGCCAGCGTGGACAGCATCCGCCGCCTGATCGTGAACCCGGGCAGCAGTCGTCCGGTCACCCTGGATGCGGTGGCCGATGTGGTCGCCACCACCGGCCCCAGCGAGATCCATCGCGCTGACCAGACCCGCGTGGCCGTGGTGTCGGCCAACCTGCGCGACATCGACCTGGGCGCGGCCATGCGCGAGGTGCAGCAGATGGTGGCCGAGCAGCCGCTCGGCGCCGGCGTCGGCCTGCACATCGGCGGCCAGGGCGAGGAGCTGGCACAGGCTGCCAAGTCGCTGATCTTCGCCTTCGGCCTGGCCATCTTCCTGGTCTACCTGGTGATGGCCTCGCAGTTCGAATCGCTGCTGCACCCGTTCGTCATCCTGTTCACCATCCCGCTGGCCCTGGTCGGCGCGATCCTGGCGCTGCTGATGACCGGCAAGCCCATTTCGGTGGTGGTGTTCATCGGCCTGATCCTGCTGGTCGGGCTGGTCACCAAGAACGCGATCATCCTGATCGACAAGGTCAACCAGCTGCGCGAGGCTGGTGTGGCCAAGCACGAGGCGCTGGTGGAAGGTGCGCGTTCGCGCCTGCGGCCGATCATCATGACCACCCTGTGCACCCTGTTCGGCTTCCTGCCGCTGGCGGTGGCGATGGGCGAGGGCGCCGAGGTGCGCGCACCGATGGCGATCACCGTCATCGGCGGCCTGCTGGTGTCGACTCTGCTGACCCTGCTGGTCATCCCGGTGGTGTACGACCTGATGGACCGCCGTGGCGATGCCTACTACCGTGAACGCGGCCGCAAGCATGCCGGCGAAGGTCTGCACGCTGCCGAGGCTGGCCCCAGCGGCGGCGCGGAGGAACCGGCATGAGCGTCGCCGAGTTCTCCATCCGCCGCCCGGTCACCACCATCATGTGTTTCGTGTCGCTGGTGGTGGTGGGCCTGATCGCCTCGTTCCGGCTGCCGCTGGAGGCGCTGCCGGACATCTCCGCGCCGTTCCTGTTCGTGCAGATTCCCTATACCGGCTCGACCCCGGAAGAGGTGGAGCGGACCATCATCCGCCCGGTGGAGGAATCGCTGGCGACGATGACCGGCATCAAGCGCATGCGCTCGCAGGCCACGTCCGAAGCCGCCTCGATCTTCATCGAGTTCAGCGACTGGGACCGTGACATCGCCATCGCGGCCTCCGATGCACGCGAGCGCATCGATGCCATCCGCAGCGACCTGCCCGACGACCTGCAGCGCTACAACGTGTTCAAGTGGTCCAGCAGCGACCAGCCGGTGCTGAAGGTACGCCTGGCCAGCGCCACCGACCTGACCGCCGCCTATGACATGCTCGACCGCGAGTTCAAGCGGCGCATCGAGCGCATCCCGGGCGTGGCGCGCGTGGACATCACCGGTGCGCCGCCGAACGAGGTCGAGATCGCCATCGATCCGGACCGGCTCAGCGCGCATGGCCTGAGCATCAACGAACTCAGCGACCGCCTGCGCACGCTGAATTTCTCGATCTCGGCCGGGCAGATCAACGACAACGGCCAGCGCGTGCGCGTGCAGCCGGTGGGCGAGATCACCGACCTGCAGGAAATGCGTGACCTGGTGATCAACGCCAAGGGCCTGCGCCTGGGGGACATCGCCGAGGTGCGCCTGAAGCCGGCGCGCATGAACTACGGGCGCCGCCTGGACGGCAACCCGGCCATCGGCCTGGACATCTTCAAGGAGCGCAGCGCCAACCTGGTGGATGTCTCGCGCGCTGCCCTGGCCGAAGTCGAGGCGATCCGCGCACAGGACTCGATGCGTGACGTGCAGATCAAGGTGATCGACAACCAGGGCAAGGCGGTTACCTCCTCGCTGCTGGAACTGGCCGAAGCCGGTGCGGTCGGCCTGATCCTGTCGGTCACGGTGCTGTTCTTCTTCCTGCGCCACTGGCCGTCCACGCTGATGGTGACCCTGGCGATCCCGATCTGCTTCACCATCACCCTGGGCTTCATGTACTTCGCCGGGGTGACGCTGAACATCCTGACCATGATGGGCCTGCTGCTGGCCGTCGGCATGCTGGTGGACAACGCCGTGGTGGTGGTGGAAAGCATCTACCAGGAACGCGAGCGCATGCCGGGGCAGCCGCGCCTGGCCTCCATCATCGGCACCCGCAACGTGGCCATCGCGCTCAGTGCCGGCACCCTGTGCCACTGCATCGTGTTCGTGCCCAACCTGTTCGGCGAAACCAACAACATCAGCATCTTCATGGCGCAGATCGCGATCACCATCTCGGTCTCGCTGCTGGCCTCGTGGCTGGTGGCGGTCAGCCTGATCCCGATGCTGTCCGCGCGCATGGCCACGCCCAAGCTGCTGCATTCGCAGACCGGCGTGATCGCGCGGCTGCAGCGCCACTATGCCCGCCTGCTGGACTGGTCGCTGCGCCATCGCGGCTGGAGCCTGCTCGGCATCGTGCTGGTGGTGCTGGTCAGCCTGGTGCCGATGAAGTTGACCAAGGTCGACATGTTCGGCGGCGGTGGCGGCAAGGACGTCTTCATCGGGTACATGTGGAAGGGCGCCTACACCTACCGGCAGATGTCCGAGGAAGTCGGCCGTGTTGAAGCCTGGGTCGAACAGAACCGCGAGCGCCTGCACGTGCAGCAGGTCTATTCCTGGTACAGCGAACAGGAAGGTGGTTCGACCACCGTCACCATCGACGAGAAGTACGCCAAGGACATCAAGGCGCTGCAGGAAGAGATCCGCAAGGGCCTGCCGAAGTCGGCGCGCGCCGATTACTTCATCGGCAACCAGGGCGGCGATGGCGGTGGCAACCAGGGCGTGCAGGTCCAGCTGGTGGGTGATTCCAGCAGCATGCTGCAGGAGATCGGCCAGGAAGTGCTGCCGCTGCTGGCCCAGCGCCCGGAGCTGCGCGACGTGCGCATCGACAACGGCGAGAAGGGCGGTGAACTGAAGGTGCATGTCGATCGCGAGCGCGCCGCAGCGTTCGGCTTCAATGCCGAGCAGGTGGCCAGCTTCGTCGGCCTGGCCCTGCGCGGTGCACCGCTGCGCGAGTTCCGTCGTGGCGACAACGAAGTGCCGGTGTGGGTGCGCTTCGCCGGTGCCGAGCAGAGCAGCCCGGAAGACCTGGCCAGCTACAGCGTGCGCACCGGCGATGGCCGCAGCGTGCCGCTGCTGAGCCTGGTCAGCGTCGATGTGGGTTCGTCGGCCACCCAGATCGGCCGTACCAACCGCCAGACCACCCTCACCATCAAGGCCAACCTGGCCGAGAAGATCACCGCGCCCGATGGCCGCAAGGCGATCGAAGCGGTGCTCAAGCCGATGAGCTTCCCCGCCGGCTATGGCTTCACCTTCGATGGCGGTGACTACGGCAACGACAACGAGGCGATGCAGCAGATGGTGTTCAACCTGCTCATCGCCCTGGTGATGATCTACGTGGTGATGGCGGCGGTGTTCGAGTCGCTGCTGTTCCCGGCGGCCATCATGAGTGGCGTGCTGTTCTCGATCTTCGGCGTGTTCTGGCTGTTCTGGGTCACCGGTACCTCGTTCGGCATCATGTCCTTCATCGGCATCCTGGTGCTGATGGGCGTGGTGGTGAACAACGGCATCGTGATGATCGAGCACATCAACAACCTGCGGCGCGGCGGCATGGGCCGCACCCAGGCGCTGGTGGAGGGCTCACGCGAGCGCCTGCGGCCGATCATGATGACGATGGGAACGGCGATCCTGGCGATGGTGCCGATCTCGCTCACCAATACGCAGATGTTCGGCGATGGCCCGGAGTACGCACCGATGGCGCGCGCGATTGCCGGCGGCCTGGCGTTCTCCACCGTAGTCAGCCTGCTGTTCCTGCCGACCATCTACGCGGTGCTGGATGACCTGCGCAGTGCGGTGACACGCCTGATCCGGCGCGCGCGCGGCCTGGACAAGGCGGCCGCAACGGCCGCATAGCGTCGAGCTTGCTCGACTATCGGGCACGACAACGTGTTGTGGTGGGGGGAGACCGGTCGTAGTGGGGCGGTCTCCCCTTTTTTTTTCCTGCCGTGCAGGGCGTTGCCAACCAAGGTTGGCCTCTACCTTTTGCCGCCTTGCGGCGCCGCCCGAGCATGGGCTCGGGCGCTACCGAAGCCGCTGGGCCGGGCGGTGCCAACCAAGGTTGGCCTCTACCTTTTGCCGCCTTGCGGCGCCGCCCGAGCATGGGCTCGGGCGCTACGGATTGCGTGACCGGTAGCGCCGGGCCACGCCCGGCGGGGTGCTGCAATCAACCCGCGACCTTGCCCCAAACCTTGCCGGCGGTCAGCCACAGGCCCAGCATGCTGCCCAGGTTGGTCAGCATGAAGGTCAGCACCACCCGCGTGACGCGGTTGCGGTACCAGCCCTTCAGGCTCTGCGCATCGTCGCGCAGCTTGAGGAAGTCCTCGTAGGCCGGCTTGCGCAGGCGCGCTTCCACCAGCGCCGAGAACGCACCGGTGGGAATGCTCAGGCGGAACGGCTTGAACGGCGCCACCGCGATCGCGGTCAGGATGCTCAGCGGGTGGCTGCCGGCCAGCAGGCAGCCGATGCCGGCCAGGCCGCCGGTGTACATCGCCCACGTCGCCAGCAGTTCGGTGCCCACGCCCAGGCCGCCACGGTAGAAGCCCACGGCAACGCCGGTGATCACGATGGCCAGGATGATCAGGGTCAACCACGGGATGTTGCGCTTCTTCGGCACGGCTTCCAGTTCCGCGCGCAGCGGTGCCGGTTCGGCGGTGTCGGTTTCCAGGTAGCGCGCCAGCCCGGCCAGGTGGCCGGCGCCGACCACCGCCAGCACCTCGCGCAGCTGCGGGTTGTGTTCCTCGCGCAGGCGCGTGGCCATGTAGCGATCGCGCTCGCCGATGATGGTCTCGTACAGCGCCGGGCTTTCGGTGGCGAATTCACCGAAGCTCGATTCCAGCATGTCGCCCTGCTTGAGCTTCTCGATCTCGTTCTCGCCCACTTCTTCCGAGGAGAACAGGCCCGCGCCGAGGCCGGCCACCAGCTTCAGCTTGCCGAAGAAGCCCAGGCGCTGCGAGGCGCGGCGGAAGGTCAGGCCGACTTCGCGGTCGATCAGGTGCACCGGCAGGCCGCGCTCACGCGCAAGGTCCACCGCGCGCTTCAGCTCGGCACCCGGCTCGATGCCCAGCTGTTCGGCCAGGCGGCGCTGGTAGGCCGACAGGGCCAGGTTGGCGGCGAACAGCGCCACGCGGCCCTTGCGGATCACTTCCACCAGGTCCAGCTTGGCCAGCGTGTCCGGGTCGCTCAGCGCCTGCAGGCGCTGCGGGTCCAGCTCGACGGCCACCGCATCGAAGCGGCCGCTGTCGATGGCCTTTTCCACCGCCTCGACGCTGGCGTGGGAAACGTGGGCGGTGCCCAGCAGGGTGTAACGCACGCCGTCGCGTTCAACGACGCGCACCGGCTGGCCGGCGAACAGATCGTCGCCGGTTTCGGGAAGGGTTTCAGTCATGGATTCATTCATTGGAAGGTGCGGTGTCGGCGCCATCGCCGAGCGCGCGCTGCATCTGCACGGTGTCCAGCCAGCGGCCGTGCTTGCGGCCCAGGCCCTTGAACACGCCCACCAGGTGGAAGCCGAAGCGTTCGTGCAGCTTGATCGAAGCGGTATTGGTCGGTTCGCCGATCACCGCCACCATCTGCCGGTAGCCGCGCGCCACGCAGGCATCGATCAGCGCCTGCAGCAGGCCGGTGCCCACGCCCTTGCCCTGGTAGGCGGCGTCGACGTAGACCGAGTTCTCCACGGTCCACTGGTAGGCCACGCGGGTGCGGTAGGTGTTGGCGTAGGCATACCCCGCCACCTGGCCGTCGATCTCGGCGACCAGGTAGGGGAAGCCACGGTCGATGATGTCGCGCATGCGGCGCAGCATCTCATCCTGGTCGGGGATGTCGTACTCGTAGGTGTTGACGAAGTCGGTCACTTCCACCGCGTAGATCGCGGTGATCGCGGCGATGTCGGCCGGGCCGGCATCACGGATGAGGACGGCCATGGCAGTGCTCCGGCTCAGTCGATGTAGCGCTTGAGCAGGTCACCGTACGCATCGATGCGACGGTCGCGCAGGAACGGCCAGATGCGGCGCACGTGTTCGCTGCGCTGCAGGTCCACGTCGCACACCAGTACGGTGGCGTCGGTGCCGGCCTCGGCCAGGAACTCGCCCTGCGGGCCCAGCACGTGGCTGTTGCCCCAGAACTGGATGCCCGACGCGCCCAGCGGCGATGCTTCATGGCCGACGCGGTTGCAGCTCAGCACCGGCAGGCCGTTGGCCACGGCATGGCCGCGGTGGCTCAGCACCCACGCGTCGCGCTGGCGGGTCTTCTCGTCCTGCACGTCGTCCGGGTCCCAGCCGATGGCGGTGGGGTAGAGCAGCAGTTCGGCGCCGGCCAGCGCCATCAGGCGCGCCGCTTCCGGGTACCACTGGTCCCAGCACACCAGCACGCCAAGGCGGCCGACCGAGGTATCGATCGGGGTGAAACCGATGTCGCCCGGGGTGAAGTAGAACTTCTCGTAGAAGCCCGGATCGTCCGGGATGTGCATCTTGCGGTACTTGCCCAGCAGGGTGCCGTCCTTCTCGAAGACCACGGCGGTGTTGTGGTACAGGCCAGCGGCGCGGCGTTCGAACAGCGAACCGACCAGCACCACGCCATGCTTCTTCGCCAGTGCGCCCAGGCGCTCGGTGCTCGGGCCGGGAATCGGCTCGGCCAGGTCGAATTCATCGACCGACTCGTGCTGGCAGAAGTACGGGCCGTTGTGCAGTTCCTGCAGCAGCACCAGTTTCGCGCCCCGCGCAGCCGCCTCGGCCACGCGTGCTTCGATCACCGCCAGGTTGGCGGCGGCATCACCGTGGTTGCGCTCCTGGATCAGGGCGACGGTAAGGGGGCTGCGCGAGTTCATGCGGGGGCGTTCCTGCGGGGGAAAACCTGCATGTTAGCGCGGATGGCATGCCGCGGCGTGTCGGCCGCTGAATGGCCGGTGTTGTAGAGCCGAGCCCATGCTCGGCTGTGGTCTGCTTCGATTGCGCGAGCGCGCCAGCCGAGCGTGGGCTCGGCTCTACAAAAAGCCAGTCGAGCATGGCTCGACTCTACAAGGAGAGCGCCGGGCGGGGCCCGGCGGCATCCGTTACGCCTTCAACAGCCCTGCCGGCAGCTGCATGGTGATGCAGTGCAGGCTGCCGTTCTGCCAGATCAGCGAGCGGCACGGCACCTGCACGATCTCGCGGCCCGGGTGGGCCTGGGCCAGCACGTCGCGGGCCAGGTCGTCGGCCGGGTCGCCATAGGCGGGCATCAGCACCGCGCCATTGACGATCAGGTAGTTGGCGTACGACGCGGCCAGGCGGCGGCCTTCGTCGATCACCGGCTGTGCCCACGGCAGCGGGAACAGGCGGTACGGCTGCCCATCCCTGGTGCGCAGCGCGGCCAGCTCGTTGCCCATCGCCTGCAGTTCGGCGTAGTGCGAGTCGCTCTCGTCGTCGCAGGCCTGGTAGACGATGCTGTCTGGCGAAGCGAAACGGGCGAGGGTATCGATGTGGGCGTCGGTGTCGTCGCCCTCCAGGTAACCATGGTCCAGCCACAGCACGCGGTCCTGCTGCAGCCAATCGGCCAGGTCGGCGCTCAGGCTGGCGCGGTCGCGGTCCGGGTGGCGCTCGTGCAGGCACTTCCAGGTAGTCAGCAGGGTACCTTCACCGTCGGTCTCGATACCGCCGCCTTCCAGCGCGAACGGGATGCTGCGCACCGGTGCGTTGTTGAACACGCCGGCCTGGTCGAGCGCGCCTACCAGCTGGTCGTCCAGGGTGGCGTCGAACTTGCCGCCCCAGCCGGTGAAGCGGAAGTCCAGCAGCTGGAAGCTGCCGTCGGCGCGGCGCAGGGTGATCGGGCCGGAGTCGCGCAGCCAGGTATCGTCATAGGCCGCCGTCGTGAAGCGGACCCGGTCCATGTCGATGCGGTTGGAGCGCAGTCGCATTTCGGCATAGGTCTCCACATCGTCGTCGGCCACGCAGATCAGCACCGGCTGGAAGCGGGTGATGGCCGCGACCAGCGCGATGTAGGTTTCCTCCACCTGGCCCAGGCGATCGGCCCAGTCGGTGTCGGCGGTGGGCCAGGCAATCAGGACGCCGCTCTGGGCTTCCCATTCGGCAGGAAAACGAAGGGTCTGGTTCATGGTCTCGCTACACAGGCCCGCCAGCGGCGGGTAGGGGGTTCAGCGGATCGGCGGCTTCGGGCCGATCTCGTTCGGATCCGCCTTGTTGGCCACCACGTCGATCACCTTCTGCTTCTCGAAGTAGACGGTGAACTGCGGGTAGACCCAGCGGTTGATGGTCGGCCACTGGCGCTTCTGCCCGCCGCGCGGCTGCAGCTGCTCGCTCGGCGCACCGAACTGCGACTGCACCTGCTGCATGCTCTGGCCGCGGACGGGCAGGGCACCGGCCGGTTTTTCATTGGCGCGGTCGACCAGCAGGGTATCGGCCAGCGCCGGCGTGGCGGCGGCCAGGGTGGCCAGGACGGCCAGGACGGCCAGTGTGCTCAGGTAACGCTTCATCTCGATCTACTCCCCAGTGGTCAAGAAAGGCGATTACAGCAAAAAACGGCGGGAAAAAAAGCTGCATGCAACAAAAAACCGCCCGAAGGCGGTTCTTTGCATCGGGTCGGTCCCGCGTGGGACCAGCCGCGGCCCGAAGGCCGTGAGGCTCAGCGCTGACGCGCCTTGAAACGCGGGTTCGACTTGCAGATGACGAAGATCTTGCCACGACGACGGACGACCTTGCAGTCGCGGTGACGGGCCTTCGCCGACTTCAGGGAGGACAGGATTTTCATGGCATACCTCGGCGTAAACAGTAGTTGTTCGGGTGGAGCGTGGCCGCGATATGCGCAAGACAATCGGCAGTTGGCGCTCGTTCAAGCCCGCCATTCTACCGGGCTTTTTGTCGTCGTTTCAAGTGGTTGCGCGAAAGTTCCTGCGCGGGGGCTTGGGCAGGGGCTAGAATGGCCCCTTCACACGCGCTAGGACCCCCATGAATCCACTCGCTCCCGTCCTGACCATCGACGGCCCTTCGGGGGCCGGCAAGGGTACCATCAGCCGCATCGTGGCGCGCCGCCTGGGCTGGCACTACCTGGATTCGGGCGCGTTGTACCGGGCGGTGGGGGTGGCTGCGAGCTGGGCCGATATCGATACCTCCGATGCCTCGGCCCTGGTGCGCTGCACCTTCGACACCCACGTTCAGTTTGTTGAACAGGGTGAGTCGATGCGGGTCATGGTCAACGGCACCGATGCCACCGACGAGCTGCGCCTGGAGACCACCGGTGCGCTGGCCTCGGCCATTGCCGCCATTCCCGAGGTCCGTGCCGCACTGAAGGAGCGCCAGCGCGCATTCAGGGAGCTGCCGGGCCTGGTCGCCGACGGCCGCGACATGGGCACGGTGATCTTCAAGGACGCCCCCTACAAGGTCTTCCTGACCGCCAGTGCCGAGGAGCGCGCCGAGCGCCGGCATAAGCAGTTGAAAGACAAGGGGGTTTCTGTTAACTTTGATGACCTCCTGCGCGAGATCATGGCCCGCGACGCCCGTGATGCTCAGCGTACCGTGGCGCCCCTGAAGCCGGCAGACGATGCTGTCCTCATCGACACCACAGGCATCGGCATCGATGATGTCGTTGCCCGAGTGATGGATCTGCTTCCGGTTCCGGCTGCCTGATCCGTTCGCGCGGGAGCACTGCCAGCAACATCGGCGGTGGTCGCGCATAGCAGTGCTGTACCAGCTCCGTCGCGCAATGATGCGTGGCGGTTTTCCTACTACACACGACCTGCTTTTCCGGGGTCGACCAACAGGCGGGCGGTAACGGTCTTCAGTGGGGCATGTCCCCGAAAGGAAGCCAACCGGCCCATGTGTCCAACAGAGTAAATCTAATGACCGAATCATTTGCCGAACTGTTTGAAGCCAGCCAGGCCAACCTGGCCAAGCTGAAGCCGGGCGCCATCGTCAGCGGTACCGTTGTTGAAGTCCGCGGCGACGTCGTGGTGATCAACGCTGGCCTGAAGTCCGAAGGCATCGTGCCGATCGAACAGTTCCGTAACGACGCTGGCGAAATCGACGTCGCCGAAGGCGACATCGTCAAGGTCGCCCTCGACTCCATCGAGAACGGCTTCGGCGAAACCGTCCTGTCGCGCGAGAAGGCCAAGCGCGCGATGGTGTGGGACGAGCTGGAAGAAGCGTTGGAAAAGAACGAAACCATCACCGGCCGCATCAGCGGCAAGGTCAAGGGTGGTTTCACCGTGGACATCAAGGATGTCCGCGCCTTCCTGCCGGGTTCCCTGGTCGATGTGCGCCCGGTGCGCGATCCGGCCTACCTGGAAGGCAAGGAACTCGAGTTCAAGCTCATCAAGCTGGACCGCAAGCGTAACAACGTCGTGGTTTCGCGCCGCGCTGTCGTCGAAAGCGAGCACTCGGAAGAGCGCGAGCAGCTGATGGACAAGCTGCAGGAAGGCGCGATCCTGAAGGGTGTCGTCAAGAACCTGACCGACTACGGCGCATTCGTGGACCTGGGCGGCATCGACGGCCTGCTGCACATCACCGACATGGCATGGAAGCGCGTGCGCCATCCGTCCGAAGTCGTGAACGTCGGCGACGAGCTGGACGTGCGCGTGCTGAAGTTCGACCGCGAGCGCAACCGCGTTTCGCTGGGCCTGAAGCAGCTGGGCGAAGATCCGTGGGATAACATCGCCCGTCGTTACCCGGCCAACAGCCGCGTCTTCGGCAAGGTCTCCAACGTCACCGATTACGGCGCGTTCGTCGAGATCGAGCCGGGCGTCGAAGGCCTGGTGCACGTCTCCGAGATGGATTGGACCAACAAGAACGTCAACCCGTCCAAGGTTGTGCAGGTTGGTGACGAAGTCGAAGTGATGGTGCTGGACGTCGACGAAGAGCGTCGCCGCATCTCGCTGGGCATGAAGCAGGTTGCCGCCAATCCGTGGGAAACCTTCGCTGCCACCCACAAGAAGGGTGACAAGGTGTCGGGCCAGATCAAGTCGATCACCGACTTCGGCATCTTCATCGGCCTGGACGGCGGCATCGACGGCCTGGTTCACCTGTCCGACATCAGCTGGGCGACCACTGGCGAAGACATCGTTCGCAACTTCAAGAAGGGCGATACCCTGGACGCCGTCGTCCTGGCTGTCGATCCGGAGCGCGAGCGCATCTCCCTGGGCGTGAAGCAGCTGGAGCAGGATCCGTTCGGCCAGTACATGGCTGCCAATCCGAAGGGCTCCAAGGTCGAAGGCGTGGTGAAGGAAGTCGACGCCAAGGGCGCGATCATCGAGCTGGCTGACGGCATCGAAGGTTACGTCTCGGCACGCGACATCGCCAACGAGCGCGTTGACGACGCCACCCAGCACCTGAAGGTCGGCGACAAGGTCGAAGCCAAGTTCGTGGGCATGGACCGCAAGGGCCGTACCCTGCAGCTGTCGATCAAGGCCAAGGACGACGCTGAAATGCGCGAAGTGCTGGAGGAATACCAGTCCTCTTCGGCTGCCAGCGGCACCACCCAGCTGGGCGCGCTGCTGCGTGCACAGCTGAGCGGCAACAAGTCCGAGTAATCGGCCTTACGCTGTACGTTGTTTCCTGGACGGCCCGGGCATTGTTGCCCGGGCCGTTTCAGGGTGAGTGACCCTTGATGTGAGCCGGCAATGACCAAATCCGAACTGATCGAAATCCTCGCGCGCCGCCAGGCGCACCTGAAGGCCGATGATGTCGATCTGGCGGTGAAGTCGTTGCTGGAAATGATGGGCGGTTCCCTCTCTGCCGGGGATCGCATCGAAATCCGTGGCTTTGGCAGCTTCTCGCTGCACTACCGTCCGCCGCGCCTGGGCCGCAACCCCAAGACCGGCGAATCGGTGGCCCTGCCGGGCAAGCACGTTCCCCATTTCAAGCCAGGCAAGGAACTGCGTGAGCGGGTCAGCAGCGTGCTGCCGCTGGACGCCGATCCGGCCTGAGTGTCCCGTCGCGTCACCGCGTGCGAATACCGCGGCGAGTCGGATAAGCTACGACCTCCTGCCACTGGAGCTGTCGCATGAAGGTTTTTCGTCTGCTGGTCCTGCTGGCGGTGCTGCTTCTCGGGTTGATCATCGGTGCCATGAACATGGACGAGATGACCATCAACCTGGTGTTCACCCAGCTCAAGACCTCGATCGGCGTGGCGATCATCGCTTCGCTGCTGATCGGCGTCATCGTCGGTGCTGGCCTGGTGCTGGTGAGCGTGGTCATTCCGCTCTACGCCCAGCTGCGCCGTGCCAACAAGTCGGTCGCCACCCCCGTGGCCCCGGTTTCCCCCTCCCAATCTTTTGATGGACGCTGATCGAAGATGGATTTCGTCACCGAGTGGTTCTGGTTCTTCCTGTTCGTTCCCCTGGCGGCGCTGGCCGGCTGGGTCATCGGGCGGCGCGGCGGGCAACGCCATGGCGACAACCAGGTCAGCCACCTGTCCAGCACCTATTTCCGTGGCCTGAACTACCTGCTCAACGAGCAGCCGGACAAGGCCATCGAACTGTTCCTGCACATCGCCGAGCTGGACAAGGAAACCTTCGAGACCCAGGTCGCGCTGGGCCACCTGTTCCGCCGCCGTGGCGAAGTGGATCGCGCGATCCGCCTGCACCAGGGCCTGGTCAACCGCAACGACCTGAGCGACGCCCAGCGCGTGCAGGCGCTGCTGGCGCTGGGCGAGGACTACATGAAGTCCGGCCTGCTGGACCGTGCCGAAACCGTGTTCACCGAACTGGCCCAGCTGGACCAGCGCGCACCGCAGGCGCTCAAGCACCTGATCGGCATCTACCAGGCCGAGCGCGACTGGGAAAAGGCCATCGACAACGCCACCCGCTTCGAGGATGTCACCGGCGAGCCGATGGGCAAGCTGATCGGGCAGTTCGAGTGCGAGCTGGCCGAGCGCTTCCGTGGCGCCGGCAAGCTGGAAGAGGCGAGGGCGGCCATTGCCCGGGCCTACCAGGCCGATGCCATGTCGGTGCGCGCCGGCATCATCGAAGGCCGCCTGGAAACCGATGCCGGCAACGCCGAGGCCGCCGTGCGCGCCTTCGAGCGCGCCGCGCGCAATGATCCCGAGTACCTGCCCGAGCTGCTGCCGGCGCTGATGGAGAACTACCGCAAGGTGGGTGACCTTGGCGGCGCGCGTGCCTTCCTGTCGGAAATGACCGAGCACTACCGCGGCATCGCCCCGGTGCTGGCGCTGACCCGCCTGATGGAAGAGCAGGAGGGCGTGGCACCCGCCCGTGCCTACCTCGGCCGCCAGTTGAAGGATCGCCCGTCGGTGCGCGGCGAATCGGCGCTGATCGACCTGACCCTGGCTGAAGGTGCCGATTCCACCGCCACCCTGCACGACCTCAAGCACATCACCGACCAGTTGCTGGTGCGCAACCCCGCCTACCGCTGCACCCGCTGCGGTTTCGGCGCGCGTACCCACCACTGGCAGTGCCCGAGCTGCAAGGAGTGGGGCACGGTCAAGCCGCTGCTGAACTACGCGGTGCTCTGAGTCATGGTCTGGCAGGTGATGGCCGCGCTGCTGGGGCTGGCCCTGCTCAGCGCCGCGCTGACCTGGGCGGCACGCGGCTACGCGCTGCGCCAGCAGTTGCTGGATCAGCCCGGCGAACGCCGCAGCCACAGCGTGGCGACCCCGCGCGGCGGTGGCATCGCCATCGTCATCAGCCTGCTGGTGGCCGCCGTGGCGGCCATGTGGGCGTGGCCGGCCGCCGCTGCCAGCCTTGGCGTGGCCAGCCTCGGCCTGCTGCTGGTGGCGGGCATCGGCTGGTGGGATGACCATCGTCCGCTGCCGGCCCTGCGCCGCCTGCTGGTGCACTTCATCGCCGCCGGCCTGCTGGCCGCGCTGGTCAAGGTGCATGGTGGCAGCTGGCTGCTGGCCCTGCTGGTGCTGGTCTTCACCGCCTCGCTGATCAATATCTGGAACTTCATGGATGGGATCAACGGCATCGCCAGCAGCCAGGCGGTACTGGCCGCGCTGGGCTTCGCCGCCGTGCTGCCCTGGCCCTGGTCGCTGGTTGCCATCGCCCTGGGCCTGGCCTGCCTTGGTTTCCTGCCGTTCAATTTCCCGAAGGCGCGCATTTTCATGGGCGATGTCGGAAGTGGCGCGCTTGGCTATGCCGTTTCCGTCGTGCTGGCGGTGGCCGCGCTGCGTACGGAAATCAACTGGTTGCTGCTGCTGGTGCCCATTTCCCCGTTCCTCGTGGACGCGGGCTTCACGCTGTTGGCGCGCATCCTTTCAGGACAGCGCTGGATGGAACCCCACACCCAGCATGTCTACCAGCGCGCGGTGCAGGCAGGAGCCAGCCACGCCCAGGTGACAGGGATGTACTTTGTTGTAGGCCTGTTCAGTATTACAGTGTTCAATGTTTGCACCAGATTGCAGCCGAGGTGGGAGGCTGTCGTAGCGGTCGCGTGGATTTCCGCGCTGGCCCTGCTTTGGCTCCTCCTGCGCAATGGATTGCGCCACCGATAAGGAATTACTCGAAATATGTCTTCACCCTGGCGGGACAGAATCCTTGGCCTGTTGCCTCGCACGGCCATCGTCTGCCATGACCTGTTCATGGTCTGGGCCTGTTGGCAGCTGCTGCATGCCGGCCGTTACTCCATCCTGCCTGACGCCCCGTCGCTGCCCCTGTGGAACGTCGATACGACGCTGGTGCTGGCGCTGCAGGGCATCGTGTTCTGGCGGGTCGGCCTGTACCGTGGCCTGTGGCGGTTCGCCAGCGTCAGCGACCTGCTGAACATCTTCAAGGCCAGCTTCATCGGCCTGGTCGCCATCGTCCTGGTGCTGGCCTGGAAGCGCTTCAACGGCGTTCCGCTGTCGGTGCTGGTGATCTATCCCTTCGCGCTGTCGGCGCTGCTGGGCGCGCCGCGCCTGCTGTACCGGGCGTGGAAGGACTACCAGGCGCTGCAGTCCGATTCGACCGCGCGGCGCGTGCTCATCCTGGGCGCCGGACAGGCGGCCGAGACCCTGGTGCGCGACCTGCGCCGCTCCGGCAACTTCGAGCCGGTCGGCCTGCTGGACGACGCCCCGCACCTGCGCGGCGCCAAGCTGCAGAGCCTGCCGATCCTGGGCACCCTCGATGACGCCCCGGCCGTGGCCCGCGAAACTGCGGCCAAGCTGCTGGTCATCGCCATTCCCTCGCTGGACGCGGTGGGCATGCAGCGCGTGGTTGCCATCTGCGAAAGCACCGGCATTCCGTTCCGCACCGTGCCCAAGCTCAGCGACATCCTGCAGGGCCAGTCGCTGCCGGGCCAGCTGAAGGAAGTGGCCATCGAGGACCTGCTCGGCCGCAAGCCGATCATGCCGGACTGGAACCTGATCCGCGGCTGGCTGGGCGGGCGCACGGTGATGGTCACCGGTGCCGGCGGCTCGATCGGTTCGGAACTGTGCCGCCAGTGCGCGCGCCACGGCGCCGGCCGCATCGTGCTGCTGGAAATGAGCGAGCTGCTGCTGCTGACCATCGAGGCCGAACTGCGCCGCAGCTTCCCTGACGTGCAGATCGAAGCTGTACTGGGCGACTGCGGTGACCCGGCGGTGATGCGCCACGCGCTGTCGCTGCACCCGGTCGATACCGCCTTCCATGCAGCCGCCTACAAGCATGTGCCGGTGCTCGAGCGCCAGCTGCGCGAAGCGGTGCGCAACAACATCCTGGCTACCGAAAACGTCGCGCGTGCGTGCATGGAAGCCCGCGTCGAGCATTTCGTTTTCATCTCCACCGACAAGGCCGTCGACCCGGTCAATGCACTGGGCGCCAGCAAGCGCTACGCCGAGATGATCTGCCAGAGCCTGGACCAGAAGTCCACGCATACCCGTTTCGTCACCGTGCGCTTCGGCAACGTGCTCGATTCGGCCGGCAGCGTGGTGCCGCTGTTCCGCGAACAGATCCTGCGCGGCGGCCCGATCACGGTGACCGATCCGGAAGTGACCCGCTACTTCATGACGATCCCCGAAGCCTGCCAGCTGATCCTGCAGGCAGCGGCCTCGGCGTCGCACGGTGCCATCTACACCCTGGACATGGGCGAGCCGGTACCGATCCGCGTGCTGGCCGAACAGATGATCCGCCTGGCCGGCAAGCAGCCGTACAAGGACATTCCGATCATCTACACCGGCCTGCGCCCGGGCGAGAAGCTGCACGAGACCCTGTTCTATTCGGACGAGGATTACCGGCCGACCTCGCACCCCAAGGTGCTGGAAGCCGGCGTGCGCACGTTCTCGCGCGACATCGTGCTGGGCAACGTGCCGAGACTGCGTGACGCTATCGCCGAGTACGACACTGATACGATCCGGGAAGTGCTGTTCGCGACGATGCCGGAGTTCTCTCCGATTGAACAGGACGCTTACATCTCCTCCGCTAAAGTTGTTCCCTTTCCGGCACGCGAGGCCAACAGGTACTAAATGAGCAAGCGAATTCGTAAGGCGGTTTTTCCAGTGGCAGGGCTCGGGACGCGCTTTTTGCCGGCAACCAAGACGGTTCCGAAGGAGATGCTGCCGATCATCGATCGTCCGCTTATCCAATACGCTGTTGACGAGGCCATCGAGGCCGGTTGCGACACCCTGATCTTCATCACCAACCGCTACAAGCACGCCGTTGCCGATTATTTCGACAAGGCCTACGAGCTGGAGCAGAAGCTGGAGCGTGCGGGCAAGCACGAGCAGCTGGAGATGATCCGCCACGTGCTGCCTGAGGGTGTGCGTGCGATCTTCGTCACCCAGGCCGAGGCGCTGGGCCTGGGCCATGCCGTGCTGTGTGCGAAGTCGGTGATCGGTGACGAACCGTTTGCGGTGCTGCTGCCCGACGATCTGATCTGGAACCGTGGCGACGGCGCGCTGAAGCAGATGGCTGACCTCAACGAGGCCAGCGGTGCGAGCGTGATCGCAGTGGAAGACGTGCCACACGAGAACACCGCCAGCTACGGCATCGTGGCGACCGAAGCGTTCGATGGCCGCAAGGGCCGTATTTCGCAGATCGTGGAGAAGCCGAAGCCCGAGGACGCGCCGAGCGATCTTGCGGTGGTCGGCCGTTACGTGCTGAGCCCGAAGATCTTCGAGCTGCTGGAATCCACCGGCACCGGTGCCGGCGGCGAGATCCAGCTGACCGATGCGATCGCTTCGCTGCTGGCGACCGACGAAGTGGATGCATACCGCTTCGAAGGCACCCGTTTTGACTGCGGTACCCACCTGGGCCTGGTCGAAGCGACGATCCGTTTCGCGCTGGAGAACAAGAAGCTGGCGAAGCCGGCGCGCGCGAAGCTGACGGAGATGCTGGCGGAAGAGTGAGGGTGTTGGAGCGCTCCGTTTTGCGCCTTGTTTGATATGTGGGGGAGGGGGCGGATGGCCCTCTCCAAGACACGCCAAAGCCCCTCCATGGTGCTCGATGGCGCCATCCATGGCGCCAACGGTCTTGGAGAGGGCCATCCGCCCCCTCTCGACAGTTTCCGTGCGGCGCGGACGGGAAGGGCGGAATCAAGGGCAAGAGCAAGAGCAAAAAAAAGGCAGCCAATGGCTGCCTTTTTCTTTTTGGGTCAGAGCCCTTTGCTGCGCAAAGGGATCCGACCCCAGCTATTGACCTTGCCTTTGCTCACCCCTCCGCCGCGGGGAGGCTGGAAGGGACGGGTCGGCAGGGCTGCCCGGGACCGTTGGCGCCATGGATGGCGCCATCGAGCCCCCATGGATGGGTTCACGGCGTGTCCCGGGCAGTCCTGCCGACCCGGCCCACGCCATGAAGCCCAACGAGGCAACGCTCTGAACCTTACAGCGCCTCGAAAATACCCGCCGCGCCCATGCCGGTGCCGATGCACATCGTCACCATGCCGTACTTCTGCTGGCGACGACGCAGGCCGTGCAGCAGGGTTGCGGTACGGATCGCGCCGGTCGCGCCCAGCGGGTGACCCAAGGCAATCGCGCCGCCCAGCGGGTTGACCTTGCTCGGGTCCAGGCCGCAATCGCGGATCACCGCCAGCGACTGCGCGGCGAAGGCTTCGTTGAGCTCGATCCAGTCCAGCTGGTCCTGGGTCAGGCCGGCCTGCTTCAGTGCCTTCGGGATCGCGGCGATCGGGCCGATGCCCATCACTTCCGGGCGCACGCCGGCCACCGAGAAGCTGACGAAGCGGGCAAGCGGGGTCAGGCCGTAATCCTTGATTGCCTGCTCCGACGCCAGCAGCACGGCGCCGGCGCCATCGCTCATCTGCGAGGAGTTGCCAGCAGTGACCGTGCCGCCGAACTGGCCGTTGCGGAACACCGGGCGCAGCTTGGCCAGGCCTTCGGCCGAGGAATCCGGGCGCGGGCCTTCGTCGGTGTCGGCCACCTTGTTGCGGGTGATGATGCGCTGGCCATCGGCCAGGTCCGGCAGGTGCGAGACGATCTCGTACGGGCTGATCTCATCCTTGAACTCGCCGTTCTGGATGGCGGCCATGGCCTTCTGGTGCGAGGCCAGGGCAAAGGCGTCCTGGTCTTCGCGCGAGACCTTCCACTCCTCGGCCACCTTCTCGGCGGTGATGCCCATGCCGTAGGCGATGGCGACGTGGTCGTTGTCGAACACGCTCGGGGCCATCGCGATCTTGTTGCCCATCATCGGCACCATCGACATCGACTCGGTGCCACCGGCCAGCATCAGGTCGGCGTTGCCCAGGCGGATCGCGTCGGCGGCCTGCGCCACGGCCTGCAGGCCGGAGGAGCAGAAGCGGTTCACGGTCTGCGCGGCAATCGTGTTCGGCAGGCCGGCCAGCAGCACGCCGATGCGGGCCACGTTCATGCCCTGCTCGGCTTCCGGCATGGCGCAGCCGATGATCGCGTCATCGATGCGGTTGACGTCCACGCCCGGGGCCTGGGCGACGACGCTGCGCAGCACGTGCGCAAGCATGTCATCGGGGCGGGTGTTGCGGAACATGCCCTTGGGCGCCTTGCCGACCGGGGTACGGGTGGCGGCGACGATGTAGGCGTCCTGGATTTGCTTGGTCATTGCGGTGATCTCTCGAATTTTTTAGCCGGAGTGCCGACCAACGGTCGGCACCTACCAGGGGCAGATGAGTGCCGACCAACGGTCAGCACCCACCAGAAGCAGGGGGGGCGATCAGTTCCGCAGCGGCTTGCCGGTCTTCAGCATGTGCGCGATGCGGGCCTGGGTCTTTTCCTGCTGGGCCAGTTCGACGAAGTGCTTGCGCTCCAGGGTCAGCAGCCACTCTTCGTCCACCAGGGTGCCGCGGTCGACCTTGCCGCCGCACAGCACGGTGGCGATGCGCTCGGCGATCTCGTAGTCGTACGGGCTGATGAAACGGCCTTCCAGCATGTTGACCAGCATCATCTTGAAGGTGGCGATACCCACGTCACCGGCAACCTGGATGCGGCGTGCCGGCAGCGGCGGGCGGTAACCGGCTTCGGCCAGCGCACGGGCTTCGGCCTTGGCGATGTACAGCGCTTCATAGCTGTTGAACACCACCTTGTCGGTGCTGCGCAGCAGGCCCAGTTCCTGGGCGTTGACCGCCGAGTTGGACACCTTGGCCATCGCCACGGTCTCGAAGGTCTTCTTCAGTTCGGCGAACACGTCACCGCCCGGACCGGCCGCCTGCGAGGCGCGCACGGCCAGTTCCTTCAGGCCGCCACCGGCCGGCAGCAGGCCGACGCCGGCCTCGACCAGGCCGATGTAGCTTTCCAGGAAGGCGACAGTCTTGGCGCTGTGCATCTGGAACTCGCAGCCGCCACCCAGGGCCAGGCCGCGCACGGCAGCCACCACCGGCACCAGCGAGTACTTGATGCGCTGGCTGGTGCGCTGGAAGTTGGCGACCATTTCTTCGAACTGGTCGACCTTGCCGGCCTGCAGCAGGCCGAGGGCACCGGCCAGGTCGGCACCGGCGGAGAAGGGTTCCTTCTGCTGCCAGATCACCAGGCCCTGGAAGTCCTTCTCGGCGCGGCTGACGCATTCCTGCAGGCCGTCCAGCACCTGGTCGGAGACGGTGTTCATCTTGGTCTTGAAGCTGACCACGGCAATGCCGTCGCCGTCATGCCACATGCGCAGGCCGTCGTTCTCGAACACGGTCTCGCCCGAGGCGAACTTCTCGCCCAGCAGCGGATCCGGGAAACGCTGGCGCTGGTACACCGGCAGCGACGAGCGCGGCAGCTTGGCGTTGCGCGACGGGCTGTAGCTGCCTTCGGCGGCATGCACGCCGTCGCGGCCATCAAACACCCAGTCCGGCAGCGGGGCGCTGCTCATGCTCTTGCCGGCGACGATGTCATCGGCGATCCACTGCGCGACCTGCTTCCAGCCGGCAGCCTGCCAGGTTTCGAACGGGCCCAGCGACCAGCCGTAGCCCCAGCGGATGGCGAGGTCGACGTCGCGCGCGGTCTCGGCGATGTCGGCCAGGTGGTAGGCGCTGTAGTGGAACAGATCGCGGAAGGTCGCCCACAGGAACTGCGCCTGCGGGTGCTGGCTTTCGCGCAGCTTGGCGAACTTCTCGGCCGGGTTCCTGATCTTCAGGATCTCGACCACTTCCGGTGCGGCAGTGCGGTCGGCCGGGCGGTAATCCTGCTTTTCCAGGTCCAGCACGACGATGTCCTTGCCGACCTTGCGGAAGATACCGGCGCCGGTCTTCTGGCCCAGCGCGCCCTTGGCGATCAGCGCATCCAGCCACTTCGGCGACTTGAAGAATTCATGCCACGGGTCGTTGGGCAGGGTGTCGCCCATGGTCTTGATGACGTGGGACATGGTGTCCAGGCCGACCACGTCGGAAGTGCGGTAGGTGGCCGACTTCGGGCGGCCGACCAGCGGGCCGGTCAGGCCGTCCACTTCATCGAAGCCCAGGCCGAACTGCTGGGTGTGGTGGATGGTGGACAGGATCGAGAACACGCCGATGCGGTTGCCGATGAAGTTCGGGGTGTCCTTGGCGTACACCACGCCCTTGCCCAGGGTGGTGACCAGGAATTCTTCCAGGCCTTCCAGCACGGCGGCGTCGGTGGTGCTGGCCGGGATCAGTTCGGCCAGGTGCATGTAGCGCGGCGGGTTGAAGAAGTGCACGCCGCAGAAGCGGTGGCGCAGCTGCTCGGGCAGCACGTCGGCCAGCTTGTTGATGCCCAGGCCCGAAGTGTTGGAGGCCAGCACCGCGTGGTCGGCCACGAACGGGGCGATCTTCTTGTACAGGTCCTGCTTCCAGTCCATGCGCTCGGCGATGGCCTCGATGATCAGGTCGCAGTCCTTCAGCTGGTCCAGGCTCGACTCGTAGTTGGCCGGGGTGATGGCTTCGGCCAGCGACTTGCTGGCCAGCGGCGCCGGGCTCAGCTTGCTTAGGTTGGCGATCGCCTTCAGCACGATGCCGTCGGCCGGACCTTCCTTCGCGGGCAGGTCGAACAGCACGGTGTCGACGCCAGCATTGGTGAGGTGGGCGGCGATCTGGGCACCCATGACGCCGGCACCCAGCACGGCGGCGCGGCGGACTAGCAGGGAATTGGACATGGTGTAGGGCCTTTGTTGGTCAGCAGTTACTGGGTGGGTCACACCCGGTGGAATCACGGAGAAGCGGGCAGGGCGCTGCCGCGTGCGGCGGCGCGGAACCCGGCTTCGGCGAAATGGATCAGTTCATGGGCGGCATGGGCACGATGCGCCGCTTCGGTGACACCTGCGGGTCGCTTGATCAGGCCGAAATCGGCCATGGCATAGGTGAGCGAACCGGCGAGGAAATCCAGGCGCCAGTACAGTTCTTCCTTGCTCAGGCCCGGCACGCACTCGGCGATGGCCTTGCCGAACGCGCGCAGCACGTGGCCGTAGTGGTCGGACAGGAACTTGCGCAGGTTGTCGTTCTTTTCGGCGTAGGCGCGGGCGATCACCCGCACGAAGGCACCACCGCTCTGCCGGTCCTGGGCCATGGCCAGGGCGGGCTCGACGAAGGCGGCCAGCACCGGGCGCAGCTGGCCGGGGTGTTCGCTGCGGGCGCGTTCGAGCTGGGCCAGGCGCACGCTGGTCATCTCGTCCATGCGCCGGCGGAACACCTCGTTGACCAGGTTTTCCTTGGAGCCGAAGTGGTAGTTGACCGCCGCGATGTTGACGTCGGCCTGGCTGGTGACCTGGCGCAGCGAGGTGCCGGCGAAGCCATGCAGGGCGAACAGCTCCTCGGCGGCCCCGAGGATCCGGTCCTTGGTCGAGAAGTGGGCGGGCTTGGCCATGGGGCGGCGGACCTTAATCAAACGATTGTTTGATACTAGGACCAGACGGGGGCGTACGGCATTTTGCAGTGCAGCAAAACCGGCGGGGCGGTCAGAATCCGCTCAGGTGGGTGAATGGGCGGGCCTGAACCTGTCGAGCCGAGCCCATGCTCGGCTGATCTTCGGCCCAAACGCCAACCGAGCATGGGCTCGGCTCTACAGGGGGGCCGCAGGGCCCTCTACCACCCAGCCGCGTTATCTCTTACAATTCGCCTACGTTTATCAGGCTAAGCCCGCGTCCCGACGCGGGTTTTTTTCATGTTACCCTTCGGGCCATCAGCGGCCCGATTCCATTGGAGACATCCCATGGCGCTGGAGCGCACCCTTTCGATCATCAAGCCGGACGCCGTTGCCAAGAACGTCATCGGCGAAATCTACGCCCGCTTCGAGAAGGCCGGCCTGAAGGTCGTGGCCGCCAAGTACAAGCAGCTGTCGCGCCGTGAAGCCGAAGGCTTCTACGCCGTGCACCGCGAGCGTCCGTTCTTCAACGCGCTGGTCGAGTTCATGATCTCCGGCCCGGTGATGATCCAGGCCCTGGAAGGCGAGAACGCCGTCCTGGCCCACCGCGACCTGCTGGGCGCCACCAACCCGAAGGAAGCCGCTGCGGGCACCATCCGCGCCGACTTCGCCGAATCCATCGATGCCAATGCCGCCCACGGCTCGGACTCGGTCGAGAATGCCGCGATTGAAATCGCCTACTTCTTCGCCGCCACCGAAGTCGTCTCGCGCTGAGAGTAATGCCGTGAACGAGGTCGTACAGTCCCCCGCCATCCAGCCGCTGCCGAAGTCGGCACCCACGGCTGGCAAGCAGAACCTGCTCGACCTCGATCGCGCGGGCCTGGAGAAGTTTTTCGTCGAGGTTCTCGGCGAGAAGAAGTTCCGTGCCCATCAGGTGATGAAGTGGATCCACCATCGCTACGTCACCGATTTCGATGAAATGACCGACCTCGGCAAGGTCCTGCGCGCCAAGCTGCAGGCCCATGCCGAGGTGCTGGTTCCGAACATCGTGTTCGACAAGCCCTCCGCCGACGGCACCCACAAGTGGCTGCTGGCGATGGGCGTGGATGGCAAGAACGCCATCGAGACCGTGTACATCCCGGACAAGACCCGCGGCACGCTGTGCGTGTCTTCGCAGGTCGGTTGCGGCCTGAACTGCACGTTCTGCTCCACCGCCACCCAGGGCTTCAACCGCAACCTGACCACCGCCGAGATCATCGGCCAGGTGTGGGTTGCCGCACGCCACCTGGGCAACGTGCCGCACCAGATGCGCCGCCTCACCAACGTGGTGATGATGGGCATGGGCGAGCCGCTGATGAATTTCGACAACGTCGTGCGCGCCATGAGCGTGATGCGCGATGATCTGGGCTACGGCTTGGCCAACAAGCGCGTGACCCTGTCGACCTCCGGCCTGGTGCCGCAGATCGACCGCCTGTCCACCGAAAGCGACGTGTCGCTGGCGGTGTCGCTGCACGCGCCGAACGATGCGCTGCGCGAGACCCTTGTTCCGCTCAACAAGAAGTACCCGATCGCCGAGCTGATGGCTTCGTGCGCACGCTACCTGCGCGCCAACAAGCGCCGCGAATCGGTCACCTTCGAATACACCCTGATGAAGGGCATCAACGACAAGCCCGAGCATGCCCGCGAGCTGGCCCGCCTGATGCGCCAGTTCGACAACGCGGTGCAGGCCAAGGATTCGGGCAAGGTCAACCTGATCCCGTTCAATCCGTTCCCCGGCACCCGCTACGAGCGTTCGGAAGAAGCGCACATCCGCGCCTTCCAGAAGATCCTGCTCGACAGCAACGTGCTGACGATGGTCCGCCGCACCCGTGGCGACGATATCGATGCCGCCTGCGGCCAGCTCAAGGGCCAGGTGATGGACCGTACCCGCCGCCAGGCAGAGTTCAACAAGACGTTGCAGGCAGGGAAGGGGAGCGATGCGGCCGCGTGACCGCCTCTGGCCAGTCCTGATTGCAGGGGTGCTGTCCGTTTCGGCCAGTGGCTGCAGCAAGACCGTCAAGTCCCAGCTTCCCGACGAATACACCCGTGGCGGTGACATCGCCCCGGAGCGCCACGTGCGCGATTCGCCCGGTGTGCGCGAGGAATTCCGTTACCAGGACCAGTTGGCCCTGGCCGCCCGCGACATGCAGGTGGGCAACCTCGACGAGGCCGAGCGCAAGGTGCGCCAGGCCCTGAAGGCCCGGCCCAAGGGCGTGGACGCGGTGATGCTGATGGCCGGCATCGACGAGCGCCGTGGCCGCTCGGAGAAGGCCGGCGAGGGCTTCCGCCGCGCCACCGAGCTGGCCCCGCAGCGCGCTGACGTACTCAACAATTACGGCGCCTGGCTGTGCCAGCACGGCAGTGCCGCCGAATCGCTGCTGTGGTTCGACCGTTCCCTGCAGCTGCCGGGCAATGCCTCCGCAGGCGGCGCGATGGCCAATGCCGGCCGCTGCGCGCTTGACGCCGGCCAGGTGGAACGCGCCGAGCGCGACCTGCGTGCGGCGCTGGTGATGGTGCCTGCCAACCCGGTCGCCCTCGAGGCGATGGCGCAGCTCAACTTCCGCCGTGGCCAGTTTTTCGAGGCGCGCGCCTTCGCCGAACGTAGGATTGCGGCTGCACCGGCCACACGTTCCGTGTTACAACTTGCGTCTGAAATCGAGGCGCGACTGGGCGATCAGGCGGCATCCGATCGTTACCTGCAGCGGATTCGACAGGAATTTCCGCAGGACGCGGGCTCCTAACCTCCAGGGTTGATGCATTGTGATTGATGACCAGACTGTGAGCGCTCTCGATACTGCGGCCGGCTGCGGCACCCGCCTGCGCCAGGCCCGAGAGGCGGCCGGACTGACCCTTGATGATGTCGGCCAGCGCCTGCGCATGCCGGTCCAGGTGGTCAGGTCGCTTGAAGAAGAACAGTGGCAGAAGCTCGGCGCCCCGGTGTTCGTCCGCGGCCAGCTGCGCAGCTATGCGCGCCTGCTGAACGTGGATATCAGCCAGCTGATGGAGCAGGCCCAGGTCGGCGCGGTGGTTCCGCCCACCCTGGTCAGCCATACCCATACCCCGCGTGCCCGCCGCATCGCCGAGAACCTCGGCCGGCGCATGCTGTATGTCGGCATCACCGCGGTGCTGGCGGTGCCGGTGTGGTTTGCCACCCGCGGCCACTTCGACAACACCCCGTCCGCGCCGAACACGGCCTCGCTGGACGCGATCCCGGCCGCCGTGCCGGTCGCCCCGGCCACCGTCGGCAGCGAGTTGGCAGCGCGTAGCGAGCCGGCGGCAGTTGCTGCCAAGCCGGCGGCCACGCCGTACGTGGCGTCGCTGGCCCCGGTGCCGCGCCCGGCCCCGGCCGCTGCGGCCACCGCCAACCTGGACATGCAGTTCAGTGGCGACAGCTGGGTCGATATTGCCGGTCCGGATGGCGGCTCCGTCGAGAAGGCGCTCATCAAGGCCGGCGAGACCCGCAGCTTCACCCCGGGCCAGGTGAGCCGCGTGACCCTGGGCAATGCCTCGGCGGTCCAGGTTCAGCAGAACGGCGCTATCGTCGATCTGACCCCCTACCAGCGAGCCAACGTGGCCCGCTTTCAGGTATCCTCTGAAGGCTCCGTTGTCCCGGTTTCACACTGAGACGCGGTTTCACCACCTTCGATAATCCCAATGGTCCCTCCCTACGGGCGGGGCGAGAGTACGCATGGCGATCGACGATCTGCTCGACGAGCACGAACAAAGTGAACGTGTCCGCAGCTGGCTGCGGAAGAATGGCGCCAGCATCATCGGTGGCGTAGCGATCGCCATCGGCGCCATTGCCGGCTGGCAGTGGTACCAGACCAACCAGGGCGGCAAGCTGGCCTCGGCCAACGTCGAGTACCAGAAGGCGCTGGTCGGCCTGCAGGACAACAAGCTGGACGACGCTGCCAAGGCGGTCAAGGCGCTGGAGGCTGGCCCGAACAGCATCTATGGCGACCTGGCGGCCCTGCAGCTGGCCAAGGCCCAGGTCGATGCCGGCAAGAACGAAGAAGCACTGGCCACCCTGCGCGGCGTGAAGGTCGAAGGCGACCTGCAGCGCGTTGTTGACCAGCGCGTGGCCCGCCTGCTGGTGGCTACCGGCAAGAGCGATGAGGCGATCAAGCTGCTTGGCAGCGCGACGGACAGCGGCAGCCTGGAAATCCAGGGCGATGCACTGCTGGCGCAGGGCAAGCGCGATGCGGCCCGTGAACAGTATGAGAAGGCGCTTAAGACGCTGGACGTGGCAGCACCGCAGCGGCGCGTGCTGGAAACCAAGGTTATGGACGCTGGCGGCACCGTCGCCGCCCCTGCGGAGTCGGTTTGATGAGTCAGAAGGTCATGATTACGCGCGTCGCCTCCGTCCTGCTGCTGGGCATGGCACTGACCGGCTGCAGCACCATGAAGGGCTGGTTCGCCGGTAAGGATGCCGCCGCCAAGAAGGCGCAGGAGCCGGCGGAACTGGTCAAGTTCGAGCCGACCCTGAAGGTCAACAAGGCCTGGTCGGTCAACCTGGGCAAGGGCGAGCGCCGCATCGGCGTGCGCCAGGGCCCGGCGGTGGCCAATGGCCACGTGTTCGCCGCGGCGATCACTGGTGGTGTGCATGCCATCGACCTGCAGACCGGCAAGAAGGTCTGGACCTGGGAGCCGCAGAAGGAAAAGAAGAAGGCCAAGCTGCGCCTGTCCGGCGGCCCGGGTGTCGGCGAGAACCTGGTGGTCATCGGTACCCTCGATGGCCAGGTGATCGCGCTGGACATCAACGATGGCAGCGAGAAGTGGCGCGCCCGCGTGCCGGGCGAAGTGATCTCGGCCCCGGCCGTGTCGCAGGGCCTGGTTTTCGTGCGCAGCAATGATGGCCGCGTCACCGCGTTCGAAGCCTCCAACGGCACCCAGAAGTGGTTCAACCCCAGCGAGCTGCCGGCGCTGACCGTGCGCGGCAACGCGCCGGTGGTCACCGGCCCGGGCGTGCTGTTCATCGGCAAGGATGACGGCGCTGTCGCCGCTCTGGCCATGCAGGACGGCCGCACCCTGTGGGACCAGACCGTGGGCAGCCCTGAAGGCCGCACCGAGCTGGACCGCATGGCCGACGTCGACGGCGCACCGGTGCTGGAAGGCAATACGCTCTTCGTGAGCAGCTTCAAGAACCAGACCATGGCCATCGAAGGCCCGACCGGTCGCCCGCTGTGGGCGCGCGACCACGGCGGTGCCGGCGGCGTGGCGGTGTCTTCGGGCAATGTGTTCGTTACCGACCCCAAGGGCGGCGTGTTCGGCCTGGACAAGACCAGCGGCACCGCGATGTGGTCGCAGACCGGCCTGGCGCGTCGTTCGCTGACCGGTCCTGCGCTGCAGGGTGATTACGTGGTCGTCGGTGACTACAAGGGATACCTGCATTGGCTGCAGGCCTCCGACGGCGCGATGGCGGCGCGGGCCAAGAGCGGCGGTGATGCCCTCCTGGCCCAGCCAGTCGTCGTCGACGGGGTGCTGCTGGTGCAGAATGTTGATGGCAAGCTGACCGCATTCCGGTTGGCAAATTAATACGGAGTAATCGCGATGCTGCCTTTGGTCGCCCTGGTTGGACGGCCGAATGTCGGCAAGTCGACCATCTTCAATGCTTTGACCCGCACGCGTGACGCCCTGGTCCATGACCAGCCCGGCGTCACCCGCGACCGCAACTACGGCGTCTGCCGTCTGGACGAGGACAACCATTTCCTCGTCGTGGACACCGGCGGTATTGCCGAGGAAGAGGAAGGCCTGGCTGGCGCCACCACGCGCCAGGCCCGCGCTGCTGCGGCCGAAGCCGATCTGATCCTGTTCGTCGTCGATGCCCGCGAGGGCACCTCGGCGATGGACGACGAGATCCTGGCCTGGCTGCGCAAGCTGTCGCGCCCGACGCTGCTGCTGATCAACAAGATCGACGGCACCGACGAGGACACCGTCCGCTCGGAATTCGCCCGTTACGGCTTCAGCGAAATGCTGACCGTGTCGGCCGCCCATCGCCAGGGTCTGGACGACCTGATGGATGAAGTGATCCAGCGCCTGCCCGAAGAAGGCAGTGGCGAAGAGCTGGACAACGATCCGAACCGCATCCGCATCGCCTTCGTCGGCCGCCCCAACGTGGGCAAGTCGACGCTGGTCAACCGCATCCTCGGCGAAGAGCGCATGATCGCCTCGGACGTGCCGGGTACCACCCGCGATTCCATCGCCGTGGACCTGGAGCGTGATGGCCGCGAATACCGCCTGATCGATACCGCTGGCCTGCGCCGTCGTTCGCGCGTGGATGAGGTCGTCGAGAAGTTCTCGGTGGTCAAGACCATGCAGTCCATCGAGCAGTGCCAGGTGGCCGTGCTGATGCTGGACGCCACCGAAGGCGTGACCGACCAGGACGCCACCGTGCTGGGCGCGGTGCTGGATGCCGGCCGTGCGCTGGTCATCGCCATCAACAAGTGGGATGGCCTGACCGAGTACCAGCGCGAACAGGCGGAAACGATGCTGTCGCTGCGCCTGGGCTTCGTGCCGTGGGCCGAGTCGGTGCGCATTTCCGCCAAGCATGGCTCGGGCCTGCGCGAGCTGTTCCGTGCGGTGCACCGCGCCCACGAATCGGCCAACAAGACCTTCACCACCAGCGAAGTGAACAAGGCGCTGGAAATGGCCTACGAGACCAACCCGCCGCCGACCATCCGCGGCCACGTCTCCAAGCTGCGCTACGTGCACCCGGCTGGCGCGAACCCGCCGACCTTCATCGTGCACGGCACCCGCCTGAAGGAGCTGCAGGAATCGTACAAGCGCTACCTGGAGAACTTCTTCCGCAAGCGCTTCAAGCTGATCGGCACGCCGGTGAGCTTCATTTTCCGCGAGGGTACCAACCCGTACGAGGGCAAGAAGAACGTCCTCACCGAGCGGCAGGTCAAGGCCAAGCGGCGCTTGATGAAGCACGTCAAGGGCAAGTGATCCACGAAAGGCGGCCGCAGGGCCGCCTTTTTGTTGGTAGCGCCGGGCCGTGCCCGGCGGATCCGTGCGCGCCGCTGCGCTCGCCGGGCATGGCCCGGCGCTACCGTGTAGAGCCGAGCCCATGCTCGGCTGCCTTTCGCGTATTGCCGCGGGCGCGCTGCGCGCGCCAGCCGAGCACGGGCTCGGCTCTACAGATTCTGGTCAAGGCGGGTGGCCGCCACGTGCGTGATAATGCGGCCATGAGCATTCCAGAGCTTTCCCCGGAACAGGCACGCGCGCGTGTGGCCCACGGTGCGGTGCTGATCGATGTGCGCCAGGCGCATGAGCGCGCCGGTGGCATGGCCGAGGGCGCGCGTGGCGTGGCCAAGGACGACCTGCTGGCCGATCCGGCCGCGCACCTGCCCGCCCCGGGCCAGGAAATCCTGCTGATCTGCCAGAGCGGCAAGCGCTCGGCCGACGCCGCACTGGCGCTGCTGGCGGCGGGCTACCCGGACGTCGCCTCCGTGGCCGGCGGCACCGTGGCCTGGCGCGAGCAGGCGCTGCCGCTGGTGCAGCCGATGCTGGACGCCGCCGACCGCGATTTCTACGACCGCTACTCGCGCCACCTGCTGCTGCCGCAGGTGGGTGAGGCCGGCCAGCGCCGCCTGCAGCAGTCGCGCGTGCTGGTACTGGGTGCAGGTGGCCTGGGCGCACCGGCTGGGTTCTACCTGGCCGCAGCCGGGGTAGGGCGCCTGCGGTTTGCCGACCATGACCGCGTGGAGCGCAGCAACCTGCACCGGCAGATCGTGCACACCGAGGCCAGCGTCGGCCAGCTGAAGGTCGATTCGGCGCGCGAGCGGCTGCTGGCGTTGAACCCGTCCATCGAGGTCGAGGCCGTGCCCGAGCGGGTGACCTCGGAGAATGTCGATCGCCTGCTGGACGGCGTGGACGTGGTGCTGGACGGCTCGGACAACTTCCCGCTGCGCTACCTGCTCAACGACGCCTGCATCAAGCACGCCAAGCCCATGGTCTATGCCGCCATCGAGCGCTTTGACGGCCAGGTAAGCGTGTTTGACGCCGGCCGCCAGCGTGGCGTGGCGCCGTGCTACCGCTGCCTGTTCCCCGAGCCGCCGCCGCCGGAGTTCGCGCCGAACTGCTCCGAGGCGGGCGTGCTGGGCGTGCTGCCTGGCCTGGCCGGGGTGCTGCAGGCCACCGAGGTGCTGAAGCTGCTGCTGGGCATCGGTGAGCCGCTGGTGGGCCGGCTGCTGCGCTTCGATGCGCTGGGCATGCGCTTCCGCGAGACCGGCATCGGGCCTGATCCCCAGTGCCCGGTTTGTGCGCCGGGTGTGCCGTTCCCGGGGTATATCGATTACGCCGCGTTCTGCAGCGGAGGGTGATCCGCTTGGAGTTTTCCATCCACGCGTGGCGTGGATCTACTAATGGTGCGCGTGAGGGTGCGTGCAGTAGATCACCGAACTTTGGTTCGTCCAGGCTGGCATCCCCGCAACTGTTGCCCGCTTCACCCCCTACATCGTTGGTCGTTTTCCATGAACCTCACGTTTGCATGCCGCCTACCTTCCTCCCCCCGGACTGCCGAACAGGTCTGGGACGACTTGAAAGGGGTCACGGCGCGATTGGCCCAGGTAGACCCGTTGTTTGCGCAGTGGTGGGCTAACCCCCGTGGGCCGAAAGACGCTTACGTGCCACTGGCGGATCGCCAGGCGTTTCTTGCGCGGCTGCTAGCAGACGAGCAAGCCCTGGCTGAAGAGTTTCCCAACCAGCCGTCGTCCGGCAGCAGCGGCGCCTTGCTGACTAACGCCAGCAACGACAAAGACTGGAAGCAGCGCGGTGCCGTGGCGCTGACTTATTTCCCCGATCAAGGGCAGTGGCGCCTTCAGCTGCATCGTGTGGAAAAAGTCTACGCGGAGCCCGCCCGTGTGGCGTGGGCATTGTTGAACGCACTTGCCGGTGACGAACGCGTAACGTTTGTCCAAACCAACGTCCAGCAGCTCATCGACGGGCAGCTGTTGCTTTACAGCGTGGATCGAGCTGTCTTCCCGCATCGCGAGTTCCTTGGGTGGATGGGCTACGTCAATCGGCCGCTGACTCTTGAGGACGTGCCGGAGGCTGCGCGCGTGGAGGCGAGGGGGAAAGGCTCCCTCATCCTCTCCACGCAGATCTTGGACTTGGGAAACGCCGCAGCAGTGAAGCAGACCAATCAGGTGGAAATGGCGCTCGCAGACCTTGGGTTGCTACCCGTCATCGATCCAAGTTTGGGCTGAACGTGTGACAGTGGCATCAGTGCCGGGCATGGCAAACCCTGATCAATCCGCGCCACGCATCGATGAATGCCGATGATTCCGGAACAAAGGCGGCAGCTAATTGCGGCATCGTTCCATTTTCGGCACAACTAAACGCAACGTCGATGCTATTGCCGTCAGAAAACATGCTCTATCGTTGAGGCCGATTTCGGTTTTCGGGGAAACACCGCATGGCGGTAGAAGCAGCGAACAGCGAGCTGGTCAAGGTCGTGGCCCTGTTGGGCGCGGCGGTGGTGATGGTGCCCTTGTTCCGCAGGCTCGGCCTGGGTTCGGTGCTGGGTTACTTCGCCGCCGGCCTGGCCATTGGGCCGTTCGGCCTGGGCTGGTTCTCCGACCCGCAGGCGATCCTGCATACGGCCGAGCTGGGCGTGGTGATGTTCCTGTTCGTCATCGGCCTGGAAATGCGGCCCTCGCACCTGTGGAGCCTGCGCAAGGAAATCTTCGGGCTGGGGACGCTGCAGATCGCCACCTGCGCGCTGGTGCTGACCACCATCGCCAAGCTGTTCGGCCTGCCGTGGCAGGTTGCCTTCATCGGCGCCACCGGCTTCGTGCTCACCTCCACCGCAGTGGTGATGCAGCTGCTCGCCGAGCGCGGCGACATCGCGCTGCCGTCGGGGCAGAAGATCGTCTCCATCCTGCTGTTCGAAGACCTCTTGATCGTGCCGCTGCTGGCCCTGGTGGCCTGGATGGCGCCGAGCGCGGGCAGTGCCGATGGCGAAGGCTCGCGCTGGTTGTCGGTGGCGATCGGCGTCGGCGCCATCGTCGGCCTGGTGCTGGTCGGCCGCTTCCTGCTCAACCCGCTGTTCCGCCTGCTTGCCGAATCGAAGGCGCGCGAAGTGATGACCGCCGCCGCGCTGCTGGTGGTGCTGGGTGCGGCGCTGCTGATGCAGCTGTCCGGCCTGTCGATGGCGATGGGCGCCTTCCTCGCCGGCGTGCTGCTGAGCGAATCCACCTTCCGCCACCAGATCGAAGCGGACATCGAACCGTTCCGCGGCATCCTGCTGGGCCTGTTCTTCCTCAGCGTGGGCATGGCGCTGGACCTGGGCGTGGTTGCCGGCAACTGGCCGATGATCGTCGGCCTGGTGCTGGCGCTGATGGCGGCCAAGGCGCTGTGCATCTACGTGGTGGCCCGCCTGATGGGCAGCGATCACGCACAGGCCATGGACCGTGGCGTGCTGATGGCGCAGGGCGGCGAATTCGCCTTCGTGCTGTTCTCCGCCGCCGCCAGTGCCGGCGTCATCGACATGGACATCAATGCCAACTTCACCGCCGTGGTGGTGCTGTCGATGGCCCTGACCCCGTTGGTGGTGCTGGTCTACAAGCGCGTGGCACCGAAGCCGGAAGTGAGCCTGGAAGGCGTGGACACCGCCGATGGCCTCTCCGGCAGCGTGCTGATGATCGGCTTCGGCCGCTTCGGCCAGGTGGCCAGCCAGTCGCTGCTGGCCCGCGACGTGGACGTGACCATCATCGACAACGACGTGGAGATGATCCACAACGCCGAGCGCTTCGGGTTCAAGATCTATTACGGCGATGGCACCCGCCTGGACGTGCTGCATGCCTCCGGCGCCGGTACCGCGCGGGCGATCGCGGTGTGCGTGAACAATGCCGAGGACGCCGATCGCATCGTTGAACTGGTGGCGCATGAATTCCCGCAGGCCAAGCTGCTGGTGCGCTCGTTCGACCGCGAGCACTCGCTGCGGTTGATCCATGCCGGCGTTGATTTCCAGATCCGCGAGACGTTTGAATCGGCGCTGATGTTCGGCCAGGCCGCGCTGATGGAGCTGGGTGCGGACGAAGACGACGCGCAGGAGATCGCCGAGCAGATCCGCGAGCGCGATGCCGAGCGGTTCGAGCTGGAAATGGCCGGCGGCAGCCTGCGTGCCGGTGCGCACATGGTGTTCGGCAGCGCGCTGCCGGGCGTGCCGACGCCGACCCCGTTCACCGCGCCCAAGCGCAAGGCCCGCACGTTGAATGCGGACCAGGTGCCGGAAGAAGAAGAGGATTGACCGGTTCTGGTAGTGCCGGCCGCTGGCCGGCATTGCCGCGTTCATGAGGTTGCCGGCCAGCGGCCGGCACTACCGGGCATGTCCGGCCTTCGCGCCGGTGGGCGAGGGGGCCTGAATCAGGGACAATAGCGTCCCCGCCGCCGCCTGCCCCCGCATTCGATGACTGACTCCGCCCCCCAGCTTCCTGCCCGCATCCTCGATGGCCGCCGTATTGCCGAGGACCTGCTCGACAGCCTGAAGGTGCGCGTCGACGCCCGGGTGGCCGCCGGTGGCAGCCGCCCCGGCCTGGCCGTGGTGCTGGTGGGGGGCGACCCGGCCTCGACCGTGTACGTGCGCAACAAGCGCCGCGCGGCTGAAAAGGTCGGCATCGAAGCCCATGACTACGATCTGCCCGCTGGCACCAGCGAGGCCGAGCTGCTCGACCTGATCGACCAGCTCAATGCCGACCCCAAGATCAACGGCATCCTGATCCAGCTGCCGCTGCCGGGCATTCCCGACGCGCGCCGCCTGATCCAGCGCATCGACCCGCGCAAGGACGTGGACGGCTTCCACCCGGAAAACGTCGGCCACTTGGCCCTGCGTGAATTCGGCCTGCGCCCGTGCACCCCGCGCGGCATCACCACGCTGCTGGGCCACACCGACCAGCCGGTGCGCGGCCGCAACGCCACCATCGTGGGCGTGAGCAACCATGTCGGCCGGCCGATGGGCCTGGAACTGCTGATCGCCGGCTGCACCGTGACCAGCTGCCACAAGTTCACCCCGAAGGACGTGCTGGAGCAGGCCGTGCGCAACGCCGACATCCTGGTGGTGGCGGTGGGCCGCCCGGGCATCGTGCCGGGCGAGTGGGTGAAGCCGGGCGCCGTGGTGATCGACGTCGGCATCAACCGGTTGGACGACGGCCGCCTGGTGGGCGATGTCGGGTTTGAAGCGGCGGCCGAACGGGCGAGCTGGATTACCCCCGTGCCGGGTGGCGTCGGCCCGATGACCGTGGCCACGCTGATGCAGAACACCCTGGAAGCGGCCGAAGCGCTGAGCTGATTCCCGGCTTCGGGTGGGGTATCGGTGCCTGATGGATTGTGCGGACCAACGGTCCGCACCTACCAAAAACAGGCCGGGCTGGCTGGCTTCTGGTGGGTGCCGACCGTTGGTCGGCACATCCTCAGGAGAGGGGGATCCTGCTGGGGTATCGGTGTCTGAAGGATTGTGCGGACCAACGGTCCGCACCTACCAAAAACAGGCCGGGCTGGCTGGCTCCTGGTGGGTGCCGACCGTTGGTCGGCACATCCTCAGGAGAGGGGGATCCTGCTGGGGTATCGGTGTCTGAAGGATTGTGCGGACCAACGGTCCGCACCTACCAAAAACAGGCCGGGCTGGCTGGCTCCTGGTGGGTGCCGACCGTTGGTCGGCACATCCTCAGGAGAAGGGGATTCTGCTGGGGTATCGGGGTCTGAAGGATTGTGCGGACCAACGGTCCGCACCCACCAAAGGCAGTCCTATGCACCCACCAAAAGCAGTCCCATGACCCACCAAGGGCAGGCCTGTGACCCGCCAAAAGCAGTCCCATGACCCACCAATGGATTCATGCAACCAGGGCGGTACCCGCCCCCTGAACCAATCACCGCCCGCGCGACACTGCGTCGCATCCACCCCCTCCCACGGGGCGTGAAAAAGGGGTAAAATGTCGCGCTTCCCCACATCTCGGGTATGCCGATGCTGCGCATCCAGGCTGAAGCACTCACTTACGACGACGTCTCGCTCGTCCCCGCCCACTCGACCATCCTGCCCAAGGACGTCAACCTCGAAACGCGGTTGACCCGAGACCTGAAGCTCAAGCTTCCGATCCTGTCTGCGGCCATGGATACCGTCACTGAAGCCCGCCTGGCCATCGCCATGGCACAGCTGGGTGGCATGGGCATCATCCACAAGAATCTCAGCCTGGAACAGCAGGCCGCGGAAGTGGCCAAGGTCAAGAAGTTCGAGGCCGGCGTCATCCGCGACCCGATCACCGTCGGCCCGGAAACCACCATCCGCGACGTGCTGGCCCTGACCCAGGCGCACAACATCTCCGGCGTGCCGGTGGTGGGCAGCGACGGCCTGCTGGCCGGCATCGTGACCCACCGCGACATGCGCTTCGAGACCGAGCTGGACGATCCGGTCCGCCACATCATGACCAAGAAGGATCGCCTGATCACGGTCAAGGAAGGCGCCGCGTCTGATGAAGTGCTGCAGCTGCTGCACCGCAACCGCATCGAAAAGGTGCTGGTGGTCAACGATGATTTCGCCCTGCGTGGCCTGATCACCGTCAAGGACATCCAGAAGAACACCGACTTCCCCAACGCTGCCAAGGATCTGTCGACCCGCCTGCTGGTCGGCGCTGCCGTCGGCGTGGGTGGTGACACCGATCGCCGCGTGGAAGCGCTGGTTGCCGCCGGCGTGGACGTGATCGTGGTCGATACCGCGCACGGCCACTCGCATGGCGTGCTGGACCGCGTTGCCTGGGTCAAGAAGAACTTCCCGCACGTGCAGGTCATCGGTGGCAACATCTGCACCGGCGAAGCCGCACTGGCGCTGCTGGACAGCGGCGCGGACGCAGTGAAGGTCGGTATCGGCCCGGGCTCGATCTGCACCACCCGCGTCGTCGCCGGCGTCGGCGTGCCGCAGGTGACCGCCATCGATCTGGTGGCCGAGGCCCTGCAGGACCGCATCCCGCTCATCGCCGACGGTGGCATCCGTTACTCGGGTGACATCGGCAAGGCGCTGGCCGCCGGTGCCTCGACCATCATGGTCGGTGGCCTGCTGGCCGGTACCGAAGAATCGCCGGGCGAGACCGAGCTGTACCAGGGCCGTTCGTACAAGAGCTACCGCGGCATGGGTTCGTTGGCCGCCATGGAAAAGGGGTCCAAGGACCGCTACTTCCAGGACGCCGCCACCGCCGACAAGCTGGTGCCGGAAGGCATCGAAGGCCGCGTGCCGTACCGCGGCCCGGTGGGCGGCATCATCCACCAGCTGATGGGCGGCCTGCGCGCCACCATGGGCTACGTGGGTTGCGCCACCATCGACGACATGCGCACCAAGCCCAAGTTCGTCAAGATCAGCGGCGCCGGCCAGCGTGAGAGCCACGTCCACGACGTGACGATCACGAAGGAACCGCCGAACTACCGCGCCTGATGACGACCCGCCCCGGTCCCGTGAGCCACCCCCGCACTGCCGGCCGGCGTGCCGACCGGTTCCGTGGCGGGAGTCTGCTTGGCATGGTCCTGCTGGTTGCGGGTTGCTCCGGCGCTGCCGAGCCACCCGCAGCCGTCGCGGCTGCCCCTGCAAATCGGGTGTCCTGCCCGAACCTGACCTTCGACCTGCCGCAAGGCTGGCGGCTTGAGCCGCAGGGGGCGCTGCAATGGCGCCTTGTGCCGCCGCGCGCATCCAGTTTCAACGGCGTGCTGGTTTGCTGGCAGGGTGAGTACACCCCAGAGGTAATTCTGTCACTGCGTGATGAGAGTGATCGCCTGCTGGGCTGGTCGGCGCAGCACCCGAAGTTCGAGCGCAGCGGAAGCCGCTGGTTTGACGAGGAGCTGGTCGATATGACCGATGCGCGGCTGATTGCCTGCCAAACCAGCAGCGCCGACGCAGACCGGTTGCAGACCTGCATGTGGGGCGATCCCTACCCACGGCGCGAGCAGCGTGCCGATGGCTTCATCGGCGTGCGATGGACCGCGCCGGACCCGGTGGCTGATGAATTGCGGCGCGAACTGTCCGCCAGCGTGCTGCGCACCTTCTCTGTAACACCCACCCCTGAGCGCCCGAATGACCAACATCCATAACGACAAGATCCTGATCCTCGATTTCGGCGCGCAGTACACGCAGCTGATCGCCCGCCGCATCCGCGAGCTGGGCGTCTACTGCGAAATCTGGGCGTGGGACCACAACCCGGCCGAGATCGCCGCGTTCGGCGCCAAGGGCATCATCCTGTCCGGTGGCCCGGAATCGACCACGCTGCCGGGTGCGCCGGCCGCGCCGCAGGAAGTGTTCGACAGCGGCCTGCCGATCTTCGGCATCTGCTACGGCATGCAGACTCTGGCCGCCCAGCTGGGCGGTGCCACCGAAGCCGCTGACCAGCGCGAGTTCGGCCACGCCGAAGTGAACGTGATCAACCCCGATGCACTGTTCAAGGGCCTGAGCGACCACGGCGGCGAGCCGAAGCTGAATGTCTGGATGAGCCACGGCGACCACGTCTCCGTCGCGCCGCCGGGCTTCACCATTACCGCCACCACCGACCGTATTCCGGTGGCCGCCATGGCCAACGAAGAAAAGCGCTGGTACGGCGTGCAGTTCCACCCGGAAGTGACCCACACCCTGCAGGGCCAGGCGCTGCTGCGCCGCTTCGTGGTGGATGTGTGCGGCTGCCAGACCCTGTGGACCGCCGCCAACATCATCGACGACCAGATCGCCCGCGTTCGCGAGCAGGTGGGCGATGACGAAGTGATCCTGGGCCTGTCCGGCGGCGTCGATTCGTCCGTGGTGGCTGCGTTGCTGCACAAAGCCATCGGTGAAAAGCTGACCTGCGTGTTCGTGGATACCGGCCTGCTGCGCTGGCAGGAAGGCGACCAGGTGATGGCGATGTTTGCCGAGCACATGGGCGTGAAGGTCGTGCGCGTGAATGCCGCCGACCGTTACTTCAGCGCGCTGGAAGGCGTGAGCGACCCGGAAGCCAAGCGCAAGATCATCGGCAACCTGTTCGTTGAGATCTTCGATGAAGAATCGAACAAGCTGAAGAACGCCAAGTGGCTGGCGCAGGGCACCATCTACCCGGACGTGATCGAGTCGGCCGGCAGCAAGACCGGCAAGGCGCATGTGATCAAGAGCCACCACAACGTGGGCGGCCTGCCGGAGCACATGAAGCTGGGCCTGGTGGAGCCGCTGCGCGAGCTGTTCAAGGACGAAGTGCGCCGCCTGGGCGTCGAGCTCGGCCTGCCGCGCACCATGGTCTACCGCCATCCGTTCCCGGGCCCGGGCCTGGGCGTGCGTATCCTGGGTGAAGTGAAGCGCGAGTACGCCGAGCTGCTGGCCAAGGCCGATGCCATCTTCATTGATGAGCTGCGCAAGGCGGACCTGTACGACAAGACCAGCCAGGCGTTTGCCGTGTTCCTGCCGGTGAAGTCGGTGGGCGTGGTGGGTGATGCGCGCGCTTATGAGTGGGTGATTGCGCTGCGTGCGGTGGAGACGATTGACTTCATGACCGCGCACTGGGCGCATCTGCCGTATGAGTTCCTGGGTACGGTGAGCAACCGGATCATCAATGAGTTGCGGGGGGTTTCGAGGGTTGTTTATGACATCTCGGGGAAGCCGCCGGCTACTATTGAGTGGGAATGAGTTGAAAGAACGAGGGCGCCGAGAGGCGCCCTTGTTGTTTGTCAAGTGCTCCTGCATGACGCACGCTTGAGCTGATTGCCGCCGATCATCCCCAGTCAGTCATGCTGGCCACCTGCGACCGGGCCAAGGTTCAGAGTGGGGGGCAGACGACGCCGCTAATGGGGCATTTGCGTGGGAACTGCCGCATTTAATGGCTATGATTACCGCATTTACACTGCGCGGTCAGCCGAAGCCCTTATAGGTCCGTGCCATAGCGCGGCATTGGTATGCATAGAGTCATCTGGCCGGCTGAAGGGTAGGGACGGGGTGCGGCGTACGAAGAGGAAGCGCATCGCAGCAGGCACTTCCGTCAGTGCAGTGGTTCTGGCGGTTGGCCACAAGATGGATCAGTGAGGACTCTCCATGGATAACGTTTTCCAGTTCCGCGACCAGCTCATCGAACGATACGGCAGCTTTTCCCGCAGTTTCGTTCGCATCGCTGCGCCTGATATCCAAGCCGAGGTCGAACATCAATATGCGCAAGGTCGCTATTGGCCTGAGCCGCTGGTGCAGATCAACCCGAATTACCAACGCCAAGGCACGGTGCAGAACCTGGCGGCACAGGGGATTTTGCATGCTGCTTGCGCAGAGATCTTCCAGGTCGGGAAGTCTGAAGGTTCGCCAGAACCCCTGCATCTTTACAAGCACCAGATGGAAGCCTTGGCCAAAGGCCAGGAACGCCAAAGCTATGTGGTCACGACCGGAACGGGGTCGGGGAAGTCCCTGTCCTTTTTCATCCCGATCATCGACCGCATTCTCAAGGCCAAACAATCCGATGGCAAAGCACGTACCAGGGCCATTGTCATCTATCCGATGAATGCTCTGGCCAACAGCCAGCTGGAAGAACTCGACAAGTTTCTGCATGGCTATGCGCCAGAGCGTCGTCCCTTCACCCTCAAGCGCTACACCGGCCAGGAAAGCAAGGCGGAACGCAGCGCCATCGCGGATGACCCGCCCGATATCCTGCTCACTAACTTCATGATGCTGGAGTACATCCTCACGCGCTTCGACGAAGTGGATCGGCGTGTGGTGGAACACTGCGAGGGACTTGAGTTCCTGGTGCTGGATGAGTTGCATACCTATCGTGGCCGTCAAGGGGCGGACGTTGCCTTGCTAGTGCGGCGCCTGCGAGAGCGCTTGAAAGCCGAGCAACTGGTCTGCATCGGTACCTCGGCCACCATGTCCAGCACAGGTAGCCAAGCCGACCGCAACCGCGTGGTGGCCGATGTGGCTAGCAAACTTTTTGGCACCCAGATCAGCGAGCATGACGTCATCGGCGAGACCTTGGAGCGCGTCACCAACCCGCTCAAGGACGTCAACGCCATCCGTACAGAACTACCGGCGGCCGTTACGCGAAAGCAGGATATCTGGGCTGACTTCGACGCCTTTCGCAATGACCCGTTATCCATCTGGGTGGAATTGAACCTGGGTATCGAACTACCTGCCGACGAGCCTCCCAGGCGGGCGAGACCCATGATGTTGGAAGAGGCCAGCCGCCGTCTCGCCGAAGACGCGGGTTGCCAGCCGGAAGCCGCTCGCACCGCCCTGCAGCGCTTTCTAGTGGCTGCCCATGATGTGCGCACGCCCCAGGGCAGGCCGCCTTTCGCGTTCAAGCTGCACCAGTTCATCAGCGGTCCCGGCAAGGTGCTCACCACGCTGGAGGCGCGAGGTAAGCGCCATGTCACGCTCGATGCTCAGCGTTTCGCGCCGGGGCGACAGCAAGAGAATGTGCTGCTTTACCCGACGCACTTCTGCCGCGATTGCGGCCAGGAGTACCTACCTGTCTGGCACGCACAGCAACCGCTCAGCTTCAGCTCACGTGAGATCGACGATATCGCGGCAGAAGACGACGCCAGCTATGGCTTTCTGTGTCCTCTGGTGCCCGGGCAGCAATACGGCGGCCTGCTCGAAGACCTGCCGGAAACCTGGATCGACCTCAGCCGTAACGAACCCAAAATCAAGCCAGCCTACAAGAATGCCGTTCCCTATATGGTCACGGTAGATGCCAAAGGGCAATCGGGCTCGGGGACGGAGTTCTGGTTCATTCCGGGAAAGTTCCGCTTCTGCCTGAACTGCGGCACGACACACGAAGCCCACGGCAAGGATGCCAACCGCCTCTCCAGCCTGTCCGGCGAAGGCCGCTCTTCGGCCACGACCATGATTGCCCTGGCGGCCTTGCAGCAATTGTTTGCACTTTCCGAACCTGCGCCAGGGCAGCCTGACCCACGCAAGTTGCTTGGGTTTACCGACAACCGCCAGGATGCCGCTCTGCAGGCGGGACATTTCAACGACTTCATTTTCCTGCTGACGCTGCGTGCCGGCTTGATCGGCGCACTGCAAGGCAGCGGCGGCCAACTCGATGAAGAACACTTGGCCGAAAGCGTATTCAAGGCCCTCGGCTTTCAAGGGGTCGATGAAGCGACCTTGGTGGAGTATCTGCGCACCCCCAAGCTCATGGGACTGGCCCGACAAGAAGCGCAACGCACATTGCGCTTCATCATCGCTTACCGGCTACTGCGTGATCTGCGGCGTGGCTGGCGCTTCAATAATCCGAATCTGGATCAACTCGGCCTATTGCAGATTCGGTATCGAGACCTAGATGCCTTTTGCGCTGACGCCAGCATCTTTGCTGCAAACAGCACCTTGACCAAATTGACGGCAGTGCAGCGGACAGTTTTGTTCGAACTACTGTTCGACGCCTTGCGCCGCCATCTGTGCCTGGAAAGTCGTTACCTCGACCCGGTCGAGCAGGACAAGGCACGCACCAGTGCCCACACCTACTTGAATGAGCGTTGGGCCTTCGCTCCCGACGAGAAACTCGATACCGGCCGCTATCTCATCCTCGGCAAGCGCCCGGAATACAAGGGCAAGCCGCGCACCGACTTGGTGACAGGTGGTCCACGCTCCCGTCTGCTACGGCAAATAAAGACGGCCGCCTTCTGGCGCAACAGCGCCTGCGCCAGCGAGGTCGCGCAATGGAAAGATGTCGAGTGGACTAAGCTGATCGAAGCGCTGCTGGAGTCCGCCAAGGACTATGGCTATGTGCAGCGCCAACCTATCGACGCCCAGCTCGCAGGCTGGCGCTTGAACGCGGCTGCTCTGGACTGGTGCCTGATTGCCGATCAGCCGCAAACTGATAGCAATCGAATCAATCAGTATTTCCGCACCCTGTATCTCGGCATTGCCGACCTGCTGCGCCAGCCCTCGCATCCGCTGTTCGACTTCGAGGCCCAGGAACACACGGCCCAGGTGGATGCGCCACGCCGGCAACTGCTGGAGCAGCGCTTTCGTTACACCGAAAAAGACAGGCAGGATTGGGCGCAGAACCCGGCCCACGAAGCGCCGTTGGAGCGGCTGCCGGTGATGTTCTGCTCCCCCACGATGGAGCTGGGCGTGGATATCTCCGCGCTCAACACCGTGTACTTGCGTAATGTGCCGCCGACCCCCGCCAACTACGCCCAGCGCAGCGGCCGTGCCGGTCGCTCGGGTCAGCAGGCGCTGGTCATCACCTATTGCGCGGCGCTCAGTCCGCATGACCAGTGGTTCTTCCACAATGCTGAGCAAATGGTGCATGGCGTCGTGCGCGCGCCAACCCTCGATCTGAGCAACCGTGATCTCATCGACAGCCACCTGCAAGCGGTCTGGCTTGCCAGTACCCAGGTGCCGCTGGACGACAGCATTGCGCCGATGCTGGATCTCGACCAGCCCGGTAAACCACTGGAACAGCCCTTGCACGAAGCACTGCGGGCGCAGGCTGTCCAGCAGCGGGCCTTGGCCAGTGCCGACCGGGTCATCAACCAGCTTGAGGGCGAGCTTGAAGGCAGCGCCTGGTTCACGCCTGACTATGTGCGTCAGGTCATCGACAACGCGGCGCAGGCGTTCTCTGGGGCGCTGGAGCGCTGGCGCGTGCTGTTCGATGCCACCCGCCAGCAAATGGATATGGCCGATCGCATCGTCAAGAGCCATACCGCCTCGCACATGGAGCGCCAAAATGCCCAGCGCCGCTACGGCGACGCCGCGCGCCAGTACGCCGTATTGCTCAAGTCCGGCAACGGCCAGAACAATGATTTCTACACCTATCGCTACTTGGCCAGCCAAGGCTTTTTGCCAGGCTACAACTTCCCGCGCCTGCCGCTGATGGCCTGGATTCCCGCCCGTGGCGGCCAAGCCGTCAATGGCAAGGATGACGAAGGCAGCATGGTCAGCCGGCCGCGCTTCCTGGCCCTGTCCGAATTCGGCCCCCGCAGCCTCATTTATCACCAGGGTCGCATGTACCGCGTGGTGCGTGCCAAACTCAACGTAGGCAATACAGACCACATTTCCGGCAACAGCCAGTTGGCCACCATTGCCTCGTTGGTGTGCAGCCAATGCGGCTACGGTCATCTCGGCGAGCCGGGCGGCGAACAGCCGCTGGTCAATCGCTGCGAGAACTGCGACGCCTTGCTCACCGAGCACGATTGGGTGCGCGAGCTCTACCGCATCGAAACCGTGGAGACCGTGGCCACCGAGCGCATTTCCATCAACGACGAGGAACGCCAGCGTCAGGGCTTCGAGCTGCAAACCACCTACCGCTTCCTGCCCGGCCCCGATGGCCGTATCCAGCAGCAGAAGGCTACGATCCAGCAAGGCGAGGACGTGCTAGGCGAGCTCACCTACGCGCCCGCTGCGCAAATCTGGCGCATCAATCGCGGCTGGCGCAGGCGCAAGGACAAGGAGCAACTGGGCTTCTACATCAACCCTATCACGGGCACCTGGAGCAAGCAGGATGCACCGGATGCGGAGGACGACAAGGGCAGTGACGATGCTTTGCTGGAGAAGGTGCCCAACCAACGCATCGTTCCCTTTGTGGAAGATCATCGCAATCTGCTGATCTTCGCTCCCGTACATGCCTTGCCTCTGGAGGCCATGGCCACTTTGCAGGCCGCGCTCAAGCGCGGCATCGAAATGACCTTCCAGATCGAGGAATCCGAACTGGTGGTCGAGCCACTGCCGAAGTCCGACGAGCGCCGCGCCTTGCTGTTCTACGAAGCTGCGGAAGGCGGTGCAGGTGTGCTCACTCGCCTGGCAAACAATCGCGACGACCTTGCTCTCGTAGCCAGCAATGCCCTGCAACTGATTCACTATCGCAAACCGCAGAGCGGCATTTGGACGCTGGAAGATCTGCCGTCGCTGGAACAGACCGATGCACTTGGCAATCATCAGTGTGAAGCCGGCTGCTATCAGTGCTTGCTGTCCTACTTCAACCAGCCGGATCACGAACACATCAACCGCCGCAATGCGGATGCGCTGAAGCTGTTGGTTGCGCTGGCCAATGCCCAGGTGCAGCCCGTAACGAGCAGCCCGACTACCGTTATCTCAACAACAGCAAACGAGCCCCTCGACGCCTGGCTGTCCGCACTCCGCCAGGCCGGGGGCGCGCAACCTGATGCGGTCAACGTGTCCGTCAACAATGGCGTAGCCACTGCGGCGGCCCAGTACAAGGCATCTCGTGCTTTGGTGTTTCTGTCCGCTGTGGATGATCAGACCACCAGCGTATTGCAGGACAAAGGCTGGCAGGTGCTCGATCTTTCGGACGCTTCACGCTGGCCACAACAATTCGCCGCGCACGCCGATGTGTTCGGTTCCAAGGAATAAAGGCGCATGACGATCCTCGAACACGACTTTCTGCCCGGCAACCTGGTGCGCGCCCGAGGCCGCGAATGGGTAGTGCAGAGCGGCTCCCGCCGCGACTGGCTGCGTCTGCGCCCATTGAGCGGCGCCGATGACGAAAGCATCGCCCTGATCCCCGAGTTGGAACTGCATCCCGTCGAACCCGCCACCTTCGACTGGCCCGATCCTGCACGCGCCGGCAACCATGCCGCCGCGCTGTTGCTACGCGATGCCTTGCGCCTGACCCTGCGCGCAGGCGCGGGCCCGTTCCGATCCTTTGGCAATATCGCGGTGGAGCCTCGCGGCTACCAACTTGTACCGTTGCTGATGGCACTGCGCCTGTCCACTGTGCGCCTGCTGATCGCTGATGACGTGGGCATCGGCAAGACCGTCGAAGCCGGCCTGATCGTACGAGAGCTCATGGATCGTGGCGAAATCGCCCGCCTGGCCATTCTCTGCCCGCCGCACCTTGTCGAGCAGTGGCAAAGTGAGTTGGAAACCCGCTTCAACCTTCAGGCCGTGGCGTTGACTTCGTCTTCGGCCTCCCGCATCGAACGTGATCTTCCGCATGGAGTGAGCCTGTTCGACCATCATTCCGTGGTGGTCGTCAGCCTGGACTACATCAAGAGCGAACGCCACCGCGAACAGTTTCTCGCTACCGCCCCCGAATGCATCATCGTTGACGAGGCCCACACCTGCGCCAGCAGCGGTGCAGGCAAGCAATTGCGCTTCGAGTTGCTGCAACGCCTTGCCCGTGACACGCAGCGACACCTGATTCTGCTGACCGCGACCCCTCACTCTGGTGACGAGACCGCCTTCTACAACTTGCTGTCGCTGCTCGATCCGCGCTTTGCGGCCTTGCAAGGCCGAATGACGGCCTCCGACCCACTGCGTCAGGAACTGGCCCGCCACTTCGTCCAGCGCCGCCGCAAAGACATCGTTGAATGGCAGGCGGAGACCCATGACGGACGAGGTTTTCCCCGCCGCATGAAAACCGAGCTTACCTATCAACTCAGCGGCGAATGGGGCGCGTTCTTCGACGCAGTGCAGGACTACTGCCGCGAACTGGCTGAAACCGTTGAGCAGCAAGAACAACAAGGCAGCGCGCGCCTCATTTGGTACGCCACTCTGGCATTGCTGCGCTGCGTGGCATCGTCGCCCGCAGCTGCCGTCAAGGCGTTGACCACACGGCTGGAAGGCACTGTGCCGGATGAGGCGCTTCTCAGCGACGAGCGCCTGCACGATGGCGAAGCCGACGACCTCTCCGCCAGTGACCTGGAGCCGCCTGCCCAGGTGCAGGACGCTGCGCCGCGTCTGCAGGCCTTGATCGCGGACGCGCAACGTCTTTCTGGCAAGGCCGGTGATCCAAAGCTGGCTGCGCTCATCCGGCATATTGACCTCCTAGTGAAGGATGACTATCACCCGGTGGTGTTCTGCCGCTACATCGCCACCGCCCACTACGTGGCCGAACACCTCAAGGCCGCTTTCCCCAAAGCTACCGTCGATGCCGTCACCGGCGAACTCACTCCCGAAGAGCGCCGAGAGCGTGTGGATGAGCTGGAGGATGCTGAGCAACGCATCCTAGTTGCGACCGACTGCCTCTCCGAAGGCATCAACCTGCAACATCTGTTCACTGCTGTCGTCCACTACGATCTGGCCTGGAACCCCACTCGCCACGAACAACGCGAAGGCCGCGTCGATCGATTCGGGCAGCATGCCGATGAAGTGCGCTGCACCATGCTCTACGGGCAAGACAACCCGGTGGATGGCTTCGTGCTTAACGTCATCCTCAAGAAGGCCGAGGCCATTCAGAAGGAGCTCGGCGTGCTCGTTCCCATGCCCGAGGACGAAGCCCGCATCAATCAGGCCTTGGTCAGGTCGGCATTGATAAAGCGCAGCGACGGTCGTGCCGCATCGCCGCAGGTCGCATTCGACTTTGGTGAGTCGGAGCAGATGCTCGCTCCTCTACAGGCCCAATGGCGCGACGCGCTGGAAAAAGCCAAGGCCAATCGCACCGTGTTCGCCCAGCGTCGCATCAAGCCAGACGAGGTGCTACCCGAATGGCACAAACAGCAGAAGGCTTTGGGCACCCATGCTGACGTGTCGCGCTTTCTGCAGAGCGCTTGCGTGCGGCTGGGGTCACCGCTGGAGATCGGCCGCAAGCAGTCTGCACGCTTCTTACCGCAGCACCTCCCCGAAATCCTGCGCCAACGCTTGACCGACGACGGTATCGACGAACCCCAGCTCATCGAACTCAACGGACTGCATCGCAGTCACCCGTTGGTTGGGCTGCTGGCTCAGTACCTGCTGGAAGACGCACTTGGAGGTGAACGTCCGCTGGCCGCCCGTTGTGCTGCCACTCTTACCAACGACGTAGAGGTCGTCACCACCCTTTATCTACTGCGCCTGCGCCACCAGCTCAGCTACGTACGCCGTCGCGAGCCCTTCCAGATGATGGCGGAGGAAACCGTTGCTCTGGCTGTGCAGGGCCGCAATGCTCCCCAATGGCTGGTCGACGATGGCGTGAGTCGCCTGCTCGAATGCGCGCCGAGCGGAAATCTGCCGCCGGAGGCGGCAAAGCGCGAGATTCGCACCGCGCTCGACTTCCTCGCCGCGCATCCGCAGCAGCTACAAGCGGTAGCCCAAGAGCGGGCTGATGCCCTGCTGGCCGACCACCAGCGCGTGCGCGAGGCCACCCGTGACGTGGGCCAGTACAGCGTCAGCCCCTGCCTACCAGTGGATGTGATGGGTGTGTACGTGCTGCTGCCTGACTCGCTATAAGCTTCGGCCTGGAGAAGAACAACCGTGAAACGCATCCGCAAGGCCCAGGCCACGCTGAACCTGCCCACCCTCAAGCTTGAAGGTGGGCTGTTCCTGCCCGATCAGCTGGAAAAAGCCGCTCAGGGCCGCGCTAACGCACAACTAGAGGCCGACTACGGCACCCCCAAGGGCGTCAAGCTCAAGGACGAATACAGCCGCGCCTTCCAGATTGCCTGCGCTCAATGGCGGCATTTCGCCGCGCAGATTGGGCGCGCCGACATCGATGCTGCGCAGCTCACCACCGCCTTCATCCGCGAACTTCTGCGCGATTCGTTTGGCTACGCGACCTTGCAAGCTACGGCAACACAGCAAGTGGGCGAACTGCGCTATCCCATCAGCCTAATGGCTGGCAGCCTGCCCGTACTGGTAGCCCCGCACACTCTGGGGCTGGACGAGGCCGACGCATGCTTTGCCGTGCAGGGCGGCGGCAACAGTAAGAAGGCCCCGTTCCAGGCCATGCAGGAATTGCTCAACGCCAGTGAACCGCTGCAATGGGGCATCGTCAGCAACGGCAAACAACTGCGCCTGCTGCGCGACGCTGCCTCGCTCACCCGTCCCAGCTTTCTCGAAGTGGATCTGGCCGACCTGCTTGGTGGGCAGCGTTATGCCGAATTCGCCAATGTCTGGCGTCTGCTGCACGCCAGCCGCGCATCCTGCCTCGGCCGAGAGGCTGCGGTGTGCATCTGGGAACAATGGCGCAACGAGGGCCAGGAGGAAGGCACCCGCGTGCGCGATGGTCTGCGCAATGGTGTCGAACAAGCTCTGCTGACACTCGGCCACGGCTTTCTGCAACACTCCGCCAACCAAGCCCTGCGCAACGCTCTGAACGACGGTTCGCTCAGCAAGGACGACTTCTTTCAGCAACTGCTGCGCCTGATCTACCGCCTTATCTTTGTCTTCACGGTCGAGGAACGCGGCGTGCTGCACCCCCAGGCAGACAGCGACGAAGCACAGGCTGCCCGCCTCGACTATGCCGAAGGCTACTCACTGGCCCGCCTGCGCGAACTCTGCCTCAAGCGTCGCGCCCGCACGCGTCATGACGACCAATGGCAAACCATCCGCATCGTGTTTCGTGGCCTGGCGCAAGGTGAGCCCCGCCTGGCGCTGCCCGCGCTGGGTGGCCTATTCGCACCGGAGCAATGCCCTGCTCTGGATAACGCCAGCTTGGACAACTCCCATCTGCTCACCGCCATGCAGCACCTGCGCTGGGCCGTCGTCGGGCAAGGCAAGGGGGGCAGTCTCACCCCGGTGGACTACCGCAACATGGGGCCGGAAGAACTGGGCAGCGTCTATGAAAGCCTGCTGGAACTGGTGCCCGCCATCGACCTACCGGCGCGCACGTTTGGCTTCGTCGGCCGCACCGAGGAGGGCAGCACCGCAGGCAACGCCCGCAAGCTCACCGGCAGCTACTACACTCCCGACAGCCTGGTGCAGGAACTGATTAGGAGTGCACTCGATCCTGTCATCGAAGAGCGCCTGGCGGCCCGTCCGGCCAATCCCACCGAGGCACTGCTGGCCATCCGCGTCGTTGATCCGGCTTGCGGCAGCGGCCACTTCTTGCTGGCCGCCGCCCGCCGCTTGGCGGAAAAGCTGGCTCAGTTGCGCAGCCTCGAAGGCGGACAGGAAGGTGCCATCCAGCCACTCGACTACCGCCACGCCCTGCGCGAAGTGGTGGCCCGCTGCATATATGGGGTGGATCGCAACCCCATGGCCATCGAACTGGCGCGCATGGCACTGTGGTTGGAAGGCTACGAGGAAGGCCGGCCGCTGGGTTTTCTCGACCACCACCTGCAAGTGGGCGACGCCCTTCTGGGCCTGACCGACCTGAACGTTCTGGAACAAGGCATCGCGAAGGAAGCCTTCAAGCCTTTGAGTGGCGACGACAAGGATGTGTGTAAAGAACTGGCTAAGGTCAACGCCGCCGGCCTCAAGCAGATTTCCAAGGATCTGCAAGGCAGGCAGATGCTGCTGGGCGAGGACAACGGCAGCGGTCTCGAAGCCTTACGCGCCATAGAATCCCTGCCCGCCGACAGGCCTGAACAAGTGGTGGCCAAGGAAAATGCCTGGCGGGGCTTTCTGGAAGAATCCGCCCGCAGCCCGTTAGCCCGCGCCGCCGATGTGCTTGTGGGCGCCTACCTGCTGCCCAAGGCGGAGGACACCGCCGACACCGTGCCCACTAGCATCACCCTGCATGCGCTGCTGACCGACCCGCAACGCACCCAGACCGAGCACGCCGCCCCCATCGCCGCCGCACGCACGGCCTGCGAACAAGCCCGCGTGTTCCATTGGCCGCTGGCCTTCCCGCAGGTGTTCGCGCAAGGTGGCTTCGACTGCGTGCTGGGCAATCCGCCTTGGGAGGTGTCGCAGATGGGCGAAGAAGAGTTCTTCGCCACGCGTGCTCAGCACATCGCGAAACTGGCGGGCGATGCACGCAAGCAAGCCATTGCTGCGCTGCCTGAAACCGATCCGCGTCTGTGGGATGAGTTTGTCAAGGAAAGCCAGCGGATCGCAGCTGCAAACAATTTCTACCGGGAGTCGGGACGCTTTCCGCTGACGGCCGTTGGCAAGCTCAACACCTATCCCTTGTTTGCCGAAACAATCCTGCAGATCCATGCCGACAGCGGTCGAGCGGGTTTTATCGTGCCCACCGGCATCGCCACAGACGACAGCACCAAGGCATACTTTGGCCATATCACGCAGAACCGGCGGCTGATCAGCCTGTACGACATCGAGAACCGCGAAAAGCTGTTCCTAGCTGTCGACAGCCGCATGAAGTTCTGCCTGCTCACCTTGGGGGCCGCGGAGCAGGCCGAGTTCGTCTGCTTCGCCACCCAAGTCAGCCAACTGGCCGACCCGCGCCGTCGCTTCACCCTCACGCCCGACGAGTTCCGCCTCATCAACCCCAACACGCTCACCTGCCCGGTTTTCCGCAGCGAACGCGATGCGGAACTGACCAAAAAGCTCTACGGAGCCGCTCCGGTGCTGATGCGCGATGCCGTGGTTGAAGGTGAGGGCAAGTACGCCAGGGTGGTGGAGCCCGCGCAGAACCCGTGGGGCATTACCTTCTCGCAAGGCCTCTTCAACATGACCAGCGCCAGTCATTTGTTCAAGGCAGAGCCCGGTCCGGATCGATTGCCACTGTACGAAGCAAAGCTCATCCACCAGTTCGACCACCGCTGGGCCACCTACTCGTTAGACGGCAACAGCCGCGACGTCTCGCCGGTCGAGAAGGCCGACCCGGCATTCTCTGTCACCCCACGCTACTGGGTTGAGTCCCGCGAAGTCTGGCTGCGTGTTGCCCGTTTGCCCGAAGGATTGCTGAAAGCCCTTAAGGACGGCAATGCACAGGAGACCGTGCTCAGCGTGACCCATTTGTTGTTCGGTTCGCACCTCATGGCACAGCGCAGCGTCAATCCAAGCATGGGTGCGTACCCCGCCTGGAGAGCCTTTGTAGCCCGCCAGCCCTATGCGCAGACAATCGCACCCACATCGCTGGGCCTCGTGAGCAACAGCTCGGAAAGCCTGCAACCCTTGAATGACGATTGCCTGCCCGCCAAATGCGAAGCCAAGGCGCAGCTCTACACGCATGGCTCCAGCAACACTACGGCCTGGTACACCATTGATCATGAAGCCGAGAGCGCTCTGCTGGCGCTCGCCGCCGACTACGGCCATCTGCCTGCATCGGAGACGCCCTTGGCGGACGAGCACGCCGTGCTCGCCCTAGCCGAACACTGGCTGCAGGTTGCCTGCCCGCAGTGGTTGATGGGGTGGCGGGATATCACCAATGCGACTAATGAGCGGACGGTCATCGCGTCGGTGGTGCCGTTGGCTGGCGTTGGCAATCAGATGCCATTGATGCTATTCCCCGACGGGGGAAACCGTGCACGATTCGCTGCGCTGCTCGCCAACCTGTCTGCGCTGGTATTTGACTTTGTGGCGCGGCACAAGACAGGTGGCACGCACATGAATTACTTCATCTACAAACAGCTTCCCGTATTGCCGCCAGACCGCTACACCGAGGCCGACCTCGCTTTCATCGTGCCGCGCGTACTGGAACTGACCTACACCACCCACGACCTTGCCGCTTGGGCCAGAGATTTGGGCTACGAAGGCCAGCCTTTCACCTTCGACCTCGACCGCCGCGCCACCCTGCGCGCCGAACTCGACGCCTATTACGCCAAACTCTACGGCCTCACCGAGGAAGAACTGCGCTATATCCTCGACCCCGCCGACGTAATGGGGGCCGACTACCCCAGCGAAACCTTCCGCGTGCTCCGAAACAATGAGCTGCGGGATTTCGGAGCGTACAGAGAGACGTCAGTCACGCCCCTTCGATTGGCCAGTGTCGATGGCGAAACCCGTCGCGATCACGTGCAGTACCGCACCCAGCATCTGGTGTTGGAAGCTTTCAAGCGAGGCTTCAAGATAGAAGACGCATTGCCTGTTCAGGCTGAAGCCACGGCTCGGCAGGTCGTCGATCGAGCGTCCCTGCCTGATGGAATCTGGGCACGACCACAACAGAATGAAGGTGCGGAGACGGGGGTGGCCTTGGCCGCCTTGCTCAAGGCTGCGCAGGCCCCATGGCCGGTGCGCCATGTACGTCTCGCCGCCGTCTTGGCGCTTGAGCCCAGGCTGATGACGCCTTTGCTGGATGCGCAGGATGCTCTGGATTGGCAACGCCTGGTAGGAGAAGAAGCTAGGCCGCTGCCCGGGGCGGTGTTGAGCTTCATACCGCGCGCAAATCAGGCTTGGGGCGGGGCTGTGCGCTTCCTCCGAAGCAGTGGCTACCTGATTGAAGATCTTGGAGCGGGGACTTGGGCCAAAGGTGGCGAACTAGATGTACCTGCTGCCGAATGGGCGGAAGGACGTGCCCAGATGATTCTTGTTTTCCTGCAAGCGCGAGGGCAAGACTTCGATCGTGTCATTCGCGAATTGCCTGACGAGATAGGGGGATGGATTGAAGCCGCAGCCTGACATGTTCCAGCAACAGCTATGCCTTACTCCGCCGGCACAGATGCGCGAACCACGTTTATGGATCAAGCGGCTGGTGATATGGGAAAAGCCAGGGGAGTTGCCCTTGCGGGATGTTTCATTACGTCCAGGCCTGAATATCGTGTGGACGCCGGACGACAATGGCATCGGCCATGGCGGAGGAAAGACCTTGTTCTGCAGGCTGTTGCGCTATTGCTTGGGCGAGGATAAGTTTGCTCCCGAAGATCAGCGCGACGGAATTGGCTCGGCGTTTCCTAACGGATGGGTTGGCATGGAAGTCGTGTTGGATGGCGCATGTTGGGCTGTTCTTCGACCCTTGGGCATACGGCGGCGGCATTTCGCGGTACTGGATGGCAATCTTGATGAGCTTGTTCTCAGCGAAATGCCGGCCACGAGTCTGTCGCCGCTGCTCAACGCCATCGAAGAGAATCTGCTGACTCCGGGCGTCAGAGATCTGATCGCTGGCAAGAAACAAGGGCATCAGGCCTGGCAGATTGCCTTGGCGCTGTTGAGCAGGGATCAGGAATGCAGATTCGACCATGTTCTTGAATGGCGATCCTCACTATCCGACTCGGAGTCGCCGGCGAGGGGATTGAATCGAACTGAGCGGCTGGAGGCACTGCGAGCCCTGTTGAACGCCATCGACCCCTCCGAACAGACACTCCGCGTCGACATCGCCGCAATGAGCGAGTCGAGCCGTAGCCAAGAGCAGGAAATAGGCCATCGCGCCTGGGAAATCCGCAAGTTGAGAAAGCAGCTTCTGGAAGGGCTTGGCGTTACGGACGATGAACTTGCGCAGGGCACTCTGGGTGTCGAAATCCTGCGTAGGGCGGCGCAGGAGCGGTTGGCAGTGGAAGCCCAGTCCAATGGTGCGGGCGCGACTCCGGATACCGACTCCGTGCGGCAGGCGCACGAAAATGCCCAAGCGGAGGTGGCAAGGATCCAGGCCGATATCGGAAGGCAAGAGGCTGTGATACCAGCCATCGAGCGGGCGATATCCGCGATCAAGGGAGAATATCCAACATTAGCCTACTCGCTCAAGGAAGCAGAAAATTATCCTTGTCCCATCTGCGAGGTGCCCATTGACCGCGTGCTGGCGAGCCAATGCGGGTTGTCACACAAGGTTCCAGATCTGGAGGCCTGCAAGGCTAGGTTGGAGAGCGGCAAAAAAGCGCTCAAGGATGAACAGGAGCGTCTGGAGTCAGCCCAATCGCTACTGAAGCAGTTACGACCTGAGCTGGCGTTGGCGAAACAGGATGCAACGCGCAGGGAAGAGCATTACCAGAACCTGCTGAAGCTTCGCGAACAGCGCGATGGGGCGTGGTATACCGCACGCAAGGCCGTGGACGATGTCGAGCGCCTGGCCTCGCTGCTCGAACAGCAGCAAACTACCGAAACCCGCCTGGCTAGGCATCAAACTGAGATAGAGCAAGTGCGGGAGCGGATCGCGACGCTGCAAAACCAGAATGCGACTGTTTTCTCGAAGCTTGCCCAGAAGTTCGACCCAATCATCCGACGCTTAGTCGGACCTGAAGCCAATGGCGAAATCCGATTGACCGGAAACGGACTGAGCCTGGTTGTCCAGATGGGCGGGGATCGTTCGACATCTGCGATCGATTCGCTGAAAGTCGTGGCTTTCGATCTCGCGACCCTGTGCATGAGTATCGATGGTGACACGAGGCTTCCGGCTTTCCTGATCCATGACAGCCCACGTGAAGCCGACCTTGGGCTCGCTTTGTACCACGGTTTATTTCATCTTGTGCATGAACTGGAAGGACTTGGATCGGCCCCCTTGTTTCAGTACATCGTGACGACTACTACCCCGCCTCCGAAAGAGTATGCCCAAGAACCTTGGCTCGCTTTGCAGCTTCGCGGTTCGCCAGCTTCCGATCGTCTCTTAAAAAGAGATTTGTAAAAGGAGAGGCAGGAATGAGTTTCCGAAGACTGCGCCCAGAGTTGGTTGAATGAATCCTCTACAACGCGCCCTCATCGAAAAAACCGGCCACGACAACGGCTTCGAGCACGTGCTGTCATCCGCTGGCGATGCGGTGATACTGGCTTCGGCTCGCCATCGCAGCCAGGCGGTAGTGACGGCATCGGCCGATGGCTTCGGCTTGCGCCTTCAACCGGCTACGCCCGCGCTGCTGCCGGAACTGTTGCGCAGTTTCCAACCCTGGGCCGGAGCCGATGACGTGTTTTGTGTGCCGACTCTGCCCGATTTGGCGGCTCTTCTGCGCCGCACGGCCAGCCTGTCGCAGGCGTTGCCGAATCAGGCAGTGCGTGACTACCACGCGGCCGTGGCGCAAGTTGTCGAGACGATGTCTGCCGAAGCCCGCGGCACGGAAGTCGAACGCCTGGTGCGTCAGCGCGTGGGGCAGGCGCGTTACCGCGATGCCTTGCTGATCTACTGGGGCGGTTCCTGCGCAGTGACTGGCGTCGCGGTGCCTGAAGCCCTGCGTGCTAGCCATGCCAAACCCTGGGCCGAATGTGCCGACGATGCCGAGCGGTTGGATGCCTTCAACGGCTTTCTGCTGGTGGCCAATCTCGATGCGCTGTTCGATCGCTTTCTGATCAGCTTCGACGATGTCGGGCATCTGCTGACCAGCACCCGCCTGTCTCAAAGCGATCTGCCTGGGCTTGGCATTCACTCGGGAATGACGTTGCGCTGGCTGGCCAGCGAGCACCGGCATTATTTACAGTGGCACCGCGAGCGCTTCCTGCTCGGTGCCTGATCGAAGGAAAAACATGGCCAAGGCCGAAGCAAGCGTTGAAGAACTGGTATCAATGATCGAGCGGGGCGAACTGCGCTTGCCAGAGATGCAGCGCCAGTATGTGTGGCGCTCCACGCGAGTGCGCGATCTGCTGGATTCGCTGTATCGCGGCTACCCTTCGGGCGCAATCCTGCTTTGGGAAACCGACGAGGCTGTTCCGCTGCAGGATTTCGCGGTCAGCCAAAGCACGAATCCTTACCAGAGCACGCGGCTTCTGCTGGATGGTCAGCAGCGTCTGACATCGCTCTCTGCCGTCATTCGCGGCGAGCCAGTATCGGTGCGCGGTCGCCGCCGGCCTATCGACTTGCTGTTCAACTTGGAACATCCCGACCAGTTGGCGGTGGTGACCGAAGTGGAAGAGAACGGCGACGACGAGAACGATGCTGATGACGATAGCGAACTGATTGGCGATGAGGCGGACTCGACCGAGGATGAACTGCTCAAGCGCTTCAACAAGATGACGTTCGTGGTGGCCACGAGGAAGCTGGAGCAGTTGCCGCATTGGGTAAAAGTGTCAGAAGTGTTCAAGACCGACAGCGATGCGCCTTTCCTCAAACGCGCTGGCATTAGTGGTTTTGACGATCCCCGGTACGAGAAGTACAGCCAGCGCCTCGCCCGGCTACGTGGCATCCGCAAGTACGTTTATCGGATGGACGTGCTGGAACGCACGCTTTCCTATGATGAGGTCACGGAAATCTTCGTCCGGGTCAATTCACTGGGAGCCAAGCTGCGCAGTTCCGACTTGGCTCTGGCGCAGATCACTGCCAAGTGGCGGCACTCGCTACAGACGTTTCAGGATTTCCAGAAGGCATGCGCCAAGACGGGCTTTGACCTTGATCTCGGTTTGCACTTGAAGAATTTGATGGCGTTTGCCACCGGCCAATCACGTTTTCAGATCGTGGGTAGCCTGAATGTGGAGAAGCTGCAGAAGGCATGGAAAGAAGCCTGCAATGGCATGGAATTCGCGCTCAACTTCCTGCGCAGCAATCTTGGCATCGATAGCCCGGCACTGTTGTCGTCGCCTTTCCTGCTGGTGGTGCTGGCGTATTTCGGGCATAGCCGCAACTATGCGCTGAGCAACGATGAGGCCCGCCAACTGCGCTACTGGGCGCTGATGGCCAATGCCAAAGGCCGCTTCTCCCGAGGCTCCAGCGAAACCATTCTGGATCAGGATTTGGCAAATATTCGTCAGGGCGGAGCGGTGCGCGAGCTGATCGACCGGCTGCGGCTGCAGTTCGGCCGTCTGGACATTACCGCAGAGGAGCTGGAAGGGCGCAACCAGCGTAGTGCGCTGTTCAAGACGATGTTCCTGGCTTTCCGCGCTGCCGGTGCGAAAGATTGGTTCAGCCAATTGACCATTGCTCTGGATCATTCGGGCGCCCAGCATCGCTTGCAGTTCCATCACATTTTCCCCAAAGCCGTATTGAAGACCAGCTTCACTGCCCGCGAGGCGGATGACATCGCCAATCTGGGATTCATCGGCGGCAAGACGAATCGCGCGATCAGCGACAAGGCCCCGGCGGTTTACCTGCCCCCGCTGGTGGACCAGCTTGGCGAGCTGGCGTTCGCAGCACAGTGCATCCCGGTTGAGGCATCGCTGCTGGAAGTGGAAAGCTACAAGGCTTTCTTGCTTGAGCGACGCAAGAGGATTGCAATGGCGCTGAATACGTTTGTTGGGCCTGCAGAGTGAGCGGGTAGGCGGCTGTGTGTGTATGGCACGTGTCTCATACCGCCTGACCTAGGGATGCTCTGATCAACTCCGTAGGTAGCGCCTGCCGCTGGCCGGAGGCCTGGGAGAAAGTGACGGCACGCGTTGAGGATGCATGCAACTGGCGTTCGGCGACGGCAGGAGATCCTTCCTGGAAGTCCGCTTCTGTCGGAAACGGACGTTGATGCAACGAATGGCGTTGACCTTGTCAAATGTGAGCGCAGTCACTCCGGCCTAACCTCGTGGCACGCCCACTCAACCAACCCTCGGCAAGCCAAGAACAACCCATCAACCACCCCCTCATCCAAATGCCGTTCCGGCTCCGCTGCCACCCGGCAGCGGTCTGCCGCGTGTAGCAACTCTAGCACCGTCAATGCGCCAACCATCGCGCGCTCACTTCTAGCCAGGCTCACGCGGCGGCCGGGTGAGACATCGGTTTCCGGCCAAGGATGCCCATCTGCACCCTCGCAGCCACGCATGCGCTTGAGGATGCCAAGTAGGGAGTTCAGGTCGGGCAGGGGAGTCTCGTCGTTGATGGGCTCAACAACGTTGTACGAGGAGAAGGTGTCGGGTTCATTCATGGCGTCGGCTTCCGTGGCTGTGCTTAACAGCGCCACCGCGAAGAGGTGGCGGACGGTGCGGGTTCCAAACCGGGACAGACAGTTGTCAATAACCGGCGGGTCCGAAGACCCCCACGCACCGCCCGCCATAAAGGCCGACGGATTGCCCGCCGGCACCGGTTAAGGACGGTGCCGACGGGCAAGCGTAAACAACTATCTGTCTCGGGTTTGGACGCCCGCTGCCACCCGTTGTCGGTGGCGCGCCATGGTGTTTACGCTGCCGCTTCGAATGCCAATAGAAATTCGCGAAGGAATCGCGGAATCCGAGAGCGAAGAACGATTGTTGCACGTGGCATTCGTGCGGCACGCGACACCGCAAGACGCATTCGCGCAGCTGCTATGTTGATTGCGATCCCGACTGGCGCAATCGTCCACGCCACAAGCGAATAGCGCGACAGCCTGCTTTGCAACAGTTCTTAGTCCGCCTCGCCAAGCAACGGCGCGCGATCAGCCGCATAGCCCGAAAATCGGTTCAAACCCGACACCGTTAACAACCCCCCGGCTTCAACCAACGCGATCCTCAGCCGCATTGCCCACCAGCAACTCAATCATCGCCCGCGCCGCCGCCGATTGCCGTCGATGCGGTGCATAGATCACCGAGAACGGCCTCGACCGCCCCCGCAACTGCGGCAGCACCTCCACAAGCTCCCCACGCAGCAACCGCTCCCGCACGATGAACTCATAACTCTGGCAGATCCCAATCCCCTGTTCGGCCAGCGACACTACACCCAGCACATCGTCAGAAGTCTCAATCGACGAACGCGGCAGCCAATCAACATCCCGCCCGCCATCCCTAAACACCCACGGCGCCAGCCGCCCAGTCCGCGGCATCACAAACGGCAAACACAGATGCTGCTCCAGATCTTCCAGCGTCTGCGGCGTACCCCGGCGCTGCAGGTACTCCGGCGAAGCCACCAGCACCAGCGGCGCATCCTCCAGCTTCCGCCCCACCAGCCCACTGTCCGGCAGCTGCCCCAGCCGAATAGCCAGGTCGAAGCCCTCAGCCACCAGATCCACATTGCGGTTGGTGATGTTCAGTTCCACCTGCACCTGCGGGTACTGCTGCGCAAAGCGCGCCAGCACAGGCGGCAGCCGGTAATGGCCATAGGTGGTGGGCACGCTCAGGCGCACGCGGCCGGCCAGCGCACCGTCCTGGCCCTGTACGTCGCGCTCGGCGTCGTCGAGCAAGCCGAAGGCGGTGCGCACCTGTTCCAGATAGAGCCGCCCGGCGTCGGTCAGGCCCACGCGGCGGGTGGTCCGCTGCAGCAGCTGCCGGCCCAGCCGCGCTTCCAGGCGGGTGACCGCACGGCTCAGCACCGAGGGCGTGGTGGACAGCGCCACCGCGCCGGCGGTGAACGAGCCGTGCTCGACCACCGCCAGGAACACCTCCACATCGCCCAGGTAGTCGAACTTGCGGCTCATTTGGCTCTCCCGGGAACAGATGTTTTGCGATGGGGCCAATTTATCGCCGCTGGGGCGATGAATAAAGTGGCGGCCATTCCCCGAGAGAAGCTCCCCATGAACCTGATGACCCGGCTGGCCGCAGCGCTGGCCCTGACCCTCGCCGCGACCGGCGCGCATGCCGCCAACGTGCTGGTGGTGCTGTCCAACGAAAACCACTTGGACCTGAAGGACGGCAAGGTGCTGTCCACTGGCTTCTATCTCAACGAGTTGATGCAGCCGGTCAAGCTGCTGCTGGACGCGGGCCATGAGGTGACCTTCGCCACGCCGCAGGGGCGGGCGCCGACGGTGGATGCGTCCTCGGTGACGCCGGCGTACTTCGGCAACGATGCAGCGCAATTGAAGCTGCACAAGGAACTGCTGGAGAAGCTGGCGCTGACCTCGCCGACGGCCTCGCCGGTGGTCAGCCTGGCGCGCGTCGAGCAGCAGGGCTACGCGCGCTTCGATGCGGTGTATATCCCCGGTGGCCACGCGCCGATGCAGGATCTGCTGAAAAGCCCGGCGCTGGGCCGCTTGCTGGCCGACTTCCACCAGCGCAACAAGACCACCGCGCTGGTCTGCCACGGGCCGATCGCACTGCTGTCCACGCTGCCGGATGCCAACGGTTTCGTATCGAAGCTGGAAGCGGGTGGCATGCCGGCCGCGCCAAAGTGGATCTACAGCGGCTATCAGATGACGGTGATCAGCAACCAGGAAGAAGAGCAGGCCAAGCCGATGCTAGGCGGCGGCGAAATGAAGTTCTACCCGCAGACCGCGTTGCAGCAAGCAGGTGCGAAGTTCAGCAGTAACACCACGCCGTGGACCGGCCATGTGGTGGTGGATCGCGAGCTGATCACCGGGCAGAACCCGGCGTCGGCGCTGGAAGTGGGCCAGCGGCTGGTTGAGCACTTGAAGTGATGGGGCGCTGAGGGGGAGCGTCCACGCGTGGCGTGGATCTACAGCGTGGCGCGCCGCCTGACACGCAGCTGGCTTGCCACTGTTTCCAGGTCTTGGCGTCGATGCCGGCCTTCATCGCAATCCTCTGCAGCTCGGCCCAATCCTTGGGGGAGGGCGCAGCCAGCAGGCCGCGCATGAAGGCCTGCATCTTCGCTTCGCCCACCTGTTGTTCCAGCGAGAGCAGCAGCAAGGGCGCGTAGACGTAGCGATACAGCTCGCCCAGATTGGCGCTGGCATCGATGCTGTCCAATGCCGGTAGGGGCTTGTCCTGTTTGTCGATGGACGATTGCAGCCGCGCGACGTAGCGATCCGCGGCGGCATCGCCACTGACCTCGCGCAGCGCCTTGATCGACAGGAACTCGGCGCTGGATTCGAGCAGGAACCAATAGTAGGGGCCCTGCGGTTGGTTCAAGGTGCCGAAGTAGTAGTGGCCCATTTCGTGTGCGATGTACTGCACGCGCCGCTCGGCCGGTTCGCCGCCCGCCAGAAGCGAGTCGGCCACGTTGCCGATGCTGCCGCTCATCGCAATGGTCGGCCAGGCGGCAAAGCCCCACTCGTTGCCACGGCGGTCGCGCTGCACCTGGTCAAGCGTGACCATGCGCAGGAAGGTGGGGCGCTCGGCCGGCGATACGCCCATGTAGCGCGTATAGACGTCGGCCACTTTCTGTACCGTATTGGACAGCGCATCGACCTTGGCCGCGGGCAGGCTCTCGTTGAGCAGGGTGACCTGTGCGGTGCGGCTGATCGGGCCGCTGCCGCCGAACAGCAGAATCGGCCGGGCGATATCGCTGCGGAAGCGGCCTTGTGCGCCTTCGATGGCCGGGCTGCCGTTGAGATACAGGAACCGACAGCCGTTGCAGTCTACCTGCAGGTCGTAACGGCTCTCGCGGCTGCGCACACGGGTCTTGGGATTGAAGGCCAGTGGCAGCCATGCGGACTGCTCGGTGAAGCGGGCGCTGTCCCCGTTGAAGGCCATCATGCCTTTGAAGTCGTCAATAGCATCGTGCTTCGGGTAGCGCGGAAACGCGCCGACATACTGCACGCAGAGCTTGGCGGTGGGTTCGGCCAGGGTGTAGACACGTGCCTCGCCGTCCACGCCGGGTTCGTACCAACCACCAAAGGCCACGTCTTTGCCGTCACCATCGGTGACCCGCGCAACATTCAGGCCGGCGTTGAGTGCGAACGAGCCCCGTGAATCGGCTGGCAGGTGGGTCACGCAGATGTCCCCCTCGACGCGACCGCTGGCAATATCCAGGCGCACGCTGCCGGTGGTCAGGGGTGTGCTGGTGGCCTGCGGTTGTGCCGCAAGGCTGGCCACGGGGGAAAGCAGTACGGTCAGGGCAGCGGGCAGCAGGGCGTGGCGCAGGTTCATCGGACCGTCCTTGGCTGGATGGGCTGACTATACGGCCAGCCTAGGCTTGTGCCGAGAGGTGGAGCATCCACGCGTGGCGTGGATCTACACTGGCAGGGTGAGCTTGTGCCGAGAGGTGGAGCATCCACGCATGGCGTGGATCTACACTTGGGCCTCCGTTCTAAGGAATCTTCCCCATGTTCTCTGGAAAGGTCGCGGTAGTTACCGGCTCTACCAGCGGTATCGGTCTTGGCATTGCCACGGCGCTGGCGCGCCAGGGGGCCGACATTGTGCTGAATGGCTTCGGCGATGCGACGGAGATTGAACGCATCCGCTCCAGCCTGGAAGCCGAGTTTGGGGTGCGGGTCGCGCATGACGGCGCCGATCTTTCGCGTGGCGAGGCGGTGCGGGAGATGATCGCCCGTTCCGTTGCCACGATGGGCCGCATCGACATTCTCGCGAACAACGCGGGCATCCAGCACACCGCGTCCATCGAGGAATTCCCCATCGATAAGTGGGATGCCATCCTGGCGCTGAATCTGTCTGCGGTATTCCATGCAACGGCGGCGGCCTTGCCGCACATGAAGCAGCAGGGATGGGGTCGCATCATCAATATCGCGTCGGCGCACGGGTTGGTGGGTTCGGTGAACAAGTCCGCCTATGTGGCGGCCAAGCATGGCGTGGTCGGGTTTACCAAGGTGACCGCGCTGGAAAACGCGGGCACGGGCATCACGGCCAACGCCATCTGCCCGGGGTGGGTTCGGACGCCGCTGGTGGAGAAGCAGATCACCGCGCTGGCGGAGCGGGAAGGAACGGACCAGGAATCCGCCGCGCGTGAGCTGTTGGCCGAGAAGCAGCCGTCGTTGCAGTTCGTGACGCCGGAACAGCTGGGCGACATGGTGGTGTTTCTGGCATCGGACGCCGCCGCGCAGATGACGGGCACGGCGCTTCCGATGGATGGCGGTTGGACCGCGCGCTAGGCGTGGTTGCACGGGACGTTTGATTGCCCGCCGGGCATGGCCCGGCGCTACCGGGAGCGGTTGCGCGGTGGTGGCGCGCAGCGCGGTGGTTTTGATTTTCCGCCGGGCATGGCCCGGCGCTACCGGGCGGGGTGGTGGTAGCGCGGGGCCGTGCCCCGCGAGCGCGCAGCGCGGTGGTTTTGATTTTCCGCCGGGCATGGCCCGGCGCTACCGGGCGGGGTGGTGGTAGCGCGGGGCCGTGCCCCGCGAGCGCGCAGCGCGGTGGTTTTGATTTTCCGCCGGGCATGGCCCGACGAGATCAGGCCGGTCTGACTTCCCTGCACACCAGTTCGGCAAGCTCGCGACACGCAAAGAACAAGCCCTCCACCACGCCCTCATCCAGATGCCGGCGGGGCGTGGCCATGGTCTTGCAGCGGTTGGCGGCGTGCAGCATCTCCACCGCAGTGAGGATGCCCGTGGCCGCGCGGTCGATGCGCGCGAGGGACTGACGTCGGCCGTCGGACAGGTTTTCCTCCGGCCAGAGCATTCCATCGGATCCTTCACCATCCCGGATGCGGGTAAGGCAGCCCTGGAAGGTGCTGAGATCGGAGGTGGGGTTTTCGTCGTCGGTGACGGTGCCAACAGCATGGAGCGGCGGGTTCTTGCGAGTGGTCATGGCAGTAGCTTCCGTGGCTGTACTTAACAGCGCCACCGCGCGGAAGCGGGGTGGCGGACGGTGCGTGGCTGCAAACCGGGTAGAGAAACGCCATAGACCGGTGGGTGCGAAGACCCCCACGCACCGCCCGCCATAAAGGCCGACGGATTGCCCGCCGGTACCGGTTTCCGGGCGGTACCGGCGGGCAAGCGCAAACTACAGGCGTATCTCTGAAACGGGTTTGCAGACCCGGCCACCCTTTTTCGGTGGCGCGCCATGTTGTCTACGCCTGCACGTTCAATTCAATGAGAAAAATCCGAAGATTTCGGATGCATCGAGTGCGATGCGGGAATTGTTGCATGCAACTCAGATGGCATATGCGACAGGAGGAGACGCTAGCTCGCCGCCTCAATGGCAGAGGCGACGCCGGGGGACGTAAACAGCTCGCGAAGGCAAGCAGCGTGTGACGTTTTGCGCTTACGAATAGTTGTATGAAACATTTCAACTGATTGCGTGGATAGCGAATAGCAAAGGCCAGCGTGACGCATCCGGCCGGTTTGGCGTGCCGGATGCGTCATGCAGCCGCTCCACTCGCCGGGCACGGCCCGGCGATACCGCTTCGGCTAGGGCCCGTAGAGTTTTTCGGGGTCGATGCCCGCCAGGACCAGCATGCGGTCGCGCCGCACCTGTTCTACCCACGCTGCGAACAGCTCGGCGTTGGTGAACACGCCGGTGGCACTGCACGCGGGGCAGGTCAGCTCGATATCCGATTCAACGTGTCGAAAGCCGCCCGGCTCGGAATAGCGCGAATCGTTACCGCAGGTGTGGCATTTGCAGTGAAGGACCTCCACGCGATCGACGGTCCCATCGAGGCGCAGTAACGGACGGATCCTGAGGATCTGGAATGTGGGTGACGGGTGCATGTGTCGTGCCGGTGAGGGGCTAGACACGGGGGCGAAGCAGTCGCACCGCAGAGAAGCCAGATGGCGCCACCCTACAGCAGGAATGTTGAGGGATGCTCACGCGGTCTTGCCGTGCTCTTTGGGGGTGTGTGGATCGCCGGGCATGGCCCGGCGCTACCGTGGGGGCCACGCGCTCCGTGATGCCGGACGGGGTATGTGCTGCCAGCCATGGGCTGGCACTACTGGGCGGGGCCCGCAGAAGCAGCCGAGCGTGGGCTCGGCTCTACATCGGAGCAGCCGAGCGTGGGCTCGGCGCTACATGGGCGATGTCTGGTTACGCGGAGATCAACAACATCGGGTCGATCAGCGGAATCTCGCGCTTGTCGGGCATGGCGATGCTCTGGCTGCAGAACACATACCCCAGTGGGTTGTCGGCCCGCAGCTGCTTGCGCGGCACGCTCTCGATGTCGCCCACTTCATCCACGGCCAGGCCGATCACATCCACCCCGGCGCGCACCAGCGCCATGGCCGGGCAGGTGTAGGTAAACGGTGTCAGCCCGCTGAGCCTGCGCAGATCGACCACGCGCAGCGCCTTTTCGCGCACGGCCAGTGTCAGGCGGCCTTCGCTGCCGGGGCGGTCAAAGGTTTCCGGGCCGCGTATCTCCACCGTGGCCTGCACATCCACGGCAAACCACTGCTCACCGGCCCGTACGGCCAGGTATTCAAAGAAGGAACGCGACGGCGAGGCCGGTGATCCGGCCGAGGGGGAAGACGGCTGCAAAGGAATTCCAGTGGAAGGGGCATTGCTGCTGCGGCACCATCATGACGCGTTGCCGCCAGGAACGGTGTACGCGGAAGATGAATTTCCTGAATGGCGTTCAGCCGGGCGTGTGGCTCACGCCGGAACGTACGGCACCGTCTGCAGCGCGGCCAGAGCGCTGGCATCGACCGGGCGTGACAGTGCGAAGCCCTGGATTTCATCGCAGCCATAGGCCCGCAGCAAGGCGACCTGTTCGGCTGTTTCAGCGCCTTCCGCCACGGTGTTGTAGCCCAGGCCGTGGGCCAGGCTGATGACGGCCTGCACCTTGAGTTGCGCGCGGGCGTCGGTGGGCAGGTCGTCAATCATCGACTTGTCCAGCTTGATGGTGCTGATGGGCAGATCGGTGAGGTAGCCGAAGTTGCTGTAGCCGCTGCCGAAATCATCCACGGCGATGCGCACGCCTGCGGCGGCCAGCAGCTTGAGCTGTTCACCGGGAGGCGAGTCGGCGCGCAGCCATTCGCCTTCGGTAATTTCAATTTCAATATCGTGGCACGACAGGCCGTGCATCTGGATGCGGGTAATGAGGCTGTCAGCCATGCCCGCACGCGCTACGTCGCGTGGCGACAGGTTGATGGAAAGCACCAGCGAAAGACCGTCACGCCGCCACTGGGCCAACTGCGTAAGTGCATGGTCCAGTACCCAATCGGTCACGACTTCCATCAGGGCGGTACGTTCAAACACGGGAATGAATTCGGCGGGGCTTACCGCGCCCAGATCCGGATGCTGCCAGCGCAGCAGCACTTCGGCGGCCACGGGTACCAGATCCGAGGCGCGGTACCGGGGCTGGTAGACCAGATGGAATTCGTCATTGCGCAGGCCGCTTTCCGCGTCGGTTGCCAGGCGATAACCACGCTTCAAACCGGCATCGCGCTTGGCCGAGTACCAGCAGAACGGTGCGCCAGCGCTGTGGGCAGAATGCAGGCCGATCAGCATGTGGCGCAGAACATCATCGGCGCTGTCGCGGCCCAGTTGCACTTCGCACAGGCCAGCATGGAACAGCGGAGCCATCGGTACGGCGGCGGCCAGCATGGAGCGGGTCAGGCGGCCATGCAGCTCGGTGACCAGCCGCTCGGCAGCATCGCGGTCGGGCAGCTGCAGCACGAAAGCGAAGCGGGTCACGCCTACGTGATAGACCTCGCAGACGCCTTCCAGCGCTACCTTGATGCGTGCGCCGGCACGGCGGATGAGCGCTTCCAGCGGTGCCATGCCCAGCACCTGGCCGGCTTCGTTGGCGCGCGGCAGATCCAGCACGTCCACCAGCACGGCAAAGCAGGTACGCCCTGGTGCACGTGCCGACCAGGCGGCGTAGTCGAGGGTGAACTGATGGCGATTGGGCAAACCGCTGACAGGATCGCGACGGCCGGTCAGAACGCGCAGCTCAAGCTCGTTCATGACCGCAATGGCCAGCGTCTGCAGTTGCCGGCGATCATCGGGGCTGAACGCGCGGGTAGCAGGATCCATGACGCACAGCGCGCCGATGGCGACACCGTTCTTGGCCACCAGCGGCGCGCCAGCATAGAAGCGCAGGTGAGGCGGGTCCACTACAAGTGGATTGCCAGCAAAGCGTGGGTCTGCGCGCAGGTCTGCAACCACCAGGCCGTCGGCGGACCGGATGGTGTGGGCGCAGATGGAGTGCTCGATCTGCATCTCGCCCGGCTCCAGGCCCTGCCGGGCAATCATGCGCTGCCGGTTGGTTTCCACAAGCGACACGAAAGCAACCTCGGTCTGGAACAGGCGCGTGGCCAGTTCAGTGAGGCGGTCCAGCGAACTGCTGACAACGTCGTCCAGGGCATCCAGGCTGCCCAGTGTCGACATGCGTTCTTCGGAACGGGTAGGGGCCATGTGCTTTAACCGGTTGAACGGGAGCGCGGGAGCCAGGTCGTTGCAATGCTGCATGCAGGGAGCGATTGCAGCGTTGCAGATGCATTGCGTCGGTACCGTGTAGATGCGGCAAGCAACACGTCAAGAGGAAGGCTCAGGCCGGTAGCTGCGCTTGCGGTAGAGCACGCTCCGGTTGCGGCCGCCGTGCTTGGCGCGGTACAGGGCCTTGTCGGCCTGACGGATGGCCAGATCGGCGTTGGACTGGGTTTCCGGGTAGTGGCTGACCCCGGCAGAAATCGTGACGTGCCCGACCTTGGCGAAGGCCTGGGCTTCGATGGCGGTGCGCAGGCGTTCGGCCACCTGCAGCGCGGTATCGGCGCTGACCTCGGGCAGCAGCACCAGGAATTCCTCGCCACCGAGGCGGCACAGCACGTCCTGCGGGCGGGCATTGGCGCGCATGCTCTGGGCGACGCCGGCGATGACCTGGTCACCGGCGTCGTGGCCGTGGCGGTCGTTGACGTCCTTGAAGTGGTCCACATCGAGGGTGATGACGCCGAATGGCACGCCGGAGGCGGTGAGGGCGCTGAGCGCGCGTTCCAGCCCGCGCCGGTTGAGCAGCTGGGTGAGGGGATCGGTGAGTGCGGCCAGGTCGAGCTTGCCGATGCGATCGCTGAGGTTGCGGAAACTGACCAGCACGGCCTGCTTCAGCTGCTCGGCCTCGAAGTACCAGGAATTGACCGCCTTGACCTGGGAAATGGCGGCGCCGACATCGCCTTCCTGCGCGTGCTGCGCGAGCTGCTGCAGTGGCGAGGCGATGCGGCGCGAGCACAGCCAGATCAGCAGCAGCGACAACAGGCCCAGCGGTGCGGCGTTGCGCAGCACGGTGGCGAACAGGCTGCCCATGGGTGCGGTGGCGGCATCGATGGGGCGCTGGGCGACGATGCCCCAGCCGGCGGCGGGCACCGGTGCGAAACCGGCCAGCATGTGCACGCCGCGGCTGTTGTGCGAATGCAGGGCACCGGCGCTTCCCTGGCTGAGCGCTTCGACGGCGGCGTTGCGGGTGGCGGGCTGGCCGACCCGGTCCGGTTCGGGGTGGTAGAGCAGGGTGCCATCGCGGCTGACCACGTACAGGTACGAGCCATCCTCGTAGGGGTGCGTGCCGAGCAGGGAATGCAGGACGTTCGGGTCGCGCAGGTGGATGGAGGCGGTGATGTAGCCCGCGTAACCGCCGTCGGCATCGAATACCGGGTGGGAGAGGGTGACGACCAGATTGCCGGTGTGGGCGATGAACGGATCGCTGACCATCGGCAGCCGCTGCTGCAGCGCCTTGCGGTTGGCGGCGCTGGTGAGCGCCTTGCCCTGCAGTTCCGGCAGGGCGGGTGAGGTGCCCACCACCACGCCCTGGGCATCCACCGCGATGACGCTGTTGAAGGCATCGGTCTGCAGCTTGATGCGTTCCACTTCATCATCGTGTGCCGCTGGCTGGTCGAGCCCGCGGCTGAGGCGCTCGGCCCCGACCGCGAGCTGCTGCTGCGCGTTCAGCACGAAATGCTGGGTGGACTGGGCCAGCGAGTGCGCGTAGACCCGGTTGGCTTCCAGGCTCTTTTCGATGAGCTGCTGGCGCTGCACCTGGTAGCTGGCCCACAGCGTATTGCCCAGCATGACCAGCGCCGACAGCGTGGCAAGCGCGAGGATCAGCCGCTGCAGGTTCACCTGCCGGATCGATGCATTCACGCCTGCGTCTCCCTGGCGGCTGGTAGGGGCTCAGGTTACAACCGAGGGTGCAGGGGAACCGTGCGCGCGGTCTTCACGCGGAAGCCGGTGGATCTGATCTTGTGCCGACCAACGGTCGGCACCCACCAGCAGGGTCATGCCCCGGTAGCGCCGGGCCATGCCCGGCGAGCGCAGCGGCTCAGCCGTCGGTGGAACGGCTCAGGGCTTCCCACTGGTCAATGCTGGTGCCCAGTTCCTGCAGCTTGCCGCGCACCAGCTGCACGGCATCGCTGCCCAGCAGCAGGTGTGCGGGCGGCGTGGGGCTGTCGATCAGCTGCAGCATGGCCTGCGCGGCCTTGGCCGGATCGCCCAGCTGCTGGCCGCTCTTGGCTTCGCGCCCGCTGCGGATGGGATCGAACAGCGCGTCGTAATCCTCGATGGCGCGGGGCGAGCGCACCATCGAGCGGCCGGCCCAATCAGTGCGGAACGAACCGGGCGCGACGGCGGTGACATGGATGCCGAAACCAGCGACTTCCTTGGCCAGCACTTCGCTGATGCCTTCCAGCGCGAACTTGCTGCCGCAGTACCAGGCAATGCCGGGCAGAGTGATGAAGCCGCCCATCGAGGTGATGTTGAGGATGTGGCCGCGACGGCGCGCGCGCATGTGCGGCAGCACGGCCTTGATGAGTGCGGCAGGGCCGAACACGTTCACTTCGAACTGCTGGCGCAGCTCGGCGAGGGTCGATTCCTCAAGCACGCCTTCGTGGCCGTAGCCGGCGTTGTTGACCAGCACGTCGATGGCGCCGATGTCGGCTTCGATGTGGGTGACCAGGGCAGTGATGGCGTCGGCATCGGTGACCTCGAGCAGGCGGCCGAACGCGCGGCCCGGGGCGAGCGCTTCGAAGTCATGACGAGCGGTTTCGTTGCGCACGGTGCCGACGACGCGATTGCCGGCCAGCAGGGCGTGCTCGGCCAGCGCACGGCCGAAGCCGCTGCTGACGCCGGTGATGAGGAAGAGGCGGGACGTGGTCATGGGGGGCTCTCGGTTGGGAGCTTGCACGTTAGTGCTTGCACTACGAGCATCCCAGGCCTAGGCTTCGGCCATTCTTGCCTATTCCTATGAGCTGTCCATGCCTTCTGCGGAACAGACGATGCAGGCGCGCATGGTGGGCCTGTTGCAGGCCCTCGCCACGGACGAGGGCTACACGCTGACCGCCCTGCCAGGCGTGCGCCTGCTGCGCTCGAACCGACCGCTGGCGCGGACGCCCGTGCTGTACGACCCGGGCATCGTGATCGTCTGCCAGGGCGTGAAGCGCGGTTACCTGGGCGGGCAGGTGTACCAGTACGACGCGCAGCACTACCTGGCGGTGTCGGTGCCGGTGCCGTTCACCATGGAAACCGAGGCGACGGCCGACGCGCCGCTGCTGGCGATCTACCTGCACCTGGACCTGCAGCTGGCCGCGGACCTGATGCTGGAGCTGGAGGCGCACGCGGCCCATGCCCCGGCATCGGCGCAGAGCATGATGGCCAGCCCGATGCAGGCGGCGATGCAGGCGACCGTGCTGCGCCTGCTGGAAGCGCTGGGCGATCCGCTGGAAGCAGTGGTGCTGGGCCCGGCGCTGGTGCGGGAGCTGTATTTCCGTGTTCTGACCGGGGCCCAGGGCGGTGCGATGCGTGAGGCGCTGGCGATGCGCGGGCGCTTCGGGCGCATCGGCAGAGTGCTGCGGCATATCCATGCGGCCTACGCGACGGCGCTGGATGTGGAGGCGCTGGCGATGGAGGCGGAGATGAGCGTGCCGACCTTCCACGACCACTTCCGTGCCATCACCGGTACCTCGCCGATGCAGTATGTGAAGTCCACCCGGCTGCACCAGGCGCGGCTGCTGATGCTGCGGCAGGGCATGACCGCCGAGGCGGCCGCATTGGGCGTGGGCTATGCCAGCCCGTCGCAGTTCAATCGCGAGTTCAAGCGCCTGTTCGGGTTGCCACCGGCGGCCGAGGTGGCGCGGATGCGGCGCAGCTTTGCGCTGCCGCCGGCGCCGGTGGACGCGGTGTACGTCTCATCGCATTGAGGGCGGGCATCGTGGCGGTTATTGGTCACGCCATCCGCACGAGCGGCTGGTTAATGTGTCGCACGCTTCTCAAGCGACCCCGGCGCAGGAGTCTGCGCCACGCTTTCCTCATTCCCGGAAGTACCCATGTCTGCCCTGCCTCTGCATGCGCTGGCCTACCAGAGCACCGTGTCGTGCCCGCTGGGCGCCGATTCGATCGACGAACTGCACATCGACGCCATGGCGCGCAACCAGTCGCTGTCCGTTACCGGCATCCTGCTGTTTGATGGGCACCGGTTCTTCCAGTATCTGGAAGGCCCGGAAGAAGCCATCTACCAGGTGTTCAGCTGCATAGAGGCCGCCACCCGGCACGGCAACGTGGTGGTGCAGTTTGACCAGGCGGTCAGCGAGCGCTACTTCCGCACGTGGTCGATGGTCTGCCGCAGCGTGGACGTGTCAGCCCTGCATGCCATTGCCGCCGGCAAGTGGAAGCGTCACTTCCCCACAGTGCGCGACGATCGTCGTGCGGTGCCCGGGCTGGGGCCGCTGGTGGATTTCTGGGAGCTGCCCCACGCATAGCGCGCCCATTCTGGGTCGGCGGGCCAGCGACTCAGACAGCCACTCAGCCCAGCGCGGGGAAGTGCGGGCGCAGCAGCGCGGCCAGCAGGCCCATGCCCGGGCTGGCGATGGCAGCGCGTTGGCCGAATTCGTCCCACTGCGCATTGACCAGGCCGGACACCACGGTCTGCCCGGTTTCGACCCGGGTCATCGCCCAATAGGGCACGGCGCGCGTCTCTATGCGCGCATCCAGCACCTGCACGATGGCGTGGTGCGAGCGGCTTTCATGGATGCGGCGCATGACGGTATCCAGCCCGTCCGGTGGCCCTTCGAGGTACTGGAAGAACTGCGGCCCACTGATCAGCAATGCTCCAGTGACGCCCGCAACGCGGTTGAATGAGGCCGACTGGGAGATGATGCTGCGGATCTTTTCGTCGGAAAGACCAGCCGACATGTGGCTGGAATAGGCAAACGCACGGAGCATGGAAGGGGTTCTTATGTGACGCTCGTCACTATACGGAGCGCTACTGCCGGGGCTGTGAGGCTTTGCTCACACACTGAGCGGCTTGGCCATCCTTGAGCCTGCGTTGACAGCGCCTCCGGCCCGGATGTCGTAGATTGGCCTGGACAGTCTCACTTTCTGCAGCGGGCGGGATGCCCCTGGGGTGCTGCGACTCCCGCTTTCCACCAGGAATTGAAGTGCAACCCCATTTCCCTGTGTTTCCCCGTGCAGCCGGCGCTGCGGCTGAGCGTGTGCGCGACCACGACTGGTCGGCGACGCCCCTTGGCCCTGTCGCCCAGTGGCCCGCTTCGCTGCGCTGTGCGGTGGAACTGATGCTCAACTCCCCCGAAAGCATGTACCTGGTCTGGGGGCCTGAACTGATCTTCCTGTTCAACGACGCCTACGCGCCCATCCTCGGGCCGCGCCTGGACCACGCGATGGGCGCGCCGCTGCGCAGCCTGTGGGCCGATGCTTGGCCTGCGGTGCGTGAGCCGATCGAGCGGGCCTTCGCCGGGCAGGGCTCGCGCTTTGAAAATGTGCCGGTGGCGATGAACCGCTACGGTGCGCCGGAAGATACCTGGTGGACGTTTTCGTTTTCCCCGCTTCATGGCGAGGATGAGCAGGTAGCGGGTGCCTTCTGCGTGACAAAGGAAGTAACCGGGATGGTGGTGGCCCAGGATCGGCTGGCGCGCGAGAACGAGCGGCTGATCGCGCTGTTCGAGAAATCCCCGCTGTTCATGGCATTCCTGACCGGGCCGGAGCACCGGATCGAGCTGGTCAACCCGGGATACGCCAGCCTGATCGGTCACCGCGAGGTGCTTGGCCGGCCCATCGTGGAGGCGTTGCCGGAAGTGCTGGACCAGGGCTATCTGCATCTTCTGGATGAGGTCTATCGCACGGGTGAGCCATACATCGGCCGCAAGGTGGCCTATGACAGTGGCATCGCGCAGGCTGGCAGTGGCCCGTGCCATATCGTCGATGTGGTGTTCCAGCCGTGCAAGGACGACGCGGGCCGGGTCAACGGCATTTTCGTGCAGGGCCTGGACCTGACGCCGCAGGTGGCATTGGAACGGCATCTTTCGCTGACCGAGGCGCGGCACCGGCAGATCATGGACAGTGCGCGCGACTACGCGATCATCGCCTTCGACATGGACGGCCTGGTGACGCTGTGGAACCGCGGTGCCGAGGAAATTCTCGGCTGGCACGAAAGCCAGGTGCTGGGCCAGCATGGTGAAGTGCTGTACCTGGACGATGACCGGCAGGCCGGGCGCTTCCGCTACAACATGGAGCAGGCGCAGCAGAGAGGCGGATTGAGCGGTGAGCGCTGGCTGCGCCGGCGCGACGGTGGCCGCTTCTGGGCGCATGGCTCGATGACGGTGCTGCGTGGCCACGAGGGAGAAGCGGTGGGCTATGTCGTGGTGTTCCGCGACCGCACGGCCGAGCGGCACGCTTCCGAAGCGCTGGTGCAGAGCGAGCGACGCCTGGGGGCGCTGGTTTCTGCGGCGACCCAGTCGTTGTACTCCATTTCTTCAGACTGGCAGCAGGTGGACCTGATCTATGGCCAGGGCGAGGCGATAGACCTGCACGACCCATCAGGCACCTGGCGCGAGCGCTTGATCCATCCTGGCGATCGGGAAGCTGTGGACGCTGCCATTGAAGCTGCGCGCGATACGGGATCGGCGCTGGAAGTTGAGCACCGCACCCTGCTGGATGATGGCGCGGTGCGCTGGCTGCAGATGCGTGCGGTGCCATTGCTGGATGAGCAGGGGCGGGTGAAGGAGTGGTTCGGGGCCGCGGCCGACATTACGGATCGTCGTATCGCGCAGCAGCGGTTGCAGCAGCTGACCCTGACCCTGGAAGAGCGGGTACAGGCACGCACGGCCGAACTGATGGCCATGGAAGAGCGCCTGCGTCAAAGCCAGAAGATGGAATCGCTGGGCCAGTTGACCGGCGGCATCGCGCACGACTTCAACAACATGCTGACTGCTGTTTCGATGGGCCTGGAGCTGCTGGAACTGCGGATTGGCCAGGGGCGCACGGAGGGTCTGGAGCGTTATCTCGAGATGGCCCGCGGTGGCGCCGATCGGGCCGCCGCGCTGACCCAACGCCTGCTGGCGTTCTCGCGACGACAGACTCTGGCCCCGTCCTCCGTGCAGGTTTCGTCGCTGGTGAGCGGCATGCTGGACATCCTCAGCCGCTCCATCGGGCCCTCGATCGAAATCGAAACGCGGTTGCAGGATGGGGGTGACGACGTGCTGGTGGATGCCCCACAGTTGGAGAACGCCCTGCTCAATCTGTGCATCAATGCCCGCGACGCCATGCCCGAGGGTGGAACGCTGGTCATCTCCACTGAGGTCGAGGCGCTGGCGGGACCGCGCAGTGAACAGCTTGGACTGCCCGCAGGGACCTATGTGCGCCTGTCCGTATGCGATACCGGCACGGGCATGGATGCGAGCGTGCTGGACAAAGTGTTCGAGCCGTTCTTCACCACCAAGCCGATCGGGCAGGGCACCGGGCTGGGCCTGTCGATGATCTATGGGTTCACCCGGCAATCGGGCGGACAGGTGGACGTCGAGTCGACGCCAGGGCAGGGGACCACCATTCACCTGTATCTTCCCCAGTTCAATGGTCCGCCGTCGGTTGATGTCCAGCCGCTGTACGACACTGAGAGCACGCCAGTGATGTCTGGTCGCGCGGTGTTGCTTGTCGAGGATGAGGCATCCATTCGTGCCCTGGTGCGGGATGTCCTGTGCGCCCAAGGCCATCGCGTGACCGAAGCAGCCAATGGCAGCGAGGCGCTGGCGCTGCTGGCGACGGGGCAGCCCTTCGACCTGCTGGTGACCGATGTCGGCCTGACGGGCACCTTGAATGGCCGCCAGGTGGCTGACGCGGGGCGGCAGACGCGGCCGGCGTTGCCTGTGCTGTTCATTACCGGCTATGCCGCTTTTGCAGCGGTAGGGGGTGAACACCTTGAACAGGGGATGGAGATACTGACCAAGCCGTTCTCGGCTGCAGAACTCGAGCGCCGTGTGGACCGGCTGCTGGCAGGCGATCTCAGATCGTATTGTGCACCGACTGCAGAAGCTGCCGTAACGAAAATGGTTTGAGCAGAAGGGGAATGTCCTTGGGCACGGACTGCGGATCGCCTGCGCGCTGGCCTGCGTAACCGGTGACCAGGAGTACGCGCAGGGCGGGGTCCAGGGCCATCGCATGGCGTGCAAGCTCGCAGCTGTTCATGCCGGGCAAGCGGATATCGGAAATCAGCAGGTCGAACGACTCAGCTGCGGCAAGTGCATGGACCGCCTTCTCCGCATCGCAGACAGCGATGACCTCATACCCGCCGTCAGTGAGAACATCTTCGGTGAGTTCGCGGATGGCCGTATCGTCTTCGACGAGCAGGATGCGTTGTGTGGTCGACAGAGTCACCGCGCGTGGATTCTCAATGCTGGGCGAGGATGAACCTGCCGGCGATTCCCTCCGGAGAGGGCACCTGGCCGCCGCGCCCTGTGGCTGCGGCGGCTGCGACGGCACTCAATGACGTGCGTCGTCCTTGGCCTTACCCACCGCGCTCTGCACCTTGCCCACGTCCTTCTGTGCCTTGCCCTCAAGTTCCTGGGTCTTGTTGCCGGTGACCTTGCCGGCCACTTCCTTGACGGTGCCCTTGACCTGGTTCTTGGCACCTTCGGTACGATTCTTGTCCATTGCAGAACACCTATGCGTAAGGCCCGGGATGGGCGACCTGATCGTGCGTTGGCGCCGGTGTTGCGTCAGTGAACGAATTGGTAGGGCCATCTTCACCTGCGGCGGTTTGCCGGCCAGCGGCCGGCACTACCGACTTTGGCACCGCGCGCAAGGACGCGGTAGCGCCGGGCCAAGCCCGGCGGAATGTGCGCGCTGCACGAGCGCTCGGCTGGGACCGCCAGCGCTGCGGATCAGTCAGCCAGCACGGCGCCGGCACGCTCGCTGTAGCCAGCGCGGGCGCTGCCGCAGCGCGCAAAGGCGGCAGCACTGGCCGGCAGGCCGGTGGCCTTGATGCCGCGCTGCGTGTCGCCGTCGAACACTTCGGCATAGCGTTCGGCGGCCAGCGTGCCGTCAGGCAGTACGTACAGCAGAACGTGCTGCAACGTGGATTGGCCCTGCAACGGCTGCGCCTGCCGGAACGCAGGCACCTGCACACGCGCGCCGTGCCACCGCGTGGGTGCATCGACGGTCTGCCAGCGCACCTGCAGCGGCTGGTCGAGTGGCAGCAGCGCGACGCCGGCCGGATAGCCATAGGCGGTGCAATCCGCGGGCACCGCCGGGATGTTCTCGATGGCTTTGTCACCGATGTCGAGTGCGATGCCATCGGCCTCCATCCGCACGATGGGCGCGTGGCCATAGTTGTGGATACTGAACAGCACCAGGCCCTCGAAGCGGCTGCGCTGCAGATCGTCGGCAGCCGATCCGCTGAGGCGCGCGAGCGTGGGTACGACCTCCACATGATCGCTGTAGTGGTAGTAGATGTGTACCAGCTCGGGTGTGCCTGTGCTGCGCCATCCGGCGTTGAAGCGTGTGGTGTCCGGATACGGCCGGCGGACCAGTGGCACCTCGGTGACGGCGCGATCGCCGGATGGCGTGGCGTACCGGTAGTGTTCCACGGAGCGCTTCAGGCGCGCGTCCTGGTACGGAAACGCGCGGTCCACATCGGACTGCGCGTTGGGATAGCGATGGAAGGCCACGAAGCGCTCGGGTGTATCGCCTTGCATGGGCAGGTCCGGGCCAGTGCCGGAGCCGGTGGACGCATACGGCGAGGTGTCCAGCCACAGCGGCTGACCGCTGAGATTGATGTGCAGCTCGGCAACAGGGTCACGCGACCCGCCCACCATGTTGGCCCAGCTGTGCTGTACGGACTCCCAGAACGGAATGATGAGCGCGGCAGCGACGGTGGGCAGGAACATCCACGCGTGTACGCGGCCGGGCACGCGCCCGCGCTGCCGCACCATGTAGCGCAGCCACGCCAGCAGCAGGACCAGCAGCAACGGGCCACCGACCCAGATCGCCACAGTGGCCAGCCCCACGACGCCCCAGCCCAGGTTGGGGGTCGCCACCGCGATGAGCGAGAGGGTGGCGATGAGCGCGGCCAACAGCAGCGACACGCCGATGCCAACGCGGTAGTTCCGGTAGGGGCTGTCAGTCATCACCGTTCCATCGGCAGTGCAGGGCCATCCCCTATCTTGCAGCGGTGGTGGCGCCGTGGAAAGCCGGTTGAGGAGGCACTCAGCAGCCGACCAGCCGGTCCGCACTGAGCGCACCGCGGTGCTGGCTGCGGTATTCCGTCGGGCTGGCATCGACCAGCCCGCGGAAATGCCGACGGAAGGATTCCTGTGAGCCGAACCCGGCCTGTTCGGCCACCCACTGCAGCGGGCGGTCGGTGGATTCCAGCAGTTCGCGGGCAAACGCCACGCGCTCGCGGATGAGCCAGTCGATGGGGGACAGGCCGGTGGCTTCAAGGAACTGCCGCTGCAGCGTGCGTTGGCTCAGCGCAGCCTGTTCGGCCAGGCTGGCCAGCGAATGGGTCTCGCGCAGGTTGTGGCGCATCCATTCCATCAGCCTGGCCAGCCGCGTGGGCTCGCCATTGGGAATGGCCCGGCTGACGCGCTGGCTGCGCTCGGCATCACGCCATGGCGCCAGCACCAGGCGTTCGGCCACCAGATTGGCCACGCGCGCGCCGTAATCCTTGCGCACCATGTGCAGCATCATGTCCATGCCGGTGGCCGAGCCTGCGGAAGTGATGATGTCGCCGGTATCGACGTAAAGCACATCCTCGCGCACGTGGATGCGTGGGAAATCACGCGCCAGCGCCTCGGTCAGCCGCCAGTGCGTGGTGGCCTGGCGGCCATCGAGCAGGCCTGCCCAGGCCAGCACGAACGCGCCCGAGCAGATGGACGCGATGCGCGCGCCTCGCGCATGGGCGCGGATGAGCGCATCAAGCAGCGCCTGTGGCGGGCGCTCACTGGGCTCGCGCCAGCCGGGGATGACGATGATGTCGGCGTCATCGACGGCATCGAGCGTGCAGGGCAGCTGCACCTGTGCACTGCCGAGCATGCGCAGCGCACCAGGTTCGCCGGCGCAGAGCTGGGTGCGGTACCAGGCCACGCCCAGTTCCGGGCGGATGGGCGCGAACAGGCCGACCGCGCAGCCGAGCTCGAACAGCCCCTGTCCGTGGCAGGCCACGATGGCGACGGTGGGCGCGGTCGGGTCGATGCTCATGGCCTGATGCTACCGAGGTGGTTGCGGTGGGCGCAGCGGCGCGCGGGCATGTGGTGATGCCAGTGGAGCATGTGCGCGGGGGCGTTCGTCTGGCTTGGTGTACCCGACTGGGTAGAGTCGACTGCTAGTCGACTGCTGTTGGCGACACCGTTTGGAAGCCCGCGCTGCGCGCGATAGTCGACTAACAGTCGACTCTACCCCGCCGACCGCCGACCGCCGACCGCCGACCGCCGACCGCCGACCGCCGACCGCCGACCGCCGACATCACTCATCCCCCCGTCGTCCGTCGCCATCCCATGGACATGGCATCGGGCGGCGTGGCGCCCAGCGTTGCGTAAGGTCATTACCAGCGGTCATGTGGCTGGCCGGATATGACGGCTGGGTGACGCGATATCCGCTGTTGCGGCGCTGGCCGGGGTCTTTGAATGGAGGTGTGTCTCCGGCCCACCCCCACGAGCCCCCATGCCTGCCGCCCATTCGCCTGTCCTGAACACCCTCGCTGTCCTGATTGCAGCCACGCTGGCCGCAGCCTCCACCCATGCCGCCGAAGCGGATGGCCCCGCAGACGCAGCGACGGCCACGTCCGCCAACCTCGCCGCGTCCACGCTGGATGCCGTCGTGGTGACCGGGTCGCGGAGCAGCACGCGCACCGTCAAGAACAGCTCCACGCCCATCGACGTGATCTCGGCGGAAGACCTGGCGGCCACCGGCCAGGCGAACCTGCTCGAAGCACTGCAGCGCAGCCTGCCGTCGCTGAGCCAGATCGGTGGCTACCAGAGCGACCAGGAAAGCCTGATCCGCGGCTACCAGCTGCGCAACCTGTCGCCGGGCTACACGCTGGTGCTGGTGAACGGCAAGCGCCGCAACGCCAGTGCCTATGTCAGCGGTGCCAACGGTGGCGGCTATCCCGGCCATGCCTGGGCCGACCTCGCGCTGATTCCGGTGGCGGCCATCGACCATGTGGAAGTGCTGCGCGACGGCGCCTCGGCCATCTACGGCTCCGACGCGATCACCGGCGTGGTCAACGTGATCCTGAAGTCGCAGGCGCACGGTGGCGATGTCTCGGTGGAAAGCGGGCAAAGCATCGATGGCGACGGCACCCGCACCAGCGTGCGTGCAAACGTCGGCCTGCCGTGGGGTGAGGATGGCTTCGTGAACCTGTCCGGGGAAACCACGCGCCAGCACCACGCCATCCGCACGCGGCGCTACATCGACGGCTACCTGAGCTACCCGGCGGTGGATGCCAACGGCAACCTGGTGGCGCTGCGGCCGAACAACCAGCTTCCGGCCGGGGCGACGCCGAACCCAGCCGAGGCTACGCGTGATGCCGAGGCCAACACTATTCTCAGCTCGCCTTCGTACTCGCTGAAGGCCTTTGCGGTGAACGCCGGCCATGGCCTGGGTGAGAACGCGCAGTTCTACGCCACCGCCACAGCCAGCGACCGCAGTGCACAGGCGATCCAGAACTTCCGCTTGCCGGCCACCATCTTCACCACCTACAAGGCGCCGAGCGTGCTGAGCGTCTGGCCCGATGGATTCCTGCCGGTGCTGGAAACCAAGGAGAAGCAGTACACCGGCAGTGCCGGGGTGAAGGGCCAGCTGGCGGGCTGGGATTACGACGCCAGCCTGACCGGCAACCGCAGCACGGTACGCACGTATACGCGCAACTCGGCCAACTTCTCACTACCGTATCCGGGTTCGCCCACTGATTTCTATGACGGCAAGCTGGATTACCAGCAGGGCATCGCCAACCTCGACCTGCGCCGCGGCTTCGAGGTGGCAGCGTTCGCTTCGCCACTGGAGGTGAGCGCCGGTGCCGAATACCAGCACGAGCAGTACGAGCGCGGCGCAGGGCAGTGGGAGTCCTACACTGGTTTCGGTGCCGCCGCCTTCGTCGGCTACTCCACCGCCGACGCGGTGAAAGCCACCCGCAACAGCAAAGCGGTCTACGTGGGGGCGGCCAGCAACATCACCTCGCGCTGGTACCTGGATGCGGCCGCACGCTGGGAAGATCATTCGGATTTCGGCAGCGTGTCGACCGGGCGCCTGACCACGCGCTTCGACTTCACCGATGCGCTGGGCGTGCGCGCAACGGTCAGCAACGGCTTCCATGCGCCCAGCCTGGGCGCGCAGTTCTACCAGGCCACTGGCAGTTGCCCGTGCGGTACTACGCTGGTGGCGCAGGTTTCATCACCGGCGGCCATCGCCCTCGGCGCAACGCCATTGAAGCCGGAGAAAGCGACCAACTACAGCCTCGGTGTGACCTGGGACCCGAGCCAGGCGTTCCACCTGGCGGTGGACGCCTACCAGATCGACATCCGTGGACAGCTGGGCCAGTCCAGCCAGATCGGCTACAACGCGCAGGACCCGGCACGCATCACCGACAACAGCGGTACGGTGCTGACCGCTGCGCAGAAGAACACCATCGATACCCTGCTGGGCACGGCCGGCATCAGCATCCTGCCGGGTGATGCCTTCTATGCCAGCTACTTCACCAACGTGGGCGATACCCGCACTCGCGGCGTGGAACTGACCCTGGAAGCGAACCAGGACACGGCGTGGGGCAAGCTGCGCTGGACCTACGCGGCCAACGTCGGCCGCACCACCATCCAGAAGGTCAGCGCCATTCCTGGCGCGCTGCAGGGGCTGCCGAACATCAACCTGCTGACGAAATCCAGCGAGTACGCGCTGCGCTTCCGCACGCCCAGCTACACGCAGGTGGCGGGGCTGGGCTGGCAGAACGGGCGCTGGCGCTCGAACCTGGACTTCACCTACTTCGGCCCGATCAAGCGCCTGAACAACGGCGTGGAATACAAGCAGCCGCCGGTGCTGGTGACCAATCTGTCCGGTGGGGTCGAACTGGGCAGCGGCTGGAGTGCGGCGCTGGGCATCAACAACGTGTTCGACAAGCGCACCCGCAAGGTGCCCGAGTACGCGCGCAGCGCTACCGACGTAGCCAGCATCGAGACCACCTGGGACACCGGCGATGTGCTGAGCACGGTAGGTGCGTTCTGGTACGGGCGGGTCAATTACCGGTTCTGATTGAAGGGAGCATTGCATGTCATCTGCATTGAACGTGGTTGCATTGATTGGTTCGCCGACGAGCTCGGCGACGTCGCGGACGCTGCTGCTGGTGCGGCACCTGCTGGAGGCACTGCAGCAGCGCCTGCATGCCAGCGTGACGCTGGTCGAGCTGGCGCCGATCGCGCGCTCGCTGGGGCAGTCGCTGTCGCGTGCGGAAGCGTCGCCGGAGGTGGAACAGGCGCTGGCCACGGTGGAGTCGGCCGATCTGCTGGTGGTGGCTGCGCCGGTGTATCGCGGTTCCTACCCGGGGCTGTTCAAGCACCTGGTGGATTTCATCGAGCTGGACGCGCTGGTGGATACGCCGGTGTTGTTGGCCGCCACCGGCGGCAGCGAGCGCCATGCCCTGGTGATCGACCACCAGCTGCGTCCGTTGTTCAGCTTCCTGCAGGCGCACACGCTGCCGATCGGGGTGTATGCCACGCCGGCCGACTTCGCGGGTGGGCAGGTCAGCAGCACGGCGCTGCAGGTGCGCATCGAGCTGGCGGCCGAGCGTGCAGCCGGTCATCTGGCCGTGCAGGCGGTCGTTGCGCCGGCGCCGTTGCGGCGGATCGCGTGAGCGCCGAACGCGCGGCATAACCGGCAGCATTCTGCTTATGGCCAAGGCGCATCTGCGTGGCCGGATGTGACCGCCGATTGTCGCGCGATGGCGCAGAGGCAGCGCCGGTCTTCTCTAGCATCGAATACGAAGCGGCAATGCATTGCCGGACCTGATGAGGACGATACCGTGGCTGTAGACGCAACGCCCAAACCCATCCTGTTCCTGCTCGACCGCGAGTTCGAGGACGGCCAGTTGCCGGGGCAGCGGTTCTTCTGCCGGCACAGCCTGCTGCTGGAAGGCGCGCTGTCGAGCATCGGTGGCCTGGACGCCCAGCTGGACGTGCGCCGCATTGGCTTTGCCCGGCCGCGACGCGAGGTGATCGCGGAGATCGGCGAACAGGACCAGTCGTTGCCCAAGCTGGTGCTGCCGCAGGGTGTTCACAGCGAGCACGCCACTGGCGCGCACCACGAGCGGCAGTACGTCTCCGGTGCCGAACCGATCCTGGCAGCGCTGAACGGCCTGCTTGGCATTCCCGTGGCCCATCCCTGAGGGAGGACGCGCACATGAGCTACCTGACCAGCGTATTGGACAAGAGCCCCGTGGCCGACGGTGGCACGCCCGAGCAGGCGCTGCGCAACAGCCTGCAGCTGGCGCAGCGCGCCGAGCAGCTGGGTTACCACCGCTACTGGTTTGCCGAACACCACGCCGCACCCGCCCTGGCCAGCCCGGCGCCGGAAGTGCTGGCAGCCTGGGTGCTGGCGCAGACCCGGCGCATCCGTATCGGCAGCGGCGGGGTGATGCTGCGCCACTACGCGCCGTACAAGGTGGCCGAGAACTTCAACCTGCTGGCGGCACTGGCACCGGGCCGCGTGGACCTGGGCGTGGGCAAGGCGCCGGGCGGTCTGCCCGCGTCCACAGCCGCGCTGGCGGCGGGCCGGCCGGCTTTCGCGGATTTCGCCCAGCAGCTGCGCGACCTGGAAGGGTACCTGTCGGGAACGCGCGATGACGCGCAGGCGCGGCCGCTGCCGCAGGCCGCAGCAGAGAGGTTCCTGCTGGGCGCCAGCCCGCAGAGCGCGCGACAGGCGGCCGAGCTCGGTTGGCGTTTCGTGTATGCCGCGCACTTCGATGGCGACCCCTCCCATATCGAGGCCGCCTTCAATGCCTACCGCGCGCTGTCGGCGCAGGCGCCGCTGCTGGCCACCGTGGCCTTCGCCGCACCGACCAGCGAAGCCGCTGCACGCCATATCGGTGCGCTGCGCGTCTACAAGCTGCACCTCGGCCCGGGGCAGACGGTGAACCTGCCCAGCCCCGAGGCCGCGGCCGAGTACGCGCGGCAGGTCGGGGTGAGCGACTTTCGCATCGAGGAAACCCGGCCCAGCGTGCTGTCCGGCGATGCCGCGCACGTCCGCGGCGAACTGGACGCACTGCACCGGCGCTTCGGCGTGGGTGAATTCATCCTCGATGCCCCCGTGGCCGACCTGGATGCCCGCCTGACTTCCCTTGAACTGCTGTCGCCCGCGCCGCGCGCGGCGGTGGCCTGACCTGCAGGAGCGACGCCCATGAGCACCACCCCGCGCCACATTCCGTTCGGCATCATGCTGCAGGGCCCCGGCAGCCACATGCATGCCTGGAAACACCCTTCCAACCCGGCCGACGCCAGCGTCAACCTGCAGTTCTACATCGACATCGCGCGCACCGCCGAGGACAACGGCATCGCTTTCGGTTTCGTGGCCGATGGCCTGTACATCAACGAAAAGTCGATCCCGCACTTCCTCAACCGCTTCGAACCGATCTCGCTGCTGTCGGCGCTGGCCACGGCCACGAAGAAGATCGGGTTGGCCGGCACGCTGTCGACCTCCTACAGCGACCCGTTCACCGTGGCCCGCCAGTTCGCCTCGCTGGATCTGCTCAGTGGCGGCCGCGCGGGATGGAACGTGGTGACCTCGCCGCTGGAAGGCTCGGGCCGCAACTACGGCCGCCCGCACCCGGAACACGCGCTGCGCTACCAGATTGCCGATGAGTACCTGGAGGTGGTGCAGGGCCTGTGGGATTCCTGGGACGACGATGCGTTCGTGCGCGAGCGCGACAGCGGTACGTTCTTCGCGCCGGAAAAATTCCGGCGCCTGGACCACAAGGGAAAGTTCTTCCAGGTGGAAGGCCCGTTGAACATCCAGCGCTCGCCGCAGGGGCAGCCGGTGATCTTCCAGGCCGGCTCGTCCGACGATGGCATCGCCTTGGCCGGCAAGTACGCCGATGCGGTGTTCACCCATTCACCCTCCCTGGACGAGACGCGGGCGTTCACCCAGAAGGTCAAGAACTCCGCCATCGCCCACGGGCGCAGCGGCAACGACGTGAAGATCTTCCCGGGCATCGGCCCGATCGTCGGCCACACGGCGGCCGAGGCCGAGGCCAAGTATCAGGCCATCGCAGCGCTGGCGAGCCTGGAGGACGCACTGGCTTACCTGGGCCGCTTCTTCGACCACCATGATTTCAGCCGGTACGATCCGGATGCGCCGTTCCCCGAACTGGGCGACATTGGCAGCAACTCCTTCCGCTCCACCACCGACCGCATCAAGCAGGACGCGCGCGAGCAGGGCCTGACCCTGCGCCAGGTGGCGCTGCAGGCGGTCAGCCCGCGGCCGAACTTCATCGGCACCCCGCAGCACGTGGCCGACGAACTGATCCGCTGGTTCGACGGGGGTGCCAGCGATGGGTTCATCCTGGGTTTCGCGGCACAGCGCGAAGGGCTGGATGACTTCGTGCGGCTGGTGCTGCCGATCCTGCAGGCGCGCGGCTACCACCAGCGCGAACTGGAAGGGCAGACCCTGCGTGACCATCTCGGCCTGCCGCGCAAGGCCAGCCGCCATGCGACCGACGCCGAGCCGGCGCGGAAGGTGGGGTAAGGCGATGAGCGGAGATACATCGGTAGCGCCGGGCCACGCCCGGCCGAACTCGCCGGCAACAGGCGTACTGCCCGAAATCGCGGCACGCGCCGAAGCGGCCATCGCCTTGCGGCACGACCTGCATCGCCACCCCGAACTGGCGTTCGAAGAACACCGCACCAGCGCCCGCGTGGCCGAGCTGCTGCAGCAGTGGGGCTATGCGGTGACCACCGGCATCGGCGGCACCGGCGTGGTGGGCACGCTGCAGCGCGGGCAAGGCAGCCGCCGGCTGGGCCTGCGTGCGGACATCGATGCGCTGCCGATCCGGGAAGACTCCGGCCTGGCCTATGCCAGCCAGAACGAAGGCCTCATGCACGCCTGCGGGCATGATGGCCACACCGCCATCCTGCTGTCGGCCGCGCATTACCTGGCCCACCACGGGCGCATCGATGGCACCCTGCAGCTGGTGTTCCAGCCGGCCGAAGAGACCGGCTCGGGTGCCTCGAAAATGATCGAGGACGGGCTGTTCGAGCGTTTCCCGGTGGATGCCATCTATGGCCTGCACAACTGGCCGGGCGTGCCCGTGGGTCACTTTGGTTTCGTTGATGGACCAGCGATGGCGTCGGTGGACTGGGCGCGGTTGAAGGTGATCGGCAAGGGCGGCCACGGCGCCGAGCCGCAGGGCAGCGTCGACCCGATCCTGGTGGCGGCGCATATCATCACCGCGCTGCAGAGCGTGGTGTCACGCAACGTGGACCCGCGACAGATGGGCGTGGTCACCGTGGGCTCGATCCACGGCGGGCAGGCGGCCAACGTGATTCCCGATGTGGTGGAACTGACGCTGACCGTACGCGCCTACCTGCCGGAGGTGCGCGATACCCTGCGCCGCCGGGTGGCCGACATCGCCGAGCAGACCGCCGCAGCGTTTGGTGGACGTGCCGAGATCGAGTTCCCGCGCGGCTTCCCCAGCGTCATCAACCACCCGCAGCAGACCGCCTACATCCGCGAGGTGGCGCTGCAGGCGTTCGGCGCTGGGCAGGTCGTTCCCGAATTCGCACCGCGCACCGCCAGCGAGGATTTCGCTTTCCTGCTGCAGGCGCGTCCGGGCAGTTTCGTGTTCGTCGGCAACGGTGACAGTGCGCCGCTGCACAGCCCTCGCTATGTGTTCAACGACGCTGCGATCGCGCCCGCCGCCAGCCTGTGGGCACGCCTGGCCGAGCACTACCTGGTGGAGGACGCGGCATGAGCGTGCTGTACGACAACGAGCGTTTCCTCTACACCTCAGTGGATGACCCGCTGGCGCGGCCCCTGTTCGATGGCCTGGAACAGGAATACGACAGCCGTTATGCCGACGTGCGACGTCGCATTGGCGGCAGTGCCCGCGAAGAACTGCAGCGCTATCCGGCACAGGCCTTCGCCGCGCCGGTGGGCGCGTTCCTGCTGCTGCTGCGCGATGGCGTGGCGATCTCCGGCGGCGCCTTCATGCCGCACCGCGATGCGCACACCGCTGAATTCAAGCGCATCTGGACGCTGCCCGGCCTGCGCCGCCAGGGCATCGCCCGCCGCGTGCTGCAGGAACTGGAAGACCAGGCCGCACGCCAAGGCTATCGCCGCGTGTTCCTCACCACCGGCTTCCGCCAACCCGAGGCAGCGGGCCTGTACCTGGGCCATGGCTACACCGCGCTGTTCGATCTGCAGGCGGACCCGGAAACCATCGCCCATCTGCCGTTCGAGAAGCACCTGCACGCGGCGGCACCATTGCCGCACGCCGACGCGGCCGTGCGGCACGGAGTCCATGCATGAGCACGCCCTCGACTGCGCTGGACGGCATCGCTGCCCGTCCGGCCTCCGCACCCTCAACGGCGTTGAAGATCGTTCCGGCGCGCCATCCGCTGCAGACCGTCGGCACGGTGCTGGCGCTGGCATTGATCCTGATCGCGCTGCAGTCGGTGCTGGGCAACCCGCGCTGGGGCTGGGGCACGTTCGCCAAATGGTTCTTCGCGCGCCCGGTGCTGGAAGGGCTTGGTCGCACGCTGTTGCTGACTGCGCTGGGCACGGGCCTGGGCTTCGCGCTGGGTACGCTGCTGGCGCTGGCGCGGGTGTCAGGCTCGCCGTTGCTGTCGGCGGTGTCGTGGGGCTATGTGTGGCTGTTCCGCTCGATCCCGCTGCTGGTGCTGTTGCTGCTGCTGAACAACCTCGGCTACCTGTACAGCACCATTGAACTGGGCGTGCCATTCACCGGCATCAGCCTGTTCTCGTACCCGACCACCCAGCTGATCGGGGTGTTCACTGCCGCGGTACTGGGCCTGACCTTGAACCAGGCGGCGTTCTCGGCCGAAGTGATCCGTGGCGGCATCCTCTCGGTCGACCATGGCCAGTACGAAGCTGCGGCCGCGCTGGGCCTGCCGCGCGGCCGCCAGGTCCGCCGCATCATCCTGCCGCAGGCGATGCGCTCGATCCTGCCGGCGGCCTTCAATGATGTGATCGGGCTGGCCAAGAGCACCTCGGTGGTCTACGTGCTGGCGTTGCCCGAACTGTTCTACACCGTGCAGGTGATCTACCGCCGCAACCTGGAGGTGGTGCCGCTGCTGATGGTGGCCACGGTCTGGTACCTGGTCATCCTCACCGTGCTTTCGCTGCTGCAGCGGCGCGTGGAGCAGCGCTTTGCGCGCGGCCAGCTGCAGCGTGAGCGCAGTGTCTCCCGCGTCTCTTCACCGCCACGGCCCGTTGTGCAGAGCGTCGCGCCCGTGGCCAGCCGCCCGCGCATCGCCGCCCAGGTCGAGGCCGGGCAGGGCGCATCGGTCGTGCTGCAGGGCGTGGGCAAGGCCTTCGGTGAGCAGCCCGTGCTGGAAGACGTGAACCTGGAGCTGCGCGCCGGCAGCGTGACCGTGCTGATCGGTCCTTCCGGTGCGGGAAAATCGACCCTGCTGCGGCTGATCAATCACCTGGAACGCGCCGACAGTGGCTTCGTGACGGTCGGTGGCCAGCTGATCGGCTATCGCCGCGACGGTGACACCCTGTACGAACTGCCCGAGCGCGAGATCCGCCGCCGTCGTGCCGAGGTCGGCATGGTGTTCCAGGGTTTCAACCTGTTCCCGCACCTGACGGCGCTGGAGAACATCATCGAGGCACCGATCGCGGTGCGTGGCCTGCCGCGTGCGCAGGCCGAACAGCAGGCGCGTGATCTGCTGCAGCGCGTTGGCCTGGCTGACAAGGCGGACGCTTTCCCACGACAGCTGTCCGGTGGCCAGCAGCAGCGCATCGCCATTGCCCGCGCGCTGGCGCTGCAGCCGAAGGTACTGCTGTTCGATGAACCGACCTCGGCGCTGGACCCGGAGCTGGTGGCCGAAGTGCTGAGCGTGATCGAAGAGCTGGCCCGCTCGGGCACCACCCTGGTGATCGTCACCCATGAACTGAGCTTCGCCCGCCGTGTCGCCGATACCGTGGTGATGATGGACCAGGGCCGGGTGATCGAGCAGGGCAATCCCGAGGCGCTGTTTGAACGGCCGCGCCAGCAGCGTACCGCCGATTTCCTGGCCAAGACCCTGTAATTCCCCAAGGAGCACCATGAGCCCTGCAGCATCGCGCCGTCCCTCGCGCAGCACCCTGTTGATCGGCGCCGTGCTGGTCATCGGCATTGCCGGCATCGTCTATTCGCGCGTGCAGGCGCCGGCCGCCGCGCCCGGCGCCAGCGTGACGCTGGCCGGTGCCGATGCGCCTGCACTGGTTGGCACGCCCGACCCGAAGGCGCAGTCGCTGATTCCCGCCGGCTACCGTTTCGTAACCCCCGGCACGCTGACCGTCGCGACCCATCCGGCACAACTACCGCTGGCTGACTATGGTGCTGACAGCAAGCAGGTGGTGGGCGTGGAGCCGGACATCGCCAAGCTGATTGCCGATGGCCTGGGCTTGAAGCTGGTGCTGGTTCCAGTGGCGTGGGCCGACTGGCCGCTGGGGCTGGAATCAGGCAAGTACGATGCGGTGCTGTCCAATGTGACGGTCACTGAAGAGCGGAAGAAGAAGTTCGACTTCTCCAGCTACCGCTTCGACCTGCTGGGCATCTACACGCGCGCCGATGGGCCGATCCGCAAGATCGAGAGGCCGGCCGACGTGGCCGGGCTGAAGGTGGTGGTCGGCGCCAGCACCAACCAGGACCAGATCCTGCGGCACTGGGACCAGCAGAACATCGCGGCGGGCCTGAAGCCCGTGGAGTACCAGTACTTCGATGATGCGGTGGTGGGGCGGTTGGCGGTGATCACCGGCCGTGCCGATGTGTCGTTCGAGCCGAACGCCACGGGTGCCTACTCGGCACGTGATGGCAAGGTGCGGCGGGTGGGCCTGTTCCCCGGCGGCTGGCCGGATGCTGCGGCGATTTCGGCGACCACGCGCAAGGGCAGTGGGCTGGCCGATGCGATCACCGCCGCGTTGAACACACAGATCCGCAGCGGTACCTATGCGCAGGCGCTGGCACGCTGGAACCTGGCCGAGGAAGCCGTGCCGCAATCGCAGACCAATCCACCGGGGTTGCCGACGCTGTGACGCTATAAGAGCATCCACGCATGGCGTGGATCTACTGGCGGTGTCTGCCTTCTGTAGAGCCGAGCCATGCTCGGCTGCTCTACCAACGAGCCTCCAGTGTCCTGAACGGTTTCGCCAGCCGCACACCCTCGGCATCGAAGTCGGAAACGCTACGCCCATCCACACGCACCGTCTTCGGCATCGTGCGCTCCGGCCACCAGACCTTCACTGCCGTCCCGCGGTGCAGCCCCTCAGCCAGCGTGATCGTCAGCACTCCGTCGCGTTGCCGCGCCTGCATCTGCAGCGTGCCGTAAGCCGTTGGCAGGCGCTCCACCGCCAACCCGTCACCGGCCACCCACGACGGCGGCGTGCCCGGCAGCAATGAGAGCGCATCGTCGTCTTCGCGCATCAGCATGCCAAACAGCGTGCGACCGTACTCGGCACCAATCCAGGTGTGCGGCATGTCGCCCAGGTAGCGCGGGAAGCGAAGGCGGGAATGCACGACTTCGGCCAATACCTGCCACTCAAGCGGGCGCCGATCGTGCAGCAGTCCCTGCAGCAGTTCATCGGCCGCTTCGGGTTGGCCCAGATGCACATAGCTCAACACGTTGCGGATTTCATAGGGCGTATAGGCGTACAGCGCGCCGGGCTGGTTGCGCTTGCGCACGTCGTCCAGATAGCGCGCGAACGTGGTCCTCAATGCTTCGGCAGGCAGCACGCTCTGCGCCCCGGTCGGGTCCAGCGCGATCGATACGCCGGTGGGATCGCCATCACCGAGGTCGGCCGAAGATGGAATGAAGTCGATGCCCTTCCACGCCATCGTCGCGCGGATCGAGGCATGCAGCGCGTCGTACAGCAGCCTGTACTGCTCGCGTGCCCACGCGGCTGTTTCATGATCGCCCAGTGCTTCGGCCAGCCATGCACCGTCGTGCCACCCCTTCAGGCCCCAGTAGTCGTCCCAGTAGCTGTGGGTAGGCGAGGGGTAGCCCTCGTGGCTGATCGACGGCGCAAGGATGCCGGCGAAACGTTCCGGCGCGGGTTGGTCGGCCTTGTAGCCCGGCACCAGCGTGCGCTCGCGCAGTTCCTGCAGGAAGCGCAGCGCTGCTTTCACTTTCGGCAGGTACTCACGCACCGATTCCGGCCCACCATCCAGGCGCGCGACATCGGCAACCAGTGCAACGTACTGGCCCTGGCTGTCGTACTCGATGTCCGAACCGAAGCCGGTGTTGACGCTGCCATCGTCGTTGAGAATGGGCGAGACCAGGCCATTGGCATGCACGCCGTGCGTGCTGTACCAGGCCAGGTAGTCGCGTGCGACGGCTGCTTCGCCCATGCGCAGCAGCACTGCCGAAGTGGCCATGCCGTCGCGGATGAAGGATCGGTTGTAGTTGCGCGGCCCGGGCTGCATGGCCGGACCGGTCTGGTTGATCAGCATGTAGGCGGCCTGTGCGCGCAGCATGTCGACCAGGGAGGGATCGGGCAGGCGCAGGCCGACCGTGCCCAGCCGTGCCTGCCAGTCTGCCGATGCCTTCGTGGCCAGGGTCTCGAACGCCGCATTGGCATCGCGCGGAAGCGTGGCCAGGTCCAGCGCTGGTGCCTCGGGCAGCACGCCATTCGCATCCGCCGCGGCCGTACCCAAGGGGAATGCCACCACGATGGCATCGCTCGCGCCGGGTGCCAGCGAGACGTGGTAGTTGAGGGCGGCTGCGGCAAGGCCCTGGTCATCCTGCGTCTGCTGCGCGGCGGGCAGTTGGCCAGCAGCGAGGGTGGCGGTGATCTCCGTTGCGCCGTCCTTGCCGAAAGGTGCCACGCCGGACGCCGCTACCGGCGTGAGCGACCGCAGCAGCGTGCGGCCGTTGACGCGCACGGTGTGTCCGTCGACGGCCACCTCACGGATCGGCGAGAGCCCACCGTTCTGCCACGGTGGATTCATCTGCATCGGGCGCACGACCAGGCTCAGCGTGCCGTCGATCGGGGTGCTGCCGGTGTTGTGCAGGCGATGGCGCAGGAAGGTCACCGGCTGCCCATCGCGTTTGATGGCGAACACTTCACTGCGCAGCTCCAGGCCAGGCTGCGGCACCCAGGTGACGGACGGCATCGGCTTCCAGCCATCGCGCAGGGCATGCTGCATCGACTGGCCGGCGGCGCCCGCGGTATGGCCATCGGCATCGCGCCAGAGGGGCTGCACCAGCGGCGCGCCCTTGAATGCCTCCAGATTGCCATGCTCGTTGAAGATGGATTTCTGCCTTCCCCCGTGGATGCCGACCGCGGTCCAGTAGGTCTGCTGCATCTGCAGCGAGGCGGGGAACAACGCGCGCTGCGCGCCGCTGGCGGCGATTTGGTACCGCTTCATCGGCGTCATCACGGCTTTCGGGCCGAGCAGCCGTAGACGCGTAATCTGAGGTGCAGCGCCGTCCACGCTCAGCCGGAACGCGCGCAGGGATTGCGCTGTGCCGGCGGCCAGCCAGCTCTGCCGATGGTGGGCTGCCTGCGCATCATGTGCGAGTTCCTGCCATTGGCCGTGTGCATCCTGCGCCTGCAGGCGGGCAGGGCCGCGCGCGCCATCGGCCCAGTCGATCACCAGGCCGGCGGTGGATTGGGCCTGCGGCAGCGTGATCTCGAGCACAGGGGAGCCGCCTTTCCCACGAGGGATCGCCACGGCGCTGCCGCCTTGCCAGAGTGCTGCTGCCTGCGTTGCATCGAGACCGCCGATGCGTGCACTGAGCGTGGCGTCCAGCGGCTCCATCTCGAAGATGGAGACGCCCCAGTCGGACGTGCGTTGCGGGCTGGCCAGCCGCAGGTAGCGCGCGTGCCGTGGCGAAAAGTACAGGGTTTCCACATCACCCAGCGAGTCGGCCATGGCGTATGCGGTTTGCCACTGCGTGCCGTCCACCGAGGTCTGCAGCGAGTAGCCCTCAGGATTGGAGACATCCCAGGTCAGGCGCGTGCCCGCCAGCAGTGCGGGTGCGCCCAGGTCGATCTGGAACCAATGGCCGGGGCTGAAGGCGCCGCCGGTGACGGTCTTCGGGTCGCCGTCGATCAGGTGGCCGATGGCCATTGCCGGCACCTGCTGCGAAGAACTGCTGGCCTGCCATTGGCTGCGCGGGGGAAGGGTCTGGGCTTGGGCGGACGCTGCGAGCGCGGCGAGCAGCAGGGCAGTGGCGGGACGGCACAGGAAAAGAGGGCGGGAGACCTTGGAGCGTTCGGCGCACAACGTCATTGCGGGCAACCTCGCGGGTTCGGCCGTAAGCGGGCGAGGGATACGCTAGCAAGGGATGTAAGCGGTTACATGACGCGCTGCAATAGCTCTTCGGGGTGTCAGCGACGTGGGTCAACGAATCTCCAGGCGGGGCCATCCCGTCGCGCTGACGTGTGTGGCTCTGGACGCGTGGATGGGACCGGCTATCGTCAGATCGGGTGTTGGATTTCATTGGGTTGTCAGTTGACAACTTGTCCATGCCGTGTGCAGACTGTGGAGAACAGGGAATGTCTCGAGCGCGTCATCCCGACAAGGACATCGAAGCGGCATTGCAGTTCGCGGAGGATCGAGGGTGGAGGCTTCGCGTGGCGGGCGGCCATGCGTGGGGCCGGATGTATTGCCCGTTCAACGACACCGATTGCCGATGCGGAGAGTTCTGCATCGTCAGCATCTGGAGCACGCCCCGCAGTGCAGGCAATCATGCAAGGGCCTTGCGGCGCGTAGTCGAGAACTGCAGTCGTGAGCAATGAACTCAGGCTTCGTCAGAAGCGAGGTGGTCAATCATGGAATTCAACTTCACGCTGAAGTACCGCTTGCCGGATACCTGCGATGAAATCGATGTCCTCGAGCAGCGCCTGGCTGAAGCCGGGTGTGACGATGCACTTGTGGGCATCGGTCTGCCTGGACGACTGGCGCTGGCGTTCTGCCGCGAGGCGGGCAGCGCAGGGGCTGCCCTGCGTTCGGCGCTGGATGACGCGCAGCGGGCGGTGCCTGGTGCCGAGCTGGTCGAAGTGAGCCCCGACCTGGTGGGGCTCACCGACGTTGCAGACCTGCTGGGAATGTCGCGGCAGAACATGCGCAAGCTGATGCTCGCCAACCCGCAGTCGTTTCCGTCTCCGGTCCATGAGGGGTCGACCTCGATCTGGCATCTCGACGACATTCTCGGTTGGCTGCGGGCGCGGGGCAGCGCGAAGGTCACCACGGAGATGACCGAACTCGCCGCCGCCGCGCTGCAGCTCAATCTTGCGCGGGAAGGGCGCAGGCTGCAGCCGAAGGCGTAGCGCCGGCCTGGATCGGCGCCCACCGCGTTACCGCTGCACCTGCTCCCACCAGCGTGAGCCGGCGTGCGGCGCCTGCATGTCCAAGGCCTCGCCCATGATCGGCGTGGTCACAGCGACGTTCCTGGCCGCCGCCAGTGCGGTGATCCGCTCGAACGGCTGCTGCCATTCGTGCAGGGCAAGATCGAAGGTGCCGTTGTGGATCGGCAGGAGCCACTTGCCACGCAGGTCCAGGTGCGCCTGCAGGGTCTGTTCGGGCTGCATGTGCACGAACGCCCAACGCTTGTCGTAGGCACCCGTCTCGATCATCGTCAGGTCGAACGGACCGTACTTCTCGCCGATCGCCTTGAAGCCATCGAAGTAGCCGGTATCGCCGCTGAAGAAGATGCGGAAGTCGTCATCCTGGATGACCCACGATGCCCACAGGCTGCGGTCACTGTCGCCGAGGCCGCGACCGGAGAAGTGCTGGCCCGGGGTGGCGGTCAGGCGCAGGCCGTTGGCCTCGGTCGACTGCCACCAGTCCAGCTGTTCGACCTTGGCCGCATCCACGCCCCAGGCAATCAGCTGGTCGCCCACGCCCAGCGGCGCGATGAAGCGAGCGGTCTTGCCGGCCAGCTGCATGACCGCAGCATGGTCGAGATGGTCGTAATGGTTGTGCGAGAGGATCACCCCGGCGATCGGCGGCAGGTCCTCGATGCTGATCGGCGGCGCATGGAAGCGGGCCGGGCCCATCCACTGCACCGGCGAGGCACGCTCGGAGAACACCGGGTCGGTCAGCCAGTACTGGCCGCGCAGCTTCAACAGGAGGGTGGAGTGGCCAAGCCGGAACAGGCTGCGATCCGGCGCGGCATCCAGCGCCGCACGGTCCAGTGCCTGCACCGGGATGGGCGCCGTCGGCACGGTGCCCTTGGGCCGGTTGAAGAGGAACGTCCACCACAGCTCGGCGCCGGCGCGCAGGCCCATTGCCGGCTTCGGCAGGGCGTTGCGGAACTTGCCATCGCTGTACTGCGGTGAATCGGGGAAGTCGGGGAGGGACCAGGACTTGCAGAAGGTATAGGCAGTCACGGCAAGGGTTCCGAACAGGAGGACAAGGAGCAGGCGCTTCATCGGTGACGTCCGCTGGGTACACTGCACAGTGTAGTTTCCAGTTTCAGAAAAGTACACCGCACGGTGTAAAATGTGCGCATCCGTTAAGTTTCCTGGTTCCCGCCATGTCCCGTGCCCCGCAACGCCTGACCGACCGCAAACGCGAAGCCATCGTGCGCGCGGCGGTGGAGGAGTTCCGCAGCGCCGGCTACGAGGCGACCAGCATGGACCGCATCGCCACAGCCGCAGGCGTCTCCAAGCGCACCGTCTACAACCATTTCCCCAGCAAGGAAGAACTCTTCGGCCACATCCTGGAAGAACTCTGGGAAAGCAGCATGGCCGCTGTCGTGCTTCCCTACCGCGCCGATCTGCCGCTGGACGTGCAGCTCCTGCAGTTGCTGGGGCAGAAGCTGGAACTGCTGGGCGATGCCAACTTCATCGATCTGGCCCGCGTGGCGATGGCCGAGATCATCCACTCGCCGGAGCGCGCGCAGGCCATCGTCTGCCGCATGGGCGAGAAGGAAGGGGGGGTGAGCGCGTGGATCCGCGCGGCCGTCGCCGATGGACGGCTGCGGGAGGTCGATCCGGAATTCGCCGACCACCAGTTGCAGGGCCTGGTGAAGGGCTTCGCGTTCTGGCCGCAGGTGACCATGGGCCAGCCACCGTTGGGGCCCGCCGAAAGGCGCAAGGTCGCCGAGTCGGCGGTGGCGATGTTCCTCGGGTTCTACGCGCGCTGAGTCACGGCGCGCTCACCGCGCGCCAAGCTGCTGCAGATAGGCGCAGAACATGTCAGCGACCGCATCGGCGTAGGTGCTGATCTCCACCGCCGTACGCGGCACGCTGGAAAACTCGCGGCCGGTGGCACCCAGCGTGGTGTGGATCAGATCGACCGCCAGTTGCCGTTGCGCTGCGCTGGCATCGGGGAGTGTTTCGGTCATGAATGCGAGCATGGCCGCGTCGGCGCCATTGCGGGCCTGCTCGGCTTCCGGCGCATCGCGGTAGAGCGGCGCGGCGTCAACCAGCGCCCCGCGCATCTGCGCCTCATCGCATTCGGACTGGATGAACGCCTGTACCAGCGCGCGCAGACGCTGCAGCGGCGGGCCGTCGGTGCGCTGCAGAATGTCGCGCAGCATCGCGCTGGTCTGCTGCCACTCATCGTGTTGCAGCCGGAACAGGATCGCCGCCTTGTTGGGGAAGTACTGGTACAGCGACCCGATGCTGACGCCGGCCCGCTCGGCTACCCGCGCGGTGGTGAAACGGGGCGCGCCTTCATCGCGCAGAACCTGAGCAGCGGCCTGCAGGATGGCTCCGACCAGGTCGTTGGAACGAGCCTGGCGAGGCTGTTTTCTCGAGGAAATCTGCGGCGGACGGCGCTCGGACATGAGTCGGTTCCAATGCGAATAGTCAGCCCAGGGGAGGGCGCCTAATCTTGTTTGCGACGGATTACTCGCATTCTAGCCGCCGGCTGGCGCCCGTGAAACGTCATTGACCCCTCTCTGGAAGCCCTGCATGACCACCCTGACATCCTCCCCCGTGGCGCCGCTGCTGCAGCGCCTGTTCGATGAAGCCGACAGCGCCCTCAGCCCGGCCCTGACTGCGGTGCCGCCGGCCGAACGGCAGCGCCTGCTGGGCAGCCGCGGCGAGTACACCCGGCTGTATGGCGAGCTGCTGAAGGACCTGTGGCTGCCGGTGTCGGCCGACACCGGGAAGCTGCTGTACCTGCTGGCGCGGAGCAGTGGCGCGCGCCACATCGTTGAATTTGGTACCTCGTTCGGTATTTCCACCATCCACCTGGCCGCAGCGCTGCGCGACAACGGCGGCGGCCGCCTGGTCACCACCGAATTCGAACCGGGCAAGCTGCAGCGCGCCGCCGCGCACCTGCGTGAGGCCGGACTGGATGACCTGGTGGACCTGCGTGCCGGCGATGCCCTGCAGACGCTGGCGCAGGACCTGCCCGCGCCGATCGATCTGGTGCTGCTGGATGGCGCCAAGGTGCTGTATGCCGAGGTGCTGGACCTGCTGCAGCCGCACCTGCGCCCGGGGGCGCTGATTGTGGCCGACAATGCCGACGATAGCCCGGCCTACCTGCAGCGCGTGCGTGCGCCGGGCAGCGGCTACCTGTCGTTGCCGTTCGCCGAGGATGTGGAATTGTCGATGCGGCTGGGCTGAGCGCGGCGCATGCCTGTGCTGCGCTGCTGCGGCAGCGGCAGCAGGGCGAGCACTGCATGGTCACCCACGGCGATTCTCAGCGTGGTGGACAGCTTCGGGAACGCCCGCTCGGTGAAACCGTTCCTTGATCGCTATGGGGCGACCGCCGATGAAACGCGTCTTGGCTTCCAGCGCTTCCTCCGATGCCCCTGGCGAGGGATGCATGTTGATGTTGTGACCGGATTGCCTGCGCGTTCACTGGGCTTGATGCGACACTGGATCCAACCCCACGGTACGCGCTCAACCATGCCATTCGCTTCGGCGCAGCAGATCGGCGAAGTCCTGCAACAGTCCTACGGCGTCACGGCCACCGCCGTGGTGCCGCGTGCGGTGGGTGCCGACGCCAATGCAGGCGTGTTCCGTATCGACGCACGCGGCAGCCAGTGGTGGTTGAAGTGCCGCAGCTACGAGGTGGGCGCGGTGGTGTGGGAGGGCCTGCACTGGATGCGCGGCCCGCTGGGCATCGAAGAAGTGGTGGCGCCGTGGCCGGCACTGACCGGGGGGGCCTCGGTTACGCGCTGGGGCCTGCAGTTCACCCTGTTCCCCTATATCGAAGGGCAATCCGGTTTCGAGGCACCGCTGAGCGCGGCGCAGTGGCGCCGGCTGGGGGAAGTGCTGCGCCAGCTGCACGATGCAAAGGTACCCGCCACGTTGGCGGAAGGGCTGCCACACAGGGTGCTGGATGCGTCCGCGCTGCAGACCGTTGGCCAGTGGCTGCAGCAACCGGCAGCGCTGCCAGTGGCACAGGACCGTTGGAGCCGTGCCTTCCTGGCCATGTGGGGGCGGCAGCGACCGCGCATCGCCGCATTGCACGCGCGGGCCCGGCAGTTGCAGCAGGCGTTGCATGACAGCGTGCCGCGGTTGTACCTGTGCCATACCGATCTGCATGCGGGAAACGTGTTGATGGGTCACGACGGCGCACTGCACCTGATCGACTGGGACGGCCTTTCTCTGGCGCCCCGCGAACGCGACCTGATGTTTGTCGGTGCGGCGGTGGGCGGCCGCTGGGGGCGTGAGCGCCCGCAGGGGTTTGCCGATGGTTACGGCGATGACCTGGGCGATCCACAGTGGATTGCCTGGTACCGGCACGTGCGCATCCTGCAGGATCTGGTGGAGTTCCAGCAGATGCTGATGGGGGCAGGGGGCGACTACCGGCCACCGCAGCAGCGGCGGCAGGCGCTGCATCATCTGGGCGAGCTGTTTGCACCGGGGAATGTGTTCTGCGCGGCCGAACGGGCCTACAGCGCGGTGTAAGGGTGTTCGGCAGGGCTGCGCCCTGCACCCGCTCAATGCAACGTCAACGCCAACGTCAACGTCAAAAGCGGGTTATCCGTGGGATGGCGGGGTGGGTCCGGCTGAGGGGGACGCTGCAAGTACGTCCATGCAAGCTCGGTCGCCGCTTGCTCGTGTGCGCTGTCCTGCGCACACGGCAAGACCGGGGTTGGGCGTCCTGCCCAACCCGCCCGAGGCATGCCTCGGGCCCATGCGGCGCACGCTCCCTCAACCGGACCCACCCCGCCTTCGACAGTTTCCTGCGATCTGTTGGAGCCTGCTGCTGATGGTGGTGGGTGCCGACCGTTGGTCGGCACGGGGTCGGATCCGGAATCAATTTCGATATCTGACAGATTTCATCCACGCATGGCGTGGATCTACTGGGACGGCGTTCTGCTTTGGTAGGTGTCGACCTTGGTCGACACGGATGAATTCATTCGATATCTGACAGATGTGCCGACCAACGGTCGGCACCCACCAACCGTCACCAGGGAACTGTCGGGGGCGGGGCGCAGCCCTGCCCAGCAACCCCCTACTCAGCCGGCTTGGCCGCCGCCGTCGCTGCTACGCTCGCGGCCCGTCGTGCCAACACCGCCTCACGGTGCGCGATGTACGCATTCGCCGCCAGGATGATGCCCGCACCGATCAGCGTCCAGCGATCCACGCTCTCGTCGAACAGCAGCCACCCGCACAACGTCACCAGCGGCAGCTGCAGGAAGCTGATCGGGGTCAGGGCCGATACTTCGCCCAGGCGCAACGCGCGCGTCCACAGCAGCTGGCCGACCGTGCCCATCACGCCGGTCGCCACCAGCCATACCCAGGCCAGCCCGGCGGGCCAGACCCAGACGAATATCGCCGGCACCAGCGACAACGGTACCCAGAACACGTAGGTGTACAGCACCACCGTGTCGGCGCTGTCCACGCGGGTCAGCTGCTTGATCTGGATGGCCACCAGCGAACTGAGCAGCGCCGCGGCCACCGCGATCAGGCTGCCCGCAGAGAATCCCGCAGTGCCCGGCCGGACGATCACCAGCACGCCGATGAAGCCCACCACGACGGCAGCCCAGCGGCGCACGCGCACGGTTTCGCCCAGCCACAGCACGGCGGCAATGGTGACGAACAACGGCGTGGAATAGGACAGCGACACCGCCTGCGCCAGTGGCAGGTGGCCGAGGGCCCAGAACGCGCACAGCATCGAGCCCAGGCCGATCGCGCTGCGCACGAAGTAGCGCGGCAGCTGCTGCGTCTTCAGCGGTGCGCGGCCCGGGCGCAGCAGCATCGGCAGCAGCGCCAGCAGGCCGAAGGCGTTGCGGAAGAACGCCACTTCCTGCGTCGGCACGTAACGGGTGGCGTAGCGGATGGCCACAGCCATCAGGCCGAAGGCCATCGTGCTGGCGAGCATCAGCAGCGCCGCCCGCGCCGGGGTGGCGAGCGGCGGCCGGGTGCTGGCGTTCACCACTGGGCGCCGAGCAGGCGCGGCTCCGGTTCGATCGGCACGCCGAACTTCTCAAGCACCGATGCGGAAATGCGCCGGGCCAGGGCCAGCAGCTCGGCGCCGCTGGCGTTGCCATGGTTGACCAGCACCAGGGCATGGCTGGGGGCCACGCCGGCGTCGCCGTCGCGGAAGCCCTTCCAGCCGCAGGCGTCGATCATCCATGCCGCCGAGACCTTGCGCTGGTCATCGCGCTCGGCCGGGAACACCGGCAGCTCGGGGAAGTGCTGCTGCAGCACCTCCACCTGTTCCAGTGGCAGCACCGGGTTCTTGAAGAAGCTGCCGGCATTGCCGAGCACGTCCGGGTCGGGCAGCTTGCGGCGGCGGATGGCGATGACCGCGTTGGCCACGTCCACCGCGCTGGGCAGCTCCACGCCTTGTGCCTGCAGTTCCTCGCGGATGCCGGCGTAATCCATGCGCAGGTCGTGCAGCAGCGGCAGCTTCAGTTCGATGGCGGTGATCAGGTAGCGGTCGGGCTGCTGCTTGAACACGCTGTCGCGGTAGGCAAAGCCGCACTGTTCGTTGTCCAGCCGCACCCAGGCCTGCTCCTGGCAGTCCCAGGCTTCCACGGTCTGGATGAACTCGCCCACCTGCGCGCCATAGGCGCCGATGTTCTGGATGGGTGCGGCACCGGCGGTGCCGGGGATCAGCGCGAGGTTTTCCAGGCCGGACAGGCCCTCCTGCAGCGACCACATCACCAGGCCATGCCAGGACACGCCCGCACCGGCGCGGATCACTGCGTGGTCGGCACGGTGTTCCAGGAAACTGATGTCGCGGTTGCCGAACACCAGCACCGTGCCCGGCAGGTCGTCGGCGATGAGCACGTTGCTGCCGCTGCCCAGCACCAGCAGCGGGCCAGTGGCGACGCTGGGCAGGGCCAGCACGTCGGGCAGCAGGGTGGGGTCGTGCAGTTCCAGCAGCTGCGCCGCCTCGGCGCGCACGTGGAAGGTGTTCAACGCCTGCAGCGGGGCATTCGAGGTGAGGGTCCAGCGCAGCGGTGCGGCGGAGGTGTCGTGGCTGTCCATGGGCGCGCTCACAGCGGCGCCACCGCGCCACGGCTGGGCGCTTCGCGGCGGCGACGGATCGCTTCCACGCAATCGGACACCAGCGACGGGCCGCGATAGATCAGGCCGCTGTAGCACTGCACCAGGGCGGCGCCGGCAGCCATCTTGGCCACCGCGTCAGCGCCGGAGAGGATGCCGCCCACGCCCACCAGCGGCACCGATTCGGGCAGGCGCGCACGCAGGCGGCGCAGCACCAGCGTCGACTGGTCCAGCACCGGTGCGCCGGACAGACCGCCGGCTTCGCTGGCCAGCGGATCGCCGGCGATGCCGCTGCGATCGATGGTGGTGTTGGTGGCGATCACGCCGTCCACCTGCAGCTCACCCAGGACGCGCGCGGCGGCATCGATATCGCGCTCGCTCAGGTCCGGGGCCACCTTCACCAGCATCGGCACGCGGCGGCCGTGCTGCGCGGCCAGTTCTTCCTGGCGGTCGCGCAGCTGGCTGACCAGCAGGCGCAGCGCGGTCTCTTCCTGCAGTTCGCGCAGCCCGGCGGTATTGGGCGAGGAGATGTTGACGGTGATGTAGTCCGCCAACGGGTACACCTTGTCCAGGCAGGTGATGTAGTCATCGACTGCCTGCTCGTTGGGGGTGTCCTTGTTCTTGCCGATGTTGATGCCCAGCAGGCCGCGGCGGTTGCGCGCGCGCTCGACGTTGCGCACCAGCGCATCGACACCGGCATTGTTGAAACCCATGCGGTTGATGATGGCCTGGTGTGCCGGCAGCCGGAACAGGCGCGGCTTGGGATTGCCGTCCTGCGGGCGCGGGGTGATGGTGCCGATCTCGACGAAGCCGAAGCCCAGCGCGAACAGTGCATCGATGTGCTCGCCGTTCTTGTCCAGGCCGGCGGCCAGGCCGACCGGATTGGGGAAGGTCAGCCCGAACACGGTGCTCGGCATCGGCGCGATGCGTGCGGCCAGCAGCGGCGTGGTGCCGGTGCGGTAGGCCAGGTCCAGTGCGGACAGGCCGAGGCCGTGGGCGCGCTCGGCGTCGAGCGAGAACAGGAAGGGGCGGGCAAGCGAATACATGCGTCGGTTCAGTCCAGCGTGCCGAGGAAGGCTCGGGTTCGATATTCAAAGGCGACCTGTCCATCCACCGCATGGGCGTTGAACAGGTCCTGCAGCGCAGCCAGCATCGGCGCATGGCGCGGGTGTCCCGGCTGCGGTGCGTAGGAAGAAGACAGCAGGCGTCCGCGCAGGGCGTCGAAGTCCAGATGCTGCACATTGGGCAGCTCGATCATCCCGCGCAGGCCGGGGCCGAACCAGGCCTGCATGGTGGCATCGTCCTGGTAGCGCTCGGCCACAGCGGTGTAATCGGTGCCGTAATCCAGCAGCAGCTGCTCGTAGCCGATGAGGAACGGGCTGGCATCGAGCAGGCGCGAGTTCCAGTAGACCAGCGCCATGCCACCGGGGCGCAGGATGCGCTGCCATTCGGCGCGCACGGCCACGGTGTCGAACCAGTGAAAGGCCTGCGCGGCACTGACCAGGTCCACGCTGGCATCGGCCAGCCCGGTCGCTTCGGCGCGGCCATCGACGGCGCTGAACTGCGGATACTGCGGCGCCAGCCACTGTTCGGCAGCGGCGCGCATGGCGGCATTGGGTTCCACCGCGAGCAGAGGATGGCCCGCGGCCAGGAGGGCACGACTGGAAATGCCGGTACCGGCGCCGATGTCGGCAACCCGGGCAGAGGCGGGCACTGCCATCGGGCCGTGCAGCCAGTCCATCAGCGCTGCCGGGTAATCCGGGCGGTAGCGCACATAGTCGGCGACCCGGCTGCTGAAGCGTTCAGTGCTGTCCGACGCGCTCATGGCCGTCAGTTCGACATCGCGGCCAGCCAGGCCAGGCCGCCGAAGAACAGGACGATGACCAGCAGGCCCAGGCCCAGCATGATCACGTTCAACCAGCCCAGGATCAGGCCGGTGAGGGCCAGGCCGTCGCCTTCCAGCTCGGTGGGGCGGCGGCGGATCTCGCCGCGCGCCATGTGCCCGGTGATGATGGCGACGAGGCTGGCCACGAAGGGCAGCACGGTCCAGCTGGCGATGCCCAGCACCAGGCTGAGGACGGCCAGGGCACTTGTCTGTCGGGGTGCCACGCTCATGGGGGTCCTCCTTGGCAGTGCGCACATGATAGTGCCTGCGGGCCGCCAAGCCCATGGGCAGCAGTGCGGTGCCGGTCCATGCTCGAGACCAGGCCGCCAGCATCGTGTAGAGCCGAGCCCATGCTCGGCTGGCCTTGCTGCTTTCCATTGCCGCAAAAGCAGCCGAGCATGGGCTCGGCTCTACAGACTCAGCCCATCAGCACCTGGCCACCATCCACGTTGAGCACATGCCCGGTGATCCAGCGCGCCAGCGGCGAACACAGGAACAGCGCGGCATCGGCGATCTCGCGTGGGTGGCCGAAGCGGCCGAACGGGATCCGGGCCAGGGTCGCGTGGTACAGATCGGGATCTTCCACGCGGCGACGGTCCCACAGGCCGTCGGCAAACTCGATCGAACCCGGCGCGATGGCGTTGACCCGGATGCGGTCCGCTGCCAGGGCCAGCGCCTGCGACGTGGTGTAGTGGGAGAGCGCGGCCTTGGCCGCCGCATAGGGGGCACCGCCGGGGCGGGGCTGCTGGGCGGCGATCGAGGACAGGTTGAGAATGCAGGCATCCGCCGAAGCCCGCAGCCAGGGCAGCGCGAGGCGCGAGGCACGCACGGCGGCCATCAGGTCGATCTGCAGGCTTGCCGCCCAGCCATCTTCGTCATCGGCAATGCCGTAGCCGGTGGCGTTGTTGACCAGCACGTCGATGCCGCCGAGTGCGTCGGCGGAGGCCTGCAGCCAGCCGCCGATCTGGCCGGTGTCGGCCAGATCGGTGGTGAATACGTGCAGGGGCGTGCCGTGTGCCTGGGCATCGGCCTGCAGTGCCTGCAGCCCGGGCAGGCCGCGGGCGCAGACCGACACCGCTGCACCGGCGCCGGCAAATGCCAGCGCCAGCTCACGGCCGATTCCCTTGCTGCCGCCGGCAATGAGCACGCGGCGGCCGCTGAAGTCGAGGGTCGGAGCCCCTGCGGGGATCCGACCCACAGCCATGTCCGGCATGTTCGCCATTACAGGTCGAACTTGATGCCCTGGGCCAGCGGCAGCGAGTCCGAATAGTTGATGGTGTTGGTCTGGCGGCGCATGTAGACCTTCCATGCATCCGAACCCGACTCGCGACCACCGCCGGTGTCCTTCTCGCCACCGAAGGCGCCACCGATCTCCGCACCGGACGTGCCGATGTTGATGTTGGCGATGCCGCAGTCGCTGCCGGCAGCCGAGAGGAACTTCTCGGCGGTCTTCAGGTTCTGGGTGAAGATCGAGGACGACAGGCCCTGCGGCACGCCGTTCTGCATGTCGATGGCCTCATCGATGCTGTCGTACGGCATGACATACAGGATCGGCGCGAAGGTTTCGTGCTGGACCACCGCGTCGCTGTTCTTCAGGCCCGACACGATGGCCGGCAGCACGAAGTTGCCGGCACGATCGATGCGGGTGCCACCGGTTTCGATGGTGCCGCCGGCGGCCTTGGCCTGGGCGATGGCATCGAGGAACTGCTGCACGGCGCCGTCGCTGTTCAGCGGGCCCATCAGGTTGGCGGCATCGGTCGGGTCGCCGATCTTGCCTTCCACCTGCTTGTAGGCCTTGACCAGCGTGGCCAGCACGTCGGCGTAGATGGAGCGGTGCACGATCAGGCGGCGGGTGGTGGTGCAGCGCTGGCCGGCGGTACCGACCGCGCCAAACACGATGCCCGGCACGGCCAGCTTCAGGTCGGCGGTCTCGTCCAGGATGATGGCGTTGTTGCCGCCCAGTTCCAGCAGGCAGCGGCCCAGGCGGCGGGCGACCTTCTCATTGACCGTGCGGCCGACCTGGGTCGAGCCGGTGAAGCTGATCAGCGGCACGCGACGGTCGTCCACCAGCTTCTCCGACAGGGCGGTGCCGGCGTCGTTGACCAGGAAGAAGATGTCCGGGAGGCCAGCTTCGCGCAGCGCGTCGTTGCAGATGCGCATGGAGGCGATGGCGGTCAGCGGGGTCTTGTTGGACGGCTTCCAGATGCAGATGTCGCCGCAGATGGCGGCCAGGAAGGCATTCCAGCTCCACACCGCGACCGGGAAGTTGAAGGCCGAGATGATGCCGACCAGGCCCAGCGGGTGGTACTGCTCGTACATGCGGTGGCCGGGGCGCTCCGAATGCATGGTGTAGCCGTACAGCATGCGGCTCTGGCCCACGGCGAAATCGGCGATGTCGATCATCTCCTGCACTTCGCCGTCGCCTTCGGGCTTGCTCTTGCCCATTTCCAGGGCAACCAGCGAACCCAGGGCGTCCTTGTTCTTGCGCAGCGCTTCGCCGCACAGGCGCACGGCTTCGCCGCGGCGCGGGGCCGGGGTGGTGCGCCAGGTCTTGTAGGCCTCCTGCGCACGGGTGATGACCGTCTCGTACTCGGCCTCGGTGGTGGCGCGGACCTGCGCGATCGGCTCGCCGGTGGTCGGGTTGACCGGGGTGATCAGCTCACCGCCGGTGGCGCTGGACCATTCCCCGTTGCCCAGGTAGGTGCCAGCGTTGATCGCGTCCAGACCAAGGGACTTGAGCAGCTCGGAAGACATGCAGACTCCTGTATTTCGTTACGTAGTTGGTGCCGCCGCGGGCAGGTGGGGGACGCGGCGGACTGAGCCGGCGATGGTAGCAGAGGGATGTGGCCGGGCTTGGTGCAGTGCGGGGTGGGGACGCCAAAGGCTTGACGGGCCTGCGTCACGATTTCAGGACGGGCCTGGCGAGGCGAAAGTGATAGAAATCAGTGCCCTATGTCTCGCTTACTTTGCGGATCGCGTCAAATGATTGCCAGATGGCGGCTATCTTTTGTGACGGAGTTCGGACACAATCGGCACGAAGTCAATCAAACCGCAATCAAATGTGTGCACCGGCTGGGGAGATCGGTGCTGCTGGGGATCATGTCCGGATCCGCGGAATCGTCTGAGGAGATGTTTTGTGCTACATGGATCCGTAGAAGGCCTTTCCAGCCACCCCAGCCGGGCGCGCCGCCGCGTAGAGGCCCGCGCTGCACTTGAACTGGCATTGCGCCTGGGCGACCTTGCGGTCGTCCCGCTCACCGCCGTTCTCTCTCATCTCATGTTTTATGGTTCGGCCGTGCCGGGCCCATCCCAGCGTGTCGTATTCGGCGCGCTGCTGCTGAGTGCGATGGTCTGTTTCATGATCGCGCCCGTGTACCGCAACTGGCGCGCGCGCGGCCTGATCACCGATCTGTGGGTGCTGTTCCTGGCCTGGTCCGCGTCCTTCGCGCTGTTCTCGGTCTATGCGGTGCTTGTCGACATGGCAGGTTCCGTGCCTACGCGCTGGCTGCTCGGCTGGTTCGGTGCGGGACTGATGCTGATGATCGGCACGCGCGTGGCGCTGCGGGTGCAGTTGCATCGACTGCGTTCGCGCGGCCTGGATCGCGAGCGCGTGCTGCTGGTCGGCCTGCGCTCTTCCGGGCTGAAGCTGCACCGCCTGCTGCGCGGCAAGCCCGAGCTGGGCAAGGAAGTGATCGGCTACTTCTCCGCCAAGGGCGATCTGGCGGTCCGTCGCGGTGGCGACGCGCCGCGCTGCCTGGGTGCGCTGGGTGACCTGCCGCGCTACATGGACCAGCATCGCGGTGAATTCGACCAGTTGTGGGTGTCGATGACCCCGGGCGACGCCGGTGACATGAAGGCGATGCTGAAGCAGATCGAGCGCTTCCCGGTGCCGGTGCGGCTCATTCCTGACACCACCGGCTGGGGCACGCTGAATCCGGGCGTGCACCAGGTCGGCAACGTGCCGATGATCGGTGTGCGCCAGGGGCTGTCGGACCACAATTTCCGCCTGGCCAAGCGCGTTGAGGACATCCTTGTCGCCGGGCTGGCAGTGATTGCACTGGCGCCGGTGTTTGCGGTGCTGGCGATCGGTGTGAAGCTGAGCTCGCCTGGCCCGGTGCTGTTCCGCCAGCGCCGCCATGGCCTGGGGGGCAAGGAATTCTCGATGCTGAAGTTCCGCTCGATGCGGGTTCATGCGGAAGGTTCCTCGGACAAGATCACCCAGGCCACCCGCAACGATCCGCGTGTCACCCGCTTTGGCGCCTTCCTGCGCCGCAGCAGCCTGGATGAGCTGCCGCAGTTCTTCAATGTGCTGGGTGGCAGCATGTCGGTGGTGGGACCGCGGCCGCACGCCGTGCAGCACAACAACCATTACGAGCGGCTGATCGACCGTTACATGCACCGCCACTACGTGAAGCCGGGCATCACCGGCTGGGCGCAGGTGCACGGGCTGCGCGGGGAAACCCCCGAACTGCGCTCGATGAAGAAGCGCGTGCAGTACGACATCGATTACATCCGCCGCTGGAGTCCGACCCTGGATGTGCGCATCATTGTGATGACGGCCTTCAAGGTACTGGGCCAGAAATCGGCATACTAGGCACCGAGGCTGTCGCCGGCGATGTGCCGGCCGTGCCCGCGTGGAAGCGCCCGGTCTGCAGCAGCGGCCGGGCGCTGCGTTTCATGTACCGAAGAACTGATGGAAGCCGTTGTCCGTGTTCAAGAATATTCTGGTTGTGTGTGTCGGCAACATCTGCCGTAGTCCGTCGGCTGAAGTGATGCTGCGTGAGGCAGTGCAGGGCAAGGGCATCACGGTGTCCTCGGCCGGCCTGGGGGCCCTGGTCAACCATGGCGTGGATGCGACCGCGCAGGCGCTGTTGACCGAGCATGGCCTGGATGGCAGCAGCCATCGTGCGCGGCAGATCGACCGCAGCATCCTGGGGGCCTCGGATCTGGTGCTGGTGATGGAACGCAAGCACGTCCATCGCATCATCGAGATCGCGCCGGAGGCGTCGGGCAAGACCTTCCTGCTGGGCAAGTGGCAGTCCGACCGCGAGATTCCCGATCCGTATCGCCAGCAACGGGCGGCATTCGAACACGTCTACACGCTGATGGATGAAGGCGTGAAGAGCTGGGTCCGCTACCTATGAGTGCCCGCGCCTGCTGAAGGCGCGCTTCAGGCAGAAAGCCGGGAGCCGTCAGGCCCCCGGCTTTTTTCATTCGCCGACGTTGCGCAGGTTGTCGTAGAAGAAGCGCTCGTCGCGGTCACCGGTCATGCCGTACAGGCCATACTTGCGGCCGAGCATGGCGCCACCGTCGCGGATCAGCGGGTTCCAGTTGAAGGCTGCACGGCCGCGCGTGGAGCGTGGCAGGAAGCCGTCGAGCGGAATGCTGAAGTAGATGCCCTTGTCGAAGCTGCCTTCGCCGAAGTCGCGTGCCGAGACATTGGTCTTGGTCGCATAGGCGCCCATGGTCACGCCGTTGTCGAACACGCGGGCCAGGTCCAGGGTGGCACCCTTGTCGCCGGCCAGGTACTGGCCGACCGACAGCGAGCCGATGACGCGCTGCTGGGCGTCGAACGCATAGTAGAACGTGGCATGGCCGGTGGTGATGCGATAGTCGCGCAGGCCAAAGTGCTGGTCGTAGTCGCGCTGCTGCACCCGGTTGAGGTTGGCGCCCACCGCCCAGCGCTCGCCACTGGGGCGATACAGCAGTTCGCCGCCGACGCCGGCATACATCCACTCCAGGTAACCGGCGTAGGCAATGCCATACAGGTCCGGCGCCAGTCGCCCGGCGATATTGGCCTGCAGGTTGGGCAGCATCACGTCGGAGGTGGTCAGGTACTGGCGGATGTCGGTGCGCACGCGCGGCAGGCGGCTGGGCGCGTTGTACTTGAACTTGTGGTAGTTGTTGGTGATATCGGCGCTGACGGTGCCGGTCAGCCAGATGTTGTCGCGCAGGAACAGGCTGCCGGTGTAGTTGGCTGCGACCTGGTACAGGATGAAGCCATCGGGGCCGCCCAGGTTCTGCCGGTAGCCGACGTTGAAACCGCCGCCGAAGGGGCTGCGCTTGGGCTTGTACAGCGTCTCCCGCGCGCGCGCGTCGGGTGCCTGCAGTTCCGTGCTCCGGCGCAGGACGTCTTCGCTGACCGTGCCATCGAGGTAGCCGGCGAACGCTTCGCGGTTGATCGACAGATCGGCGATCGGCATGCCCACGCGGGTGGTGCGCAGGGTGAACCAGTCGTAGTCATCGCCGGTCGCATTGGCAAGGATGCGCGTGGCGCGCCCCAGGCCCTTGGCGGCATGCAGGTAGCGGGTCTGGTACCCGTCGATGTACAGCTCGTCGCCGCGGCGCGAAATACGCTCGACACGGAAGCCGGCATTGCGCTGCAGTTCGGCGGTGACCGCGGCCCAGTCGGTGCTGGTGGCGGGTGCGTCGCCGGCACCGGAGGCGTCGCTGCTGGCGACGGCTGCGCGCTGCTCGGCGACGGCGGTCGCGGGCAGTAGTCGCTGCGGCGGCGGGTCGAACGGCTTCGGTGCGGCAGGCGTGTTGCCCGGGTTGCCGCGCAGGGTGAGCGAGAACATCGCCGCGTCACCGCGCTCCCAGGCGGCGGTCAGCTCGACGTTCGGGCTGGGGACATAGACCAAGCCCACGTTGATGGGCGTACGCTGGCGCAGGTTGTTGTTGCGGGGTTCGCGGCGATAGTCGTTGCCGTCGTACTCGACCTTCAGCAGCAGTTCGTCCATCGGCGTCTGGTAGGTGATGCCGCCGAAGATGCCGACCGGGCCCTTGAACATGTTGCTGAGGCCGAATTTGCCGGCCTGGGAGATGATGCTGGTGCCAATTGGACGCCGATCCTTGAATCGATCATCGATCAGGCCGAGCGGGTTGGAGAAGTCGCCACGGTTGCCGATGTAGCCGGTGGCCAGGCCGATCGATGCATCGATGGGACCGAAATTCTTGTTGGCGACCAGGTACTCACTGGAGAAGAAGCCGGTGCCACCGAGATCACGCACGCCGAAGGCCACTTCCGGCAGCATGCGCGACTCTTCCCACAGCCGCAGCTTGAAGTCGATCGACTTGTCCTTGTAGTGCTGGTTGCCGGCGTAGCTGCGCCCGTAATACAGGTTGTTGACGTTGATGTAGCGGAAGGAGGTCTCCAGCCACGGGAACGGCTGCAGCGTCAGGTTGTAGCGCGCGTACGGCGAGTTGTAGGACGCGGTGAAGCTCAGGTCGCCATCATCAGCCATCCGTGCGGTCGGCGTCTGCAGCAGGCCGATGCCACCCCACTCGTTGGCAGTGGGCGGCGGCGCTTCCTGGGCATGCAGTGCGCAGGACAGTGACAGGGCAAGCGCGCTCAGCGCGAAACGGGCGGGGCGCGCCAGGCGCGCGCGCGTGCAGGGCTGGGTCATCACGGGCTGACAGGCTGGGTGGCGATGAACGCGGCGAAGTCGCTGTTGAACAGCGGATCGAGGCGCTTGAGGAGCGGGGCGCGCAGCGGCACGAACAGCGTGCCGCCGGCAGCAATGGCCTGGGGATCGGCGCGATTCCACAGGGCGATGCCCAGCTGCTGGACCCGCCCGTCGGGCTGGATCACGAAGATGTCATTGCGGTCGGCGAGGGCGCTGGGCCGGCAGTCACGCAGGTAGTCGCGTGCATCGCGCTGCGGGACGTGGGGCAGGACGCAGGCCTGCCCGACCGCGCCCATCACGGTGATCGTGCGCGGCTGCTGCGGGAAGCGCAGCGTATCGCCGTTGGCGAGCACCGGATTGTTCGCGGGCTGGACCTGGATCAGGCGCGCGGAACTGGCGATGGGCATGCGCCCGGTGGCCGGATGTGCGTCGAGCCACCCCTGCAGCGTCCGTGCCAAGGCCGAGAGCTGTGTGTCGCTGGCCTCTGCCAGCTGCCCGGCACCGTACTGCAGGCCGGCGCGAAGACGCACCTGGTCTTCCATGGCCTGCGGGCGCTCGAAGCTGGTGCCCAGCAGGTAGGCGTCAGCGCTTGGGCGGGCCAGCAGCAGGGCGTCGGCGAGGCGCGCGTTGGCCGGCAGCTCACGCGTGCCGGCCGCCGCGGCCGCGCCTTCGATGCGCACCTCGGTTGCCTGGGCGGCGCTGGCTGCAAACAACGCGGCGATGATCACCGGGCCGGAAAGTCGAAACGTCATGGCTCAGTCCTTGGCCGGGCGATAGGGTTTGAGCTGGGTCAGCTCCGCGACACGGCCGGGCGCCAGATGCTGGCGGCTCTTCCAGATGAAGCCGGTGGCCGGATCGGCCCAGTAGACGTTGCGGCCGTGCATGCCGCCCTGCAGTTGTTCGTCGTAACGCTGCAGGGTGCGGCGCGTGCCGAGGATGTTCACTTCCTCCAGTGCGCCACGGCTCAGGGTGCCGGTCACGGCCACGTCGACCTGGTACGCAGGAACCCAGTCATAGCGGCGCTGTACCTTCACCGGCGTGGTCACGCTGCGCAGGTCGTCGAACGGCGAGGGGCCGTCGATGCGCGCGCGCCACTGCTGCCCCAGCCCGCTGCCTCCCAGCAGCAGGCCGTGGCGGTCCAGCTCGAACACGGCGTGCGCGCCGGCATACCACTGCTGGCGGCCACCATCGACGTAGCCCAGCACGGCGACGGCCACGATGTCAGGTGTGTCCACCTGCATCTGCGGGAAGCGGTTGCTGGCCACGCCCTCGGCGGTAGCCTGGGCCGGGCGATGGGTGATCAGCCGGAAGGTTTCTGCCGTGGACCGGCTGCCGGTGGTGCAGCCGGTGAACAGCAGGGCGGCGACGACGGCGGGAAGCAGCGCGGCAAGCGCGCGGTGTGCCGGCCGCTGGCTGGCGGCGTCCATGCGCGCCATATCAGTTGTCCCTGACTTCGGTTCCGGTACGCGCTGCGTTGTACAGGATGCTGGTGAACGGCAGCAGCTGGTTCACGAAGCGGTTCCAGCGGCTGACGCCGGCGGCACCGACGAACACCACGTCGCCCGGCTGCAGGTGGAACTGGCTGCCGGCGGCGAATGCGGTGGGCGAGCGCGCCTCCAGCTGGTAGACCATGGACGGCTCCTGCAGCAGGTCGGTGCTGCCGCGGATGACGTACACGGCGTTGCCGTTGGCGGTCTGCTGCAGGAGGCCGCGTGCACGGCCCAGTGCCTGGTTCAGCGAGACATCGCCGGTGCGGAAGCTGTAGGCGCCCGGCAGGTTCACCTCGCCCACCACGAAGATCTCCTTGCGATCCAGGTAGGGCACGAAGATGGAGTCGCCATCCTTGAGGAACAGCTGGCGGCCGCCGAACTGGCGGGCCAGGGATTCCAGGTTGATGGTGTAGGTGGTGCCGTCACGGCTGAGCTGGATGCCCGACAGGTCGGCCTGGGCACTGTTCAGTCCCGCCTGGCTGATGGCGTCGGCCAGGGTCAGTGGCGAGGTGCCCAGTGCGATGGGCGAGGACCGCTCGGCGGCACCGGTAACCCAGACGCGCTGGCTGCCGTAGGTCAGGACGGACACGTCCACCTGCGGCGATTCCACGTACTGGGCCAGGCGGCGGCTGATCTCTTCGCGGATTTCCATCGGCGACTTGCCCGAGGCCTTGATTTTGCCGATATAGGGGTAGAACAACGTGCCATCGCTCTGCACCAGGCGACCGGCGAGCGCGCCTGCCTGCTGCGAGCCTGCCGGCACGGTCAGCTCCGGGTGATCCCAGACGGTGACATAGAGAATGTCGCCGATGCCGACCTTGTAGGGTTCCGGCTGGTAGTCGAACAGTGCGTTCGGCAGCGATTTCTGCCCCCGCGCGGCATTCTCCTGGGCGATCAGCTTCGGAGTGATGGTGACGATTTCCAGCTGCCCGTCACCGCTGTGGCGGTCAACGGCAACGTCGCCGCGGCGCAGGTGCTGGCCCGGTGCAAGCGCGCAGCCGGAAAGTGCCAGTGCGGTGAGTGCAGCGGCAAGAAGACGATGGGTGGTGTTGTTCATGAGAATGGGATTCTGGCAGGCATAAAAAACCCCCGCCGGGTCGCGCCCGGCGAGGGCCTGTGTGGTACGCAGTGCGCCGATCAGCCGCCGGTGCCGCCCGTACCACCCGTGCCACCGGTACCACCCGTGCCGCCGGTGCCGGGGCCGCCCGGGCCCGGGCCACCCGGATCGGTGCCGCCGCCGCCATCGTTGCTGCCGCTGGTGCTGTCGCCACCAACGCTGTAAGCCACGGCAGCCGCAGCAACAGCAATCACGGTGGTACCAACCACTGCAGCGGTCGAGACGCCCGCAGCTTCTGCGCCGGCGACTTCAGCGGCGGCTGCTTCCGAGGAGGTTTCTGCGCCGGTGGTAGCCTGCGCTTCCTGCGCGAAACTCATCATAGGGGAGGCGGAAAAGGCCGCCAGTGCCACAACTGCGATCGTCTTCTTGAACATGGGGAGGCCTGCTCCGTCAGGGAAAATTCCACCCGTATGTTCGGTGGATGAACCTTGGCTGTCAAGGTTTAGGGCACGCCATCTCATTCATCGCGTTTGATTGGCGACGAATAACTGCGCAGGTCGTCACGTTCCAGCGCCCGCTCGCGCCCGGACAGCGCCTTCGCCGTGGCCTTCACCATGTCATGTGTGTGCAGGTCAGCCATCAGTATCGGCACGGTCACGCCAGCGACAATGGCCAGCAACGCAGCGTGGGTGCGCGCGGCGACCACGCCCGCCGGCACCCGAATGCCACGCAGCACGCAGGCGGATGCGGTCATGCCCAGGCCGAGTCCGATGATGATCTCCGACAGCGAATGCGCCCCAAGCGGAACTCTGGACCAGGCGATCGCCACGGCGAGTGCAGCACCCGCGATGGCCCACGCCCAGGGGCGCGGGCTGCGGCCGCTGGCGAGCAGCCAGAACACCACTGGATAGAGCGAGCTGGACATCGCGGCATGGCCGGAGATGCCGGTGAAATCCAGCGACTCCACGCCCAGCCCCCAGCCCATGAAGGCGATCTTGCTGGCCAGCGTGGCGCTGGCCACCACGGCGATGGCCACTGCCCAGCGCCACTGCAGGCGGCGATGCGTGGACGGTACGAACAGTGCCAGGACGAAGGCAAGGGGAAACAGGGCGCGGCTGTCGCCGATGGCGGACAGGCTCTCCCAGAGGATCATCATGTGGCGGCGGTGCGGGAACGGGGTGGGGCGGACAGGATAGCGGCGTTGGCCGTTTCGGCGGCTGCCCGTGGCTTGGTCCATTCAGCAAGAAGCGGTATCCTTGCGTGCTGCCAATGGCCCCGTAGCTCAGCTGGATAGAGCGTCCCCCTCCTAAGGGGAAGGTCGCCCGTTCGAATCGGGCCGGGGTCACCAATGCGTACTTGGCGAACCTCCGCGGCAGTCAGTAGCTCGCATCAGGTAACACGACCCGGTCTTCACGCTGTTTTCCTTCCCGGGGTACCGTCACGCCCCTGCTGGTTTCCCAGTGACTGCGACATCGGTGAGGCGATGATGGGATCGATTGAAGCGTTTCACAGCCAGATATGGTCTGCGCTATCCCCGCTGGATGGTTCGGATTTCGAAGCGATTGCGGCCCGATCTCCGACGGATGATGAGGTGGAAGCCGTCAAGGCCCTGGTCGGCGCACCATTGCCCGTTGAGTTCGTCGCTTTCTCAGGCAGGAGCAACGGACTGCTTGTCGTAGCTCGCGACGAAACATGGCCCGAGCCGGAGGAAGGGAGTGTTTGTGCTGCATGGACACTCTGGCGTGGCGTTGTCCTGCTTGGCTTCGACACAGAAGATCTGCCCCGGTGGGCGAGCATTGCCACAGCGGCAGAACAACTCCATGACTTTGGCATCGAAGGCATTGCGCCAGTTTTCAAAGTCCTCGGTGACGCCGGGCGGATATGGGGAGTGAATCGTCAGGGTGAGTCGGTGCTCGTTACGGATGGCGAGGTGGACGTTCTGGCTGCCACCATTCCGGCGCTGTATGCGATGGAGATCGAGGATCTTGTCGCGCGCCATGAAAAGATGCGCGGCCTTGCTCGCTGAGATTCCCGTTCGCACTTCATCCGTGCGCCGATCTGCGGAGTCCGGCCGCCCGTTTACGCGTGCCAGGAGGGCCCGCTGAAGCGGGAAAAATCTGCGCGGTTCTGGCGGACTCATCCACGCTCCGCCGCCCGTCCCCGCATTCATCCGCACCCGATTGCCGGAAATGCGCATCACACTGCAGAACGGGAACCCTGTTTGCGCTTACGGTGACCCTGCAGTACAGGTTGGCCGTCTTTTCCACGGCAGTAGCCTGCCTGCATTCCCGTCGGCCGGAGTATCCCGTGGACCTGTTGCTCGCCATCGGTGAGGTAGCGCTGGTGTTCGCCTGCCTGCTCGGCCTGGTGCATGTCGCCGACCGGGTATGGCGCCGCCGGAAGCGCTGAAGGCGGCAGGGCGGGGCTGTCTTCCGGCGGAAATGAATTCGCGCTATTGTCCGAAATTCGTGATGAACATCACACTTGGGGTGTGCCCATGCAAGCGCGTCGTTTTCGGTATGCGTACAGGAAAGTCCGCGAGTGGCATGTAGGGGCGGTGCGGGCCGGTTGGCTGGCCCTGCGCTACGGCTTGACCGGTGACACCGGGCGCTTCAATTCGCACGGGGGCTGGCGGGTCAGCCGCCTGCGGGTGGACCGCGAGCGCGACGAAGTCGGCTGAGGCCTCACGTCGCGGCTGCGCTGCATGCACGTGCATTGCACGAGCGCTGCAGCAGGGTGGATGCACATTCCCCACTCTGGATGCGTGCAATGAATACCCCAGGCACTCCCAAGCCCAGTTTTCGCCAGCGGCACGGTCTGTGGATCGTGGCGGGGGTCGCGGCGGTCATCGCCCTGATCCTGGTCACCCAGTACTGGTAACGCTTGGCCGGCCTTTGTAGAGTCGAGCATGCTCGACCCTGCAGGGCCCGATTCCAGCGGAGCGCATGATGCCTTTGCCCGATGTGCTTGCTACGGTGGCCGGTGAGCTGATCCTGGTGCCGGTCACGCTGTTGCCGATCATCAATCCGCTCAGCACGGCGTCGATCTTCGTGTCGACCGTGGGCGGCCGGCGGCAGGTGGCCAAGCGCCTGGCCCGGCAGATTGCCTTCAACAGTTTCATCGTGATCGTGGTGGCGATGCTGGTCGGCACTTACGTGCTGTCGCTGTTCGGCATCTCGCTGCCAGTGGTGCGCATCGGTGGCGGCCTGCTGGTGGCGGCTGCGGGGTGGCGCATGCTGGGGGCGCGCGTGGACGATCCGCCCAGCGCGGCGGAAGAGCAGGCCTCGGCGATGGCCGACCACGAGCTGCAGCGCAAGAGCTTCTTTCCTCTCACGTTCCCGCTCACCACCGGGCCGGGCACGATTGCCGCCTGTATCACCCTGGGCACCCATGTCGAATCAGTGACGCCGCTGCACCTGCTGTCCGGCGTGGTTGTTGCCGTGGGCGGGGCACTGCTGGTGGTGTCGGTGATCTACCTGATCCTGCGCAATTCGATCGTGCTGGTTGCCCGGCTGGGGCCGACCGGTGCGGTGGTCATGCAGCAGCTGGTAGCGTTCGTGCTGCTGTGCATCGGCATCCAGCTGATGTGGACCGGCTGGGTGGACCTGAACCAGCAGACCTTCGGGGGGTGATCCCGGGCCATGCGTGGTCGCCCAGTAGATCCACGCCATGCGTGATCGCCCAGTAGATCCACGCCATGCGTGGATGCTTCAGCTCTGTTGCAGCAACTCCACCAGCTGGCGCAGCCGGTAAGGCTTGGGCAGGAACTCCACCTGGTCGGGCAGCGGCGGCAGCTGCGAGCGTGCATAGCCGGACGACAGGATCATCCGCGCGTGCGGCTGGTCGCGCGCCACGTGTTCGCTCAGCTCGATGCCGGACATGCCATTGGGCATGCTGACGTCGCTGAACACCACGTCGAAGCGCTCCCCGCCCTGCATCAGGGCGACCGCTTCGTGGCCGTCGGACGTGGTTGCCACATCGATGCCGAAATCGCGCAGCGCCAGGCCGATCATCTCGCGCAGATCGGACTGGTCCTCCACCATCAATACGCGGAGCGTGTCATCAGTCATGGGCAGGGTCCTCCATTGCGGGTAGCAGCAGGCTGACCGTGGTGCCGACACCGGGCGTGGTGGACACATCAACGAAGCCGCCGCTCTGGGTAGTAAAACCGAACACCTGGCTCAGGCCCAGACCGCTGCCCTTGCCGATGTCCTTGGTCGTAAAGAAGGGCTCGGTGGCCCGTTCAGCGATGTCCGGGGCCATGCCATGGCCCTCGTCGCAGACGCTTAGTGTCACATATCGACGCTGCAGCGCGGTGTCCGCGTCCGGATCCAGGCGGTGCTCCAGCGCGGTGGCCACCAGGACGCGGCCACCGTCGAGGGTGGCTTCGGCGGCGTTGGCCACCAGGTTGGCAAGCGCGGTCTGCAGCTGCAGCGGGTCGGTGCTGAGCAGGGGCAGGCCCGGGGCCAGGTCGGCTTCCACGGTTACGCCGGTTGGGCAGGCGCTGCGCAGGCCGGGCAGCCATTCTCGGATCTGCTGGTTGATGTCCAGCGGCTCGCGGATCAGCGTCTGGCCGGTGCTGAAGGCCAGCAGCTGCCGGGTCAGCAGCGAGCCACGGTCGGTCGCGGCCTGTGCGGTGGCCAGCAGCTCGGCGGCGCGGGCATCGCTGCCAAGCCGCAGCGACAACAGGTCCAGTGCGTTGCCAACCGTGGTCAGCAGGTTGTTGAACTCGTGGGAGAGGCCGCGGCTGAGCCGGCCCACGGTCTCGAACTGCTGGGTCTGGCGCAGGGCCCGCTGGGCGTCGCGCAGCAGGCGCTGGGCCTGCCAGTGCTCGGTGATGTCGCGGGTGATCTTGACGAAGCCCAGCAGCTCGCCGTTCTCGCGCACCGCTTCAATGACGATGCTGGCCCTGAACGATGAGCCGTCGCGGCGTACCCGCCAGCCCTCGCTGGCCACGTGGCCGTTCTGTGCAGCCAGGTGAAGCAGCCGCTGCGGTTCTCCGGCATCGCGTTCATCGGCCAGGTAGAAGCGGCTGAAGTGGGTGCCGATGACTTCGTCGGCACGGTAGCCCTTGATCCGTTCGGCGCCCGGGTTCCAGCTGCAGACGATGCCCTGGGGGTCAAGCAGGTACAGGGCATGGTCACGAACGCTGTCGATCAGCAATCGTAGTTGGCGGGACGTGTCCGTCAGCACGGAAGGCGTAGAAGCAAGAGCGTCCACGTAGAAATCAGTTATACCCCTGTAAGGGATGCGACCGTAGGCAGGCGAGCGTGAAGGATTTGTGCACGCGGTGCGTGTGCCATTGGTCGTATGCGGCTGAATGCGACAGGGAGTAACATCATCGACCTTTCGTGCTCTGGAACCGAACCGCATGCGTCCTGGTGCAACAACGCGTGACCGCTGGATCTGGGTGGCTGCCGCCGTGCTGCTGGCTGCGACCATCGGAATGGAGCTGGTGGTTCCGCTGGGCTATGCGGTGTGGCTGCTGTACTTCATGGCTATTGGCGTCACCGTGTTCCAGCGCAGTGCGCGGGCACCGTTCGTGGTGGCGGTGATCGCCTGCGGCCTGTTGGCCATCGGCTACAACGTCGCCCCGGCCAGCACCAACTCCTCGTTCTCCTTCGTCAACCGCACCATTGGCGGCGTCGGTTTCCTGATGATCGCGCTGATTGTCTCGCGCGCCATTACCGCGCGGCGCGAGGCCATGCGGGCGCTGTGGCTGCAGGAAGCGGAAAACGCCGTGTCGATGAGCCTGCGCGGCGACCTGGGCCCGGAGCAGATTGCCGATGCGGCGATGACCAGCCTGGCCGGCCAGCTGCAGGCCGACGTGGGCGTGATGTATCGCATCGAGGGTGGCCGGCTGCAGTTGACCGGCGGCGTCTCCCTGCCCAGCGGGCTGCCGTCCTCGGTCACGCTTCAGGAAGGCCTGCTTGGCCAGACCGCACGCGACCAGCAGATCCGCCACGTGCAGGGCGACGACCAGCATGCGTTGCAGCTGCAATCCAGCCTGGGCCAGGTGACGGTGCGCGAGCGCATCCTGGCGCCGATCAGCAGCGACGGCACAGTGGTGGGCGTGGTCGAGCTGGGCCGTTCGCAGGCAGCGGGCCAGCGCACCCTCGATGCGGAGCTGCTGGAACGTTGTGGCGAGACGCTCGGCATGGCATTGCGCGCCTCGTTGCTGCGCGCGCAGCTGGTGGTGCTGCTGGAAGAATCGCAGCGGCAGGGCGAGGAACTGCAGGCGCAGCAGGAAGAGCTGCGCGTGGCCAATGAGGAGCTGGAAGAGCAGAGCCGCAGCCTGATGCAGTCGCAGGGCCACCTGGAGCAACAGCAGGCCGAACTGGAACAGAGCAACGTGCAGCTGGAAGAGCGCACCCACGAACTGGAGGCGCAGAAGCAGGCGCTGCTGGTGGCGCAGGGCCAGCTGGTACGCAACAGCAACGAGCTGGCCGCGACCTCGCGCTACAAGTCCGAGTTCCTGGCCAACATGTCGCACGAACTGCGCACGCCGCTGAACAGTTCGCTGATCCTGGCCAAGCTGCTGGCCGACAACAAGGACGGCACGCTGACCGAGGAGCAGGTCAAATACGCCCGCGCGATCCTGTCGTCCAACAACGACCTGCTGGCGCTGATCAACGACATCCTCGACCTGTCGCGCATCGAAGCCGGCCATGTCGAACTGGCCGACGAAGTGGTGGTGGTCGACAGCGTGCTGCAGCGCCTGCGCGAGACGTTCGAGCCGATGGCCCGGCAGAAGGGCCTGGCCCTGCAGATCGAAGCCGATGCGCTGGCGCCCACGCAGCTGGTGGCCGACAACCAGCGCATGCAGCAGATCCTGAAGAACCTGCTGGCCAACGCGCTGAAGTTTACCGAACACGGCAAGGTCAGCCTGCACGTGCGTGCCGCCGGCAATGGACGCATCCGCTTTGAAGTCTGCGATTCGGGTATCGGCATCGCCCGTGACCAGCTGCAGGTGATCTTCGAAGCGTTCCGCCAGGCCGACGGCAGCACCCGTCGCCGCTACGGTGGCACCGGGCTGGGCCTGTCGATCTCGCGCGACCTGGCCGTGCGCATGGGGGGCGACATCCAGGTGGACAGCGAGCCGGGCCGCGGCAGCTGCTTCATCCTGGAACTGCCGCTGCAGGGCGCACCGGCCAGCGAAGTGCCGGCAGAGCCGGGCGAGAGGGTGCCGGTGCCGATGGCGTCGGTGCAGAACGTGGCCGCTGCCGCGCCACTGGCCATGGCCGCCGCGCCGGCGATGACCAGTGCCAGCGGCAGCGTCGCCGATGATCGCGGCCGTCGCCAGCGCGCCGGGCGCCTGATCCTGGCGGTGGAAGACGATGCCAGCTTCGCCGAGGCGCTGGTGTCGCTGGCGCACGAACTTGATTTCGACTGCGTGGTGGCAACGACGGCGGAAGAGGCGTTGACGCTGGCCAGCGAACTGCGGCCGAACGGCATCCTGCTGGATATCGGCCTGCCGGACGTATCCGGGCTGAGCGTGCTCGAACGCCTCAAGCGCAACCCGGAAACCCGCCATATTCCGGTGCATGTGGTTTCGGCCATGGACCGCAGCCAGGTCGCACGCGAGCTCGGCGCGATTGGTTATGCGGTGAAGCCGGCCACCCGCGAGCGGCTGGCCGCAGCCATCGAGCAGCTGGAACAGACCAGCCAGCGCGATGTGCGCCGCCTGCTGATCGTCGAGGATGACAGCGACCTGCGCCGCAACCTGGAACTGCTGCTGGGCCGCGACCAGCTGCAGATCGTCGCGGTAGGTACCCTGGCCGCCGCAGTGGAGCAGCTGAGCACGGTCACGTTCGACTGCATGGTGATGGACCTGTCGCTGCCCGATGGCAGCGGTTACGACCTGCTGGAACACATGGCCGGCAACGATGAGGTCGGCTTCCCGCCGGTGATCGTCTACACCGGCCGCGCGCTCAGCCGTGAGGAAGAGCAGCGCCTGCGCCGCTATTCCAAGAGCATCATCATCAAGGGCGCGCGTTCGCCCGAACGCCTGCTCGACGAGGTGACGCTGTTCCTGCACAGCGTCGAGGCCAGCCTGCCGAGCGACCAGCAGCGCCTGCTGCGCGAGGCCCGCCGCCGCGACACCGTGCTCGATGGCCGCACCGTGCTGTTGGCCGAGGACGACGTGCGCAACATCTTCGCCCTGTCCAGCGTGCTCGAACCGCTGGGCGTGACGCTGGAGATCGCGCGCAACGGGCAGGAGGCGGTCGACCGCCTGGCCCAGCGCGAGGTCGACCTGGTGCTGATGGACATCATGATGCCGGAGAAGGATGGCCTGACCGCCATGCGCGAGATCCGGGCACAGCGCCACCTGCAGGACCTGCCGATCATTGCGCTGACCGCCAAGGCCATGCCCGATGACCGCGAGCGCTGCCTGCAGGCCGGTGCCAACGACTACATCGCCAAGCCCATCGACGTGGACAAGCTGGTGTCGCTGTGCCGGGTCTGGTGCTCGCGCCAATGAACGAACAGGCGCTGTTCGACCTGGAGCTGAAGGTCCTGCTGGAGGCGCTGTACCAGCGCTACCACTACGATTTCCGCAGCTATGCGGTGTCTTCGCTGCGGCGGCGCATCCGCCAGGCGATGCAGCGCTACGACTGCGAGCGCCTGGTCGACCTGCAGCACCGCCTGCTGCACGAGCCGGACCTGTTCGCCCAGGCGATGCAGTTCTTCACCGTGCAGGTTTCGGAGATGTTCCGCGACCCGGCCTACTTCAAGCAGCTGCGCGAGCAGGTGGTGCCGGTGCTGCGCACCTACCCGTCGGTGAAGCTGTGGGTGGCCGGCTGCAGTACCGGTGAAGAGGTCTGGTCGCTGGCCATCCTGCTGCACGAGGAAGGACTGCTGGAGCGCAGCATCGTCTACGCCACCGACATCAATCCGGCGGCGCTGGCCACGGCCGAAGCCGGTGCCTACAGCATCGACCGCCTGGCGCAGTTCAGCCGCAACTACCTGGCCGCCGGTGGCACCGGCTCGCTGTCGGACTATTACGCGACTGCCTACGACGGTGCGGTGTTCGACCGCCAGCTGCGCCGCAACGTGGTATTTGCCGACCACAGCCTGGCCACCGACACGGTGTTTTCCGAAGTGCACCTGGTGTCCTGCCGCAACGTGCTGATCTATTTCAACCGCGACCTGCAGGACCGCGCGGTGGGCCTGTTCCGCGAGGCGCTGGTGCATCGCGGCTTCCTCGGCCTGGGCAGCAAGGAGTCGCTGCAGTTCGGTCGCCACCATGATGCGTTCGAAGCCTGCTCGCGCGAGCACCGGCTGTACCGGAAGGTGGTGTGATGGCCGCCCCGCGCCCGCACCTGCTGGTGGTCGGTGCCTCTGCCGGTGGCGTGGCGGCACTGCAGGCGCTGCTGGGCGCGTTGCCGGCCGGCCTGCCGATACCGGTGCTGGTGGTGCTGCACCTGCCGCGCGACCGCAGCAGCCGCATCGCCGAGGTGCTGGCGCCGTACTGCGCGCTGGACGTGCGCGAGGCGGAGGACAAGCAGCCGTTGCAGCCCGCGACGGTGACCTTCGCCGCACCTGACTACCACCTGCTGGTGGAAGACGCGCAGACCATCGCGCTGTCGATGGATGAACCGGTGCTGTTTTCGCGCCCGGCCATCGATCCGCTGTTTGAGTCCGCCGCGGCCATTTTCGGGCCGCAGCTGCTGGCGGTGCTGCTGACCGGCGCCAGCAGCGATGGCAGTGAAGGCGTGGCTGCGGTGCGATCCGCCGGTGGCCGCGCCTGGCTGCAATGCCCCGAGGAGGCTGAGGCATCGATGATGCCGGCCTCCGCCCTGCAGCACGCCGGCGCTGACGCCGTGCTGCCTCTTGAATTGATGTGCCGTCGCTTGAAGGAGTTGTTTGCATGAACCTGCTGCCACCGGACCCTGCGCAGTCGCAGACCCCGGTCAACCTGCTGATCGTCGATGACGTGCCGCAGAACCTGGTGGCCATGCAGGCGCTGCTGCGCCGCGAGGGCGTCAACCTGCTGCTGGCTGGTTCGGGCGCGCAGGCGCTGGAACTGCTGCTGGAACACGAGGTGGCGCTGGCGCTGCTGGACGTGCACATGCCGGAGATCGACGGCTTCACCCTTGCCGAGCTGATGCGTGGCTCGCAGCGCAGCCGCGATGTGCCGATCATCTTCCTGACTGCTTCGCCGGATGACCCGGTGCGTGCGTTCAAGGGCTACGAAAGCGGTGCGGTTGATTTCCTGCACAAGCCGGTGGCGCCGCAGGTGATCCTGAGCAAGGTCAATGTCTTCATCGAGCTCTACCAGCAGCGCCAGCTGCTGAAGTCGCGCAACGACGCGCTGGAGCGCGCATTGAAGTTGAACGAGACGATGGCGGCGGTGCTGACCCATGACCTGCGCACGCCGCTGTCGGCCATCCTGTTGTGCGCCGACAAGCTGTCGCTGGAGCTGCCGCCGGGCAACACCAGCGCGCAGCAGACCCTGCAGCACCTGGAGGCCAGCACCGTGCGCATGGCGCGCATGGTCGAGCAGCTGCTGGATTTCTCGCGCATCCGTAGTGGTGGCCTGCGCCTGGAAGCCAGTGCCTGCGACATGGAGGAACTGGCCCGTGCCGTGATCGCCGAGGCCGGCAGCGCACACGGCAGCGATCGCATCGCCTTCGATGCAAGCGGTGATGCCACGCTGCACGGCGACATGGATCGCCTTGGGCAGGTGGTGGCCAACCTGGTGGGCAATGCCATCACCCATGGTGGCAATGACGTGGTGCGCGTTGCCGTCGATGGCAGCGATACGCGCGTGGTGACGCTGCGCGTGCGCAATGCCGGGCATATCGAGGAAGCGCTGCTGCCGCGCTTGTTCGAGCCGTTCAAGGCCAGCTTCCACCAGAGCAAGGGCCTCGGCCTTGGCCTGTACATCGTCGACCAGTTCGTTGCTGCTCATGGCGGACGCCTGAGTGCGCGCAACGAGCAGGGCCAGGTGGTGTTCGAAGCGGTGCTGCCACGCCGCGCCGACACCCGCATTGGCCGTTAACTGAATTCTTCAGGGAGTGCCGGAACGAACTGAGACGGGCTCGTCCGTAGCTGCTACCGTGGCGACTCACGTTGCCAAGGATGCTTCATGCCACTACGCGCCATTGCCTACGTCAGCCAGGCCCGGCCGGATCTTTCCGCCGAACGCCTGCAGACGTTGGTGAACGATGCCACCCGGTTCAACCGGATGGCCGGGGTGACGGGCGTGTTGCTGCACGATGGACAGCGTTTCCTGCAGTACATCGAAGGCCCGCCCGATGGCATCGACTCGGTGTACGAGCGCATCCTGCAGGCCGGCAGCCATGTGGACATCGTCGAACTGGCACGCGGGCGACTGGGCCAGCGCCAGTTCCCGTACTGGTCGATGCGTGCGTTGCCGGTCGATGCGTTGAAGCTGCGCCAACTGGCCACCAGTGACTGGTCCGGGTTCTCGCGCACCGTGGAGGGCGATCCTGCCGTGCCGACCGCGGTGGATCTGTTGAGCGCCATCGTGCGGCCGGTGCTCAGCGCCGGGTAGCGTCGAGCTTCACTTCGCTGTCACCCGTAGCGGGTTCCCATCGGGCTTCCTGGGGAAGGGAGCACGTCATGAAGCGGATGAAGTGGCAGGGCAGGGCGGCGCTGGCCATGGTGCTGGCGGCAGCAACGGTGCCAACATTGGCCTGCACGCGCGCGGTCTATCTGGGCGACAACGGCGATGTGATCACCGCCCGCTCGATGGACTGGAAGGTGGACGTGGCCACCAACCTCTATGTCCTGCCGCGTGGCATCGAACGCACCGGCCAGGCCGGGCCGAAATCGGCGAAATGGACCGCGCGCTACGGCAGCGTGGTCGCCACCGGCTACGACGTGTCCACCACCGACGGCATGAACGAAAAGGGCCTGGTCGCCAACCTGCTGTGGCTGGTCGAATCGGAGTACCCGCAGCAGCGCGGCAACAAGCCGGGGCTGGCGATCTCGCTGTGGGCGCAGTACGTGCTGGACAACTTCGGCAGCGTGGCCGAGGCGGTGGCTGCACTGGAGCGCGAGCCGTTCGCCATCGTCACCGACAAGGTGCCGGGCGAGGACCGCCAGGCCACCCTGCATCTGTCGCTGTCCGATGCGAGCGGCGACAGTGCCATCGTCGAATACATCGGTGGCCGCCAGGTCATCCACCATGACCGCCGCTACCAGGTCATGACCAACTCGCCGATCTTCGACCAGCAGCTGGCGCTCAATGCGTACTGGAAGGAGATCGGCGGTACGGTGATGCTGCCGGGCACCAATCGCTCGGCAGATCGCTTCGCGCGCGCGTCGTTCTACATCAACGCCATTCCCAAGGCCGAAGACCCGGTGGAGGCGCTGGCCAGCGTGTTCAGTGTGATCCGCAACGTGTCGGTTCCCTTCGGCATCACCACGCCGGATCAGCCGAACATCTCGTCCACCCGCTGGCGCACGGTGGCCGACCACAAACGCCGCCTGTATTTCTTCGAATCGGCGCTGACGCCCAATACGTTCTGGGTGGATCTGAACAAGGTCGATTTTGGCGGCCAGGTCCTCAAGCTCGACCTCGGCCCGGACCAGCGCAACACCTTCGCCGGTGATGCGCTGTCCCGGTTCGTACCGAGCAAGCCGTTTGACTTCCTCGGTACGGGAGGTTAGTTGGACGCCTGGCTGGAGGCCGGGTAAACCGCCTGGATCGTGCAGCTCTGGCGGGTGTACTGCGGAAGGGGCGCCAACTCATCCCGGCGCAGGTCGCCCTGCACGAACTCGGCGGCGACGATGCGGTCACCGGGGTTGCCACAGATCAGTCCATTCTGCATGCCGGAGGTGAAGCTCACTTCCGGCGTGCGGTCGAGCTGGCGGCAGTGGCTGCCAAGGTCGACGCGGTAGTACCGGTTGCCGCCGTTGCGGCGGGGATTGGTTTCGACCAGAAGGCCCTGCTGATCGGACGACCAGGAGCGCACGTTGCGGATGGCGAAGCAGTAGGACGGAGAGCCGCCGAAACCGCGCCGGACTTCCTTGCGCTCGCTGATGGTCAGTGCGGGCAGGGTGGCGGTGAGCAGGCGGTCGCTTTCGCGGGCAACGCTGGCATAGTCACGATCCTCTACCGGAGTGACCGCGCTGACGGCGCAGCTGCGGCCGTCGACCACCACGCGCTCGCTGGGGCGACCGCAGGCCCAGCCTGCAGGTGCGTCCAGCTTCAGTGTCGTGGCAGAGCGGACCCCCGGGCAATCTTCACTGAAGTCGATGCGATAGGCCTGGCCGGAGGCCGCGCGCAACGCGATGGAGCGGGGGGAGGCCTGCTCGACTTCCTGGACGCCAACGGCATCCATGCAGTGCGGAGCGGGTGGCACGCGTTCCTGGGCCTGGGCCGAGGCTGCAAACGCCAGGCCGAGAGTGGCGGCGAGCACTGCGGGTGCGTATGAATGGGTCATGTCCTGCATTCCCTGCTTTGGATGACAGGCCGACTATAGCAGCGCTTTGCACGCCGAGTGTTACATGCGCACACTAGCGCCATGGGCGCCATCTTCCACCTGCGGCACTACGGCCAGTCAACGGGCCTGGACCGCCACGACTACGCACAGTGGGTCCTGCCGCTGCAGGGCGAGCTGCAGTTCGAGCTGGAAGGTCGAGGCGGCCGGCTGGATCTGCTGCAGGGCGCGTTCGTGGCCGCCGGCGAGGCGCACGACCAGATGGCGCACGGGCCGAACGGTTTCGTGATCGTCGATTGTGGCCCGGGCGTGCTCGATGACCTGACCCAGGAGCACCTGTGGCGCCAGCGCTGGCTGCACCTGCCGCTGTCGCTGCGCCAGCGCCTGGCCCAGGTGAACGGCGGTGGTGCCATGCCGGGACTGCTGCCCGAATTGCTGCGCGTGTTTGCCCCGGCCGGCAGTGGTGCGCGGCTGCAGGGGCTGTGCGCGGCCGTGCATGCCGAGCCCGGGCAGGGGTGGCCGGTGGCGCGCATGGCGGCCTTTGTCGGCGTCAGCGAAAGCCGGCTGCATGCACTGTTCCAGCGCGAATTCGGGGTCAGCCCGCAGGCCTGGCTCAGCGCGGGCCGGCTGCGCTGGGCCAAGCATGCGTTGCTGACCAGCGCGGCGACGATCAGCGATATCGCGCTGGCAGCGGGCTATTCCGAGCAGAGTGCACTGACCCGTGCGCTGCGCCGCGAGACCGGCCTGACCCCAAGCGCCTGGCGGCGCGGTGACGCACTTTTGTAGAGTCGAGCTTGCTCGACTGCGCTTCGCGGATGAGCCAGTCGAGCAAGCTCGACTCTACGAACAGATTGGGCAGTAGCCTCGGTCAAGACGCCGTGCCGGTCGCCGCCTACACTGCGCGGCCAGTTCCCTCCCCCCGAAGCAACTGACATGCGCAACAACCCGATGGCCCTGGGCATCGCCAATGGCGTTGCCGCTGGCGCGCTGTGGGGCGTGGTCTTCCTCGCCCCCGCTGTGCTCCACTCCTTCAACGCGCTGCAACTGTCCGCCGGCCGCTACCTGGTCTACGGACTGATCGCGGTGATCCTGCTGCTGCCGCGCTGGAGGCGGCTGGCGCCGCAACTGGGGCGCGCCGAATGGATCGGCCTGCTCTGGCTCAGCCTGGCCGGCAACCTGGTCTACTTCCTGCTGCTGGCCACGGCCGTGCAGTGGGCCGGTGGCGCGGCCGCCTCGCTCATCGTCGGCCTGATACCGGTGGTGGTGACCCTGGTGGGCGTGCGCGAAAAGGGCGCCGTGCCGCTCAAACAATTGCTGCCCGCGTTGGGCTTGTGCGTGCTGGGCGTGGCCCTGGTGGGCTGGGAGTCGTTGATGTCCGAGCATCTGGCCACGCCCTGGCGGCAGCGCCTGATCGGCCTGCTGTGCGCCTTCGGTGCGCTGTTCTCCTGGGCGTTGTACTCGGTCGGCAACAGCCGCTGGCTGGCCCGCCGCGCCGATCTGTCCAGCCATGACTGGTCGCTGCTGACCGGCGTCACCACCGGTGGCCTGTCGCTGCTGCTGGTGCCGATGGCGTTCATCGGCCAGACCGCGGGCCACACGCCTGCGCAGTGGACCCTGTTCTGGGTGATCAGTGCCGGCGTTGCGGTCATCGCTTCGATCATCGGCAACGCGTTCTGGAACCGCGCCAGCCGCCTGCTGCCGCTGACCCTGACCGGGCAGATGATCGTGTTCGAAACGCTGTTCGCGCTGCTCTATGCCTTTGCGTGGCAGTGGCGGTGGCCGAGCCTGCTGGAGGCGCTGGCGATCGTGTTCCTGGTTGCCGGCGTCCTGCTGTGCGCGCACGCCCACCGCGCACCACGTGCAATCGCCGAACATGCCGGCTGATTGCCAGCGTCAAGCGCTCTGATGCGTGCTTTGTCTCAATTGCAACCAAATGGCTGCACGTTGGGCGATGATCGAAACAAACGATTTTTGCATCGCAGCACTTGACAGCCCCCCGGCGCACGGTGTTTTCTGTGCGCCATGGTCTTCGATGCCGCCCTCGCCAGCCTGATTGCCCCCGCCACCGCGGGCGGTTCGACTGCGCAGGTCACCATCACCACCATTATTACCACCACCGCCACCACTGCCCTGGTGCGGCCCGTCGTCTTCGTGTAACTCCCGAAAACAACGGCCCCGCACCATCCAGGTGACGGGGAGACCCAACACCTGCGTGCGACGGGGCCTCCTACCGAGGTCTGCATGTCTTCCCACGCCCCCGCCCATCCCGCTGCCCCGGCCGACCTGGCCGCACCGTCCACTGTCGTGCACAAGTTCGGTGGCACCTCGGTGGCCAGCGCCGAACGCTACCGCCATGTGGCCGGCCTGCTGCTGGCGCGGGCCGAGCCGCTGCAGGTCACCGTCGTTTCGGCGATGAAGGGTGTCACCGATGCGCTGATCGAGCTGGCCCAGCTGGCGGCGCGTGGTGACGCCGGCTGGCGCGAAGCCTGGCATGCGCTGCGCGCGCGCCACCGTGGTGCCGCCGTGGCCCTGCTCGGTGAGCAGGTGGGCGAGACCGTTGAATGGATCGACGTGCGGTTCGACCAGCTGGCCGAAGTGCTGGGTGCGCTGGCGGTGATCGGCGAACTGCCGTGCGAGGTGCTGGACCGCGTGCAGGGGCTGGGCGAAGTGTTTTCCGCGCAGTTGCTGGGCACGCACCTGCAGGCGCTCGGCGAGGACTGTGCAGTGCTGGACGCGCGCGATGTGCTGGTGGTCGGGCACGGCGAGCTGGGCGTGGACGTGGACTGGGAGGCCAGTGCCGACCGCCTGGCGAAATGGCGCCTGCAGCACCCGCAGTCGCGCGTGGTCGCCACCGGCTTCGTCGCCCGTGACCGCGAGGATCGCATCACCACGCTGGGCCGCAACGGCAGCGACTACTCCGGCGCGATCTTCGCCGCGCTGTTCAACGCCGATGAGCTGCATATCTGGACCGACGTCGACGGCGTCCTCTCGGCCGACCCGCGGCTGGTACCCGAGGCGGTCCAGCTGGAGGCGCTGAGCTACGACGAGGCCTGCGAGCTGGCCTACTTCGGGGCCAAGGTCGTGCACCCGCAGACAATGTCGCCCGCCATCCGCCTCGGCCTGCCGATCTTCATCCGCAACACCTTCCACCCGGCGCACCCGGGCACGCGCATCAGCGCCCAGCGCTCGCCGCGCGGGCCGGTGAAGGGCCTGACCCTGAGCCCGGACCTGGCCCTGCTGAATCTGGAAGGCACCGGCCTGATGGGCGTGCCCGGCACGGCCGAGCGGGTGTTCTCGGCACTGCGCCAGGCGCAGGTGTCGGTGGTGATGATCTCGCAGGGTTCGTCCGAACATTCGATCTGCTGCGTGGTGCGGGCCGGTGAAGCTGCACGTGGCCGTGAGGCGCTGCTGCAGGCCTTTGCCCACGAACTGGCGGTGGGCCAGGTGCAGCGCGTGCAGGTCGGCGAGGGCGTCAGCGTGCTGGCTGCCGTCGGTGATGGCATGGCCGGTCAGCCCGGCGTGGCCGCGCGCCTGTTCGAGGCCCTCGGCCGTGCCCAGGTGAACATCCTGGCGATCGCCCAGGGCTCGTCCGAGCGCAACATCTCGGTGGCCGTGGCCAGTGTCGATGCAACGCGTGCCCTGCGTGCCGCGCATGCCGGCTTCTGGCTGTCGCCGCAGACGTTCGCGGTGGGGGTGATCGGGCCGGGCAATGTCGGCGCCGCGCTGCTGGACCAGTTGCTGGCCGCGCGCCCGCAGCTGCTGGCCAAGGCCAACGTCGATCTGCGCCTGCGTGCGCTGGCCTCGCGCTCGCGCATGCGCCTGGAAGCCGATGTCCTGCACGCCGACTGGCGGCAGGCGCTGCACGGCGATGGCCAGGCCAGCGACCTGGACGCGTTCACCGAACACCTGCTGGCCGCACACCTGCCGCATGCGGTGGTGATCGACTGCAGTGGCAGCGCCCAAGTGGCCGAGCGCTACGAGGGCTGGCTGGCGGCTGGCATTCATGTGGTCACTCCCAACAAACAGGCGGGTTCGGGCCCGCTGTCGCGCTACCAGCGCATCCATGCCGCTGCCGCCGCCAGTGGCGCGCGCTTCCGCTACGAGGCCACCGTCGGTGCCGGGCTGCCGGTGATCACCACGCTGCGCGACCTGGTCGACACCGGCGATGAAGTGCTCGCCGTGGAAGGCATCTTCTCCGGCACGCTGGCCTGGCTGTTCAACCGCTTCGATGGCAGCCAGCCGTTCTCCGCGCTGGTGGCGCAGGCGCGATCGATGGGCTACACCGAGCCGGACCCGCGCGACGATCTGTCCGGCGTGGACGTGGCCCGCAAGCTGGTGATCCTTGCCCGCGAGGCCGGCCATGCGCTCAGCCTGGAGCAGGTGCAGGTGGAAAGCCTGGTGCCGGCGCTGCTGCGCGATGGCAGCGTGGATGACTTCATGGCCCGCCTGGGCGAATCCGATGCCAGCCTGCTGCAGCGGCTGGACGAGGCGCGGGCGCGTGGTGCGGTGCTGCGCTATGTCGCCCGGCTCGGCGCAGACGGTGCGTCGGTGGGGTTGCAGGAGCTGCCGGCGAACCACACCTTCGCCAACCTGCGCCTGACCGACAACGTCGTGCAGTTCCGCACGCGCCGTTACTGCGACAACCCGCTGGTGGTGCAGGGACCGGGCGCCGGGCCGGAAGTCACTGCCGCCGGTGTGTTCGCCGACCTGCTGCGCGTGGCGGCCGGCGAGGGGGCGCGGCTGTGATTGCTCGCGCATTCGCCCCCGCGTCGGTGGCCAACGTGGCGGTGGGCTTCGACATCCTCGGCCATGCGATCGCCGGTATCGGCGATACCGTGACGGTGCGCCGCATTGATGAACCGGCCGTGCGCATCGACGCCATCCGCGGCAGCGTTGTGGACCTGCCGCTGGACGCGCCGGGCAATACGGCCGGCGCGGCGCTGATCTCCCTGCGCGAAGGGCTCGGTCTTTCCCATGGCTTTGCCATCGAGATCGACAAGGGCATCCCGTTCGGCTCCGGCATGGGCGGTTCGGCGGCCTCGTGCGTGGCCGCACTGGTGGCCGCCAACGCGTTGCTGGACGCGCCGCTGCCACGCGAGGCGCTGTATCCGCACGCACTGGATGGCGAGGCGGTGGCCAGCGGCGGCCGCCACGGCGACAACGTCGGGCCGCTGCTGCTGGGCGGGCTGGCGCTGTGTACGGCCGATCGTCTGGTGCCGATTCCGGTGCCGGCCCGCTGGCACAGCCTGCTGGTGCATCCGCATGCCGTGCTCGAGACGCGGCGTGCGCGGGCGGCGCTGCAGGGCAGTTATGCGCTGGGCGAGTTCGTGGCGCAGAGCGCCAACCTGGCGCTGGTGCTCAGTGGCTGCCATCGCGGCGATGCAGCCCTGGTGCGTGCCGGCCTGCGCGATGTGCTGGTGGAGCCGCGCAGGGCCGCGCTGATCGCTGGCTTCGAGGCCGCGCGCGATGCTGCGCTGGCAGCCAATGCGATGGGCGCGGGCATCTCCGGTGCCGGCCCGAGTGTGTTTGCGTGGTTTGAAGAGGCTGACCAGGCCCATGCCGCAGTGGCGCCCGTTCGTGCGGCCTTCGCCGCCGCCGGCTTCGACAGCGATGCCTGGGTTTCCCCGCTGGACGCTGCTGGAGCGCGACTGTGCTGAATCCTTCCCCCTTGCTGGATACCGAGCTCATGCAATTCGTTTCGACCCGTGGTCACGCGCCCGCTGTTGGGCTGAGCGCCGCCATTGCCGCCGGCCTGGCGCCGGATGGCGGCTTGTACGTGCCTGACGTGCTGCCCGCGCCGCGCGACCTGCATGCCGGTGCGACCTTGGCCGACACTGCGACCGCGCTGCTGGCGCCGTTCTTCGAAGGCGACCCGCTGCAGGCGGCATTGCCGGAGATCTGCCGCGACGCCTTCGATTTTCCGGTGCCGCTGCGTCCGCTGGGGCGCGACGGCGACCATGTTCTGGAGCTGTTCCATGGCCCGACCGCCGCCTTCAAGGACATCGGGGCGCGCTTCCTGGCCGGCACGCTGTCGCGCCTGCAGGCGGGCAAGGCCCGTGACCTGACCATCGTCGTGGCGACGTCGGGCGATACCGGTGCTGCCGTGGCGGCGGCGTTCCATCGACAGCCGGGCGTGCGCGTGGTGGTGCTGTATCCCGATGGCCGTGTTTCACCGCGGCAGGCGCACCAGCTGGGCTGTTTCGGCGACAACATCCAGGCGCTGCGCGTGGCCGGTTCGTTCGACGACTGCCAGGCGATGGTCAAGCAGGCGCTGGCCGATACGGACCTGCAGGCACAGGTGCCGCTGAGTTCGGCCAACAGCATCAGCCTGGGCCGGCTGCTGCCGCAGATGAGTTACTACGCGCATGCTGCGCTGACCCATCACGCGCGCACGCGGCGTCGCCTCAACCTGGTGGTGCCGACCGGCAACCTGGGCAATGCGATGGCGGCCGTGCTGGCGCGTGCGCTGGGCGTGCCGATCGGGCAGATCGTGCTGGCCACCAATGCCAATGCGGTGCTGCCGGCGTACTTCAATGGCGGCGCGTACCAGCCGCAGGCCAGCGTCGCGACCGTCGCCAACGCGATGGATGTGGGGGCGCCGAGCAACTTCGAGCGCCTGCGCTGGCTGTATGCCGATGACGATGCCGAACTGCGTGCCGCGTTCCGGGCATTCGCGGTGGACGATGTGACCATCCGCGCGACCATTGCCAGTGCGCATGCCAGCAGCGGCGAACTGTTCTGCCCACACACCGCCACTGCGGTGAAGGTGTTGCAGGATCTGCGGGCGCGCGGTGCCAAGGGGGACTGGGCGGTCGTGTCCACCGCGCACCCGGCCAAGTTCGAGGCAGTGGTGGAGCCGCTGATCGGCGAAGCCGTGGCGGTGCCGCCGGCGCTGGCGGCACTGCTGCAGCGGCCGGCGCATGCCGAACCGTTGGCGGCCGATTACGACGCTTTGCGCGAGGTGTTGTTGCGTCGGTAGCGCCGGGCCACGCCCGGCGGGTAATGCCGGCCGCTGGCCGGCAACGCCGTCAACTGCGAAACGGTCAGGCCAGGCCTTCGCCCGCCAGCTCGCGCAGCCCGTCCTCGTCGAGGATCTCCACCACGCTCAGATGGGGCAGGGCGATCAGGCCCTGCTGGCGCAGCTTGGTGAACGTGCGGCTGACCGTTTCCATGGTCAGGCCCAGGTGGTCGGCGATATCGCCGCGGCCCATCGGCAGCGACACGCGCAGGCCATCGCCACCCAGCTTGGCCTCGCGTGCAGCCAGGCGCAGCAGGAAGTCGGCCAGCTTTTCCGCCGGCTGCAGGCGGGCCAGTGCCAGCGCGGCGTCCTGCGCGGCATCCAGTTCCTGGCAGGCGCGCTGCAGCAGCTTGCGCTCCAGGTGCGGGTAGCGGCCGCGCAGCGCCTTCATCTGCGGCAGGGCCACGCGGCAGACGCGGCTGTCGGCGATGGCCTCGATATCGTGGCGGTGGTGGTCGCTGCCGCTCAGGCCCAGGTAGTCGCCGGGCAGCACGAAACCGTTGATCTGGCGGCGGCCATCGGCCAGCGTGCGCACCAGCCGCAGCGCGCCGGCCGTCAATGTATAGACATGCTGGCGCTCTTCGCCGGTGCGGGCCAGGGTGGCACCGATGGCCACCTGCTGCGACACCGTCACCTGTTCCAGCGCCTGCACTTCATCGGGCGACAGCGCCGAGCAGACCGCCAGGTGGCGGACCGAGCAGTGCAGGCAGTCCAGCGTGGTGCAGGACGGCGCGGCGGCGTCGTGGGCGGCGGACGGGGCGCCGGAAGGCCGGGACATGGTGCGGGGGCGTATCACGGGCGGGAGAGGGCTTTATGATACTTCATGCGGCCTTATGGCCCCTGATCGGCGGCTGAGCCATGCGGGGCGGTAGAATGTCGCCCCCTCCCACGTCCCCGTTCCTGCAGGAGTTCCGCCCGTGATCAAGCCCCGTACCCCGCCCGGCACCCTTGAACTGTTGCCGCGCGAGCAGATTGCGTTCCAGCGCATGCTGGACGTCATCCGCCGAAACTACGAGCGCTTCGGGTTCCTGCCGGTGGAAACGCCGGTGTTCGAGCTGTCCGACGTGCTGCTGACCAAGTCCGGTGGCGAAACCGAGCGCCAGGTGTACTTCGTGCAGTCCACCGGCGCGCTGGCCAATGCTGCCGAATCGGGCGACCGTTCGCTGCCGGAGATGGCGCTGCGCTTCGACCTGACCGTGCCGTTGGCGCGTTACGTGGCCGAGCACGAGCACGAGCTGACCTTCCCGTTCCGCCGCTACCAGATGCAGCGCGTGTACCGTGGCGAGCGTGCCCAGCGCGGCCGTTTCCGCGAGTTCTACCAGTGCGACATCGACGTGATCGGCAAGGACAGCCTGAGCGTGCGCTATGACGCTGAAGTGCTGGCCGTCATCCACGCCGTGTTCTCCGAGCTGCGCATCGGTGATTTCAGCATCCAGTTGAACAACCGCAAGCTGATGCGTGGTTTCTTCGAAAGCCTGGGCGTGGCCGAAGGCGAGCGCCAGCTGGCCGTGCTGCGCGAGGTGGACAAGCTGGACAAGCGCGGCGCCGATTACGTGCGCGAGACGCTGGTGGGCGAGGGCTTTGACATTCCGGCCGAGCAGGTCGAGAAGATCCTGGCGTTCGTTGCTGTGCGTTCGAAGGGCCATGAGGATGCGCTGGCGCAGCTGGCTGCGCTGGAAGCCGGTGGCGCCTCGTCGGAAACCCTGCGCAATGGCGTTGCCGAGCTGCGCGAAGTGCTGCAGCTGGTGCAGGCGCTGGGCGTGCCGGAAACCGCGTACTGCCTGAACTTCTCCATCGCCCGTGGCCTGGATTACTACACCGGCACCGTCTACGAGACCACGCTGACCGACCACCCGCAGATCGGCTCGATCTGTTCGGGCGGCCGTTATGAAGATCTGGCCAGCCACTACAGCAAGTCCAAGCTGCCGGGCGTGGGCATCTCCATCGGCCTGTCGCGCCTGTTCTGGCAGCTGCGCGAAGCCGGCCTGATCGATGGCATCGAAGCCAGCAGCGTGCAGGCACTGGTGGCATTGATGGACGAGCAGGGAATGGCGCAGTCGCTGGACATTGCCCGCCGCCTGCGCAGTGGTGGCATCAACACCGAAGTGCAGATGGAGCCGAAGAAGATCGGCAAGCAGTTCCAGTACGCGGCCAAGGCCGGCATCCGCTTCGTGGTCCTGGCTGGCGAAGACGAACTCGCCCGTGGCGTGGTCGCGGTGAAGGACCTGGTGCGCGAGCAGCAGTTCGAAGTTTCCCGCGATGAACTGGCCAGCACCCTGCAGGTCGAGCTGGAGCAGTCGAAGGTCATGGCGTGATACGGGCCGCCGCAGGGGCGCTGAGCGTGCTCCTGCTGGCGGGTTGCCAGAGTGATCCCGCGCTGCACAGCGCCCGGATCGGGAAGGCGCAGTACCGGTTGCAGGCCGATCGTTGCCATGTGATCGACCGCGCGCAGCTTGAGGCGGACTTGCGGGCCTTGGCCTCGGGGGCGTGTCCTGCAGGCGCAGGGGCGTTGGAGAACATCCAGCCCCTGCCGAGCCGGCAGGGCAGCCTGTTCGGGGAGTGCCTGCGGCGCGGCGCGCTGCAGGCGGAGGTCCGCTGCCAGCCCTGAGCGCCGCCAGCGGCGTGATTTCAACGTAGAACGCCCACCTCCCGGTGGGCGTTTTCGTTTCCGGGAAGGCAGTCGAGCATGGCTCGACTCTACAAAAGCCGGATCCGGCCCGCTAAGCCTCAGTAGCCCAGCTTTTGCCTTTGAGGCTGCCGGCCAGCGGCCGGCACTACCGTGGGTAGAGGGATCCCTCGATTTGACGCACTGCGCAAGAATGCGCTAATGTACTAACACGCTATTACATTGATGCAAGAAATCCGCCCGTGAAAGCCCGCCCCGACATCACCGCCAAAGATCCGCAGGCCGACCTGGAAGCCTTGGCCCAGGCCTTCGCTGCCCTGCGCGAACCGGCCCAGGTCGAGGCCTTCCTGCGTGACCTCTGCACCCCGGCCGAGCTGGAAGCCATGGCCGACCGCTGGAAAGTGGTGCCGCTGCTGCAGCAGGGCGTGCCTTACCGCGAGATCCACGAACGCACCGGCGTCAGCGTGACCACCACCGGACGGGTCGCACGCACGCTTGAGCATGGCCATCGAGGCTATGCGGCTGCCATCGACCGCCTTGCTTCGCGCTGACCCGCGCCCCGTACCGAACTTCGAGACCTCCCCCATGAGTGCAACCCAGGCAGCGCCGGCGCGAGACCGGCTGCGTATCGCCATCCAGAAGAGTGGCCGTCTGGCCGAACCCGCCCGCAACCTGCTCAGCGCCTGCGGCCTGAGCTGGCGCGAAAGCCGCGACAAGCTGTTCTGCTACGGCGAATCGCTGCCGGTGGACCTGCTGCTGGTGCGCGACGACGACATCCCCGGCCTGATCGCCGATGGCGTCTGCGACCTTGGCATCGTCGGCCGCAACGAACTGGACGAACAGGCCGCCGCGCGCCGCCAGATCGGCCTGCCCGACGCCTATCAGGCCCTGCGCGGGCTCGGCTTCGGCCAGTGCCGGCTGATGCTGGCCGTGCCCGAGGAATGGCAGTGGGAAGGCCCGGCGCAGCTGGCCGGCACGCGCATCGCCACCAGCTATCCGGCGATCCTCAAGCAGTGGCTGGCCGATCAGGGCGTGGACGCACAGGTGGTCGAGCTCTCCGGTTCGGTGGAAATCGCCCCGCGCCTGGGCACCGCCGAGCTGATCTGCGACCTCGTGTCCAGCGGCGCCACCCTGCGTGCCAACCAGCTCACCCCGGTGCACAACCTGCTGGACAGTGAAGCCGTGCTGGCCGGTGCGGTGCGCGTGCCCGACGACGCACGTGCCGGGCTGCGCAGCATGCTGCTGCGGCGCCTGGACGGCGTGGTGCAGAAGCAGGACCGCAAGCTGCTGATGTTCCGTGCCAGCGAAGACCGCGTGGATGCGTTGGCGCAGCTGCTGGCCGATGCCGAACCGTTGGTGCGTTTGCCTGCAGATGGCGGTGCACTGCGCCTGCAGACCATGTGCCCGGGCCCGTTGACCTGGCAGCGCATGGAAGAACTGGAGCGCGCCGGCGCACAGGGCCTGATGGTATTGAGCGTGGAGCGGTCGCTGGCATGAATCGTCTGATCTGGTCGCAACTTGATGAAGCCGCGCGCAGCGCGGCGCTGACCCGCCCGGTGCAGACGGTGGCACAGCAGACCCGGGATGCCGTGGCTGCGCTGATCGCACAGGTGCGCGCGCAGGGTGACGAGGCGCTGCGCGCCATCACCGCCCGTTTCGATCGGGTCGAACTGACATCGTTTGAAGTCAGCGATGCCGAATTTGCCGCCGCCGAGGCCGCCGTTCCGGCCGAGCTGCGCCAGGCCATGGTCGAAGCCGCCGAGCGCATCACGCGCTTCCACGAAGCGGGCATGGGCAAGGGCTATTCGGTGGAAACCGCGCCCGGCGTCGTCTGCGAACGCATGCTGCGGCCGATCGGCCGCGTCGGCCTGTACGTGCCGGCCGGCAGTGCGCCGCTGCCGTCCACCGCGCTGATGCTGGGCGTGCCGGCGCAACTGGCCGGCTGCCCGCAGGTGGTGCTGTGCACGCCGCCGCGCACCGATGGCACGGCCGATCCGGCGGTGCTGGTGGCTGCGCGCCTGACCGGCGTGCAGCGCGTGTTCAAGCTGGGCGGTGCCCAGGCCATCGCTGCGATGGCCTACGGTACGGCCAGTATTCCGGCCTGCGACAAGCTGTTCGGGCCGGGCAACAGCTTCGTCACCGAAGCCAAGCAGCAGGTCGCACAGGACGGCGCCGCCGCCATCGACATGCCGGCCGGTCCTTCGGAAGTGCTGGTCATCGCCGATGCCGGTGCCAATCCGGCGTTCGTAGCGGCTGACCTGCTGTCACAGGCCGAGCACGGCCCGGATTCGCAGGTGCTGCTGCTGACCGACGATGCCGCGATGGTCGCTGCGGTCGAGGCGGAAGTGGAGCGCCAGGTCGCACTGCTGCCGCGCCAGGACATCGCACGCCAAGCCTTGTCGGCCTCGCGCCTGATCCAGGTGGATGCGCTGGCAGATGCCTTCGCGATCAGCAACCGCTACTCCCCCGAGCACCTGATCCTGGCCCTGCGCGAGCCGCGCGACTGGCTGGGCCAGGTGCAGGCCGCTGGCTCGGTGTTCCTTGGCGATTACACCCCCGAGGCACTGGGCGACTACTGCAGCGGCACCAACCACGTGCTGCCCACTGCCGGTGCCGCACGCGCCTACAGCGGCGTCAGCGTCGCCAGCTTCCAGAATCTGATCAGCGTGCAGAGCGCCAGCGCCGCTGGCCTGGCCGCGATCGGCGGTTGCGCGCGCATCATCGCCAGCGCCGAAGGCCTTGACGCACACGAACGTGCGGTGGCCCTGCGCATGGAGGCCGCGGCATGAGCGCCGGCATCGATGACGTGCTGGCGCTGGTGCGCCCGGACCTGCAGGCGTTTGCCGGCTACAGTTCGGCACGCAGCGCCGCGGTGCAGGGTGAGGTCTGGTTGAACGCCAATGAATCGGCCTGGGCCAACCCGGCTGATCCTGCCGGCAGCAGCCGGCGCTACCCCGAGCCGCAGCCGCTGGCGCTGCGCGAAGGCCTGGCAGCGCTGTATGGCGTGCAGCCGCAGCAGTTGCTGGTCGGCCGTGGCAGCGACGAGGCCATCGATCTGCTGGTGCGCACCCTGTGCGTGCCGGGTCGCGATGGCGTGCTGGTGACCTCGCCGGTGTTCGGCATGTATGCCGTCTGCGCGCGCCTGCAGGGCGCGCCATTGATCGACGTGCCGCTGGTCGATGGCGAGGACGGCCTGCGCGCCGATCTCGATGCGGTCATCCGCACGGCACGGCAGCAGGGTGCGAGGCTGGTCTTCCTGTGCGCGCCCTCCAACCCGGCGGGCAGCGATATCAGCCTGGCCGAGATCGAACGCGTGGCGACTGCACTTCGTGGGCAGGCGCTGGTGGTGGTTGACGAGGCCTATGTCGAATACGCGCAGCGTGCCTCGGCGACCACGCTGCTGGACGCGCATGCCAACCTCGCGGTGCTGCGTACCTTGTCCAAAGCGCACGCACTGGCTGCGGCACGCATCGGCACCCTCATTGCCGCGCCGGAGCTGATCGCCGTGCTGCGCCGTTGCCAGGCGCCGTACCCGGTGCCGACGCCGTGCGCCGAGCTGGCCGTGCAGGCGCTGCAACCGGCTGCCCTTGTGCGTACCGCCGAACGCGTGGCCACGGTCATCGCCGAGCGCGAGCGCCTGTCCGCCGCCCTGCCGGGTCTGCCCGGCGTGCGCCGCGTGTACCGCTCGTCCGGCAACTACCTGCTGGTCCGCTTCGCCGATGCGCAGGCCGCCTTCGATGCGCTGCTGGCTGCCGGAGTGGTGGTGCGTGACCAGCGCGCCGCGCCTCAGCTGGGCGATGCGCTGCGCATCAGCATCGGCAGCCCCGAAGAGAACGACCGCGTGCTCGCGGCCCTGTCGGCCCGGAGGGCTGCTGCATGACCCCCATCCTGTTCATCGACCGCGACGGTACCCTCATCGAAGAGCCGGCCGACTTCCAGATCGACGCCTACGAGAAGCTGCGCTTCGTGCCGCACGTGATCCCGGCGCTGCTGAAGCTGCGCGACGCCGGTTACCAGTTCGTGATCGTCACCAACCAGGACGGCCTGGGCAGCGAAAGCTATCCGCGCGCCAGTTTCGACGGCCCCAATGACCTGATGCTGCAGATCTTCGAAAGCCAGGGCATCCGCTTCCGTGACGTGCTGGTGGACTGCAGCTGGCCGCAGGACAACGCGCCCACCCGCAAGCCGGGCATCGGCCTGATGACCGCTTACCTGCAGGACCGCAGCATCGACTGGGCGCGTTCGGGCATGGTCGGCGACCGCATCACCGATCTGCAGTTCGCCGACAACCTCAACATCCGCGGCTTCCAGCTGCGCACCGAGCAGTTCGGCGGCGAGTGGGACTGGGCGGGCATCGCCCATACGCTGGCCGACGCACCGCGTACCGCCGTGGTCCAGCGCAACACGAAGGAAACGAAGATCCGCGTCGAACTGGACCTGGACCGTGCTGGCGATGCCCACATCTCCACGGGCCTGCCGTTCTTCGACCACATGCTGGAACAGATCGGCAAGCACGGCGGCTTCGCCCTGGACATCCAGGCCGAGGGCGACCTGCACATCGACGAGCACCACACCATCGAAGACACCGGGCTGGCCCTGGGCCAGGCGCTGCGCGAGGCGCTCGGTGACAAGCGTGGCATCGGCCGCTACGGCTTCACCCTGCCGATGGACGAGACGCTGGCCAGCGCCGCGCTGGATTTCAGCGGCCGGCCGTATTTCGTGTTCGAAGGCGAGTTCAAGCGCGAGCGGGTGGGCGACATGCCGACCGAGCTGGTGCCGCACTTCTTCCGTTCGCTGTGCGATGCAAGCGGGCTGAATCTCAACCTGCAGGTGCGTGGGGACAACGATCACCACAAGGTGGAAGCCTGCTTCAAGGCGCTGGCGCGCGCACTGCGCCCGGCCCTGGCCCGGCAGGGCACCGCGCTGCCGACCACCAAGGGGGCGCTGTGACTGAAGTCGCTCTGATCGATGCCGGCGGCGCCAATCTCGGTTCGGTGCGGTACGCACTCGAGCGGCTGGGCGCGAGCGTGCGCCTGGTGCGCGATGCCGATGGCCTGGCCGGCGCACAGCGGGTGATCCTGCCCGGCGTCGGTGCGGCCGCACCGGGCATGCAGCGCCTGCATGCACAGGGGCTGGTCGAGCCGCTGCGCCGCCTGGAGGTGCCGCTGATGGGTATCTGCCTGGGCATGCAGCTGCTGTTCGAACGTTCAGAGGAAGCCGGCGTGGACACCCTGGGGTTGATTCCCGGCGTGGTCCGCAAGCTGGTGCCGGCCTGTGGCATCCGCGTGCCGCACATGGGCTGGAACCGGCTGCTGGCGCTGCGCCCCTCGCTGCTGCTGCGGGGCGTGCCGGACCGATCCAGTGCCTATTTCGTGCACAGCTACGCCGCGCCGCTGAACGCCCATACCGTGGCCGCCTGTGACCATGGTGGCCTGTTCACTGCCGTGATCGAGCAGGGCCGCTACTTCGGCGCCCAGTTCCACCCCGAGCGTTCCGGCGATACCGGTTCGCTGATGCTGCGCAATTTCCTCGAGGGCACTGCTGCATGAGTTTCACCGTCTACCCCGCACTGGATATCCGCGAAGGCCGCGTGGTGCGGCTGCGCCAGGGCGACTACGCGCAGGAAACCTCCTACGGCGACGACCCGCTGCCGCGTGCGCAGGCCTTTGCCGCGCAGGGTGCGCAGTGGATGCACCTGGTCGACCTGGACGCTGCGCGTGCCGGTGGCTACACCCTGGCGCCGCTGCTGGCGGCGATCCGCCAGCACACGCCCCTGCAGGTGCAGACCGGTGGCGGCGTGCGTGGCCGTGACGACGTGGCACGCATCCTCGATGCCGGCGCCAACCGCGTGGTGGTCGGCTCGCTGGCCGTGCGCCGCCCCGATGAAGTGCTGGGCTGGCTGGACGAGTTCGGCGCCGAGCGCATCACCGTTGCCCTGGATGCCCGCCAGGACGCGCAGGGCCAGTGGCAGCTGCCGGTACACGGCTGGACCGAGAATGCCGGGGTGACCCTCGACGACCTGGCCCAGCGCTACGCGCGGGCAGGCATGCGCCACCTGCTGTGCACCGACATCGCCCGCGACGGCATGCTGGCCGGCCCCAACATCAGCCTCTACACGCACCTGTCGGCGCTGCTGCCGGGCGTGGCGGTGCAGGCCTCCGGTGGCATCCGCGACGTAGCCGACGTGGCCGAAGCACGGGCCGCCGGCTGTGGCGGTGCCATCCTCGGCAAGGCGCTGCTGGAACAGCGCATGGACCTGGGCGAGGCACTGGCATGTTGAGCCGTCGCATCATTCCCTGCCTGGACGTGCGCGATGGCCGCGTGGTCAAGGGCGTGCGGTTCCGCGACCACGTCGACATGGGCGACATCGCCGAGCTGGCCCAGCGTTACCGCGACCAGGGGGCCGACGAGCTGGTGTTCTATGACATCGGCGCCAGCCCCGAGGCACGCTCGGTGGACGTGGCCTGGATCGAGCGCATCGCGCGCCTGATCGACATCCCGTTCTGCGTGGCCGGCGGCATCGACAGCGTTGAAACCGCGCGCCGCGTGCTGTTCGCCGGTGCGGACAAGGTATCGATCAATTCGCCCGCACTGGGGCGCCCCGAGCTGATCAGCGAGCTGGCCGGTGAATTCGGCGTGCAGTGCGTGGTGGTCGGCGTCGACTCGGTGCGCGAGGCTGATGGCCAGTGGCGCGTGCGCCGCTTCACCGGCGACCCGAGCAAGACCCAGGCCGTGCCGCTGCGCACCCTGGACTGGATTGCCGAGGCGCAGCGCCGCGGCGCCGGCGAGATCGTACTGAACTGCATGGACAGCGATGGCGTGCGCCGTGGCTACGATGTTGAACAGCTGCGCCAGGCGCGGGCCGTGTGCAACGTCCCGCTCATCGCCTCCGGCGGTGCCGGTGCGATGGAGCACTTCGCGCAGGCCTTCGACCAGGCCGACGTGGACGGTGCGCTGGCCGCCAGCGTCTTCCACAGCGGTGCCATTGCCATTGCGGATTTGAAGCGCTACCTGCGCGAACAGCAGATCGAGGTTCGAGATGTCTATTGAAGTACGCCCGTCGCCGCAGGCGCTGGAATCGCTGGACTGGGCCAAGGGCGATGGCCTGCTGCCAGCCGTGGTGCAGGATGCCGACACCCTGCAGGTGCTGATGCTGGGCTATGTCAACGCCGAGTCGCTGCACATCACCCAGGTGACCGGGCACATGACCTTCTACAGCCGCAGCAAGCAGCGCCTGTGGACCAAGGGCGAGCAGTCCGGCCACGTGCTGGCGGTGCAGTCGATCAGCGTGGACTGCGATGCCGACACCGTGCTGGTGCTGGCCCGCCCGGCTGGCCCGACCTGCCACACCGGTGCCGAAAGCTGCTTCGATGGCGCGCCGAAGGACTTCCTGGGCGGCCTGGGCCAGCTGGTGGCAGTGCGCGAAGCACAGCGCCCGCAAGGCAGCTACACCACGTCGTTGTTCGAAGGTGGTATCCGCCGCATCGCGCAGAAGGTGGGCGAGGAGGGCGTGGAAACCGCGCTGGCTGCCGTCGCCCAGGATGACGAGGCCCTGCTGGGCGAGTCGGCCGACCTGCTGTACCACCTGCTGGTGCTGCTGCGCGCGCGGGGGCTGTCGCTGGATGATGCGCGGGCGGTACTGGAAATGCGCCATCGTTGAGGGGGGCGTGCGGACCAACGGTCCGCACCTACCGGGCGACACCGCGTGCGCGATGTCATCAACGGAATCTACAATGGGCGGTCTTTCTTCCCCGGACCGCCCCCATGAAACTGCCCGCCGCCTGGCTGTGCTGCCTGTTGCTGACTTCGCCGGCCTGGGCCGCCGACACGGTGGTCAGCGGCAAGGTCTATCTTGAACGCGACGGCAAGCCCGGCCGCGGCGCGACCGACCCGGGCCTGGCCGGGGTGCAGGTCTCCAATGGCGAAACCATCGTCAAGACCGCCGCCGATGGCAGCTACAGCCTGCCGGTTCGCGACGGGCAGACGGTGTTCGTGATCAAGCCGGATGCGTACTCGTTCCCGAAGGCGGCCGATGGCCTGCCCACGTTCTGGCGCCACTACCGTCCGGATGGATCGCCGGCGCTGAAGTACGGTGGCATCGCCGCCACCGGGGCAGCGGACCGCGGCTGGGATTTCGCCCTGCAGTCCGACCGCCATGACAGCCGCCGCGGCTTCCAGATGCTGGTGTTCACCGATTCGCAGACGGCCACCCTGAAGGACATCGGTTACTACCAGCAGTCCATCGTGGCACCACTGGTGGGCCAGACGAAGGCGCGCCTGGGCACCACCCTGGGCGACATCGTCAACGACGATCTGGCCCTGTACCCGGCCATCAACAAGGTCACCACCCAGCTGGACGTGCCGTGGTTCCATGTGCCGGGCAACCATGACCTGGATTTCGACGCCGCCAACGACGACCACTCGCTGGACAGCTGGCGCAACATCTACGGCCCGGACACCTATGCGGTGGAGGAGGGCGGCGCCAGCTTCGTGTTCCTGGATGACGTGGTGTACGACCCCAACGCCAAGCCGAAGTACGTCGGTGGCCTGCGCGAAGACCAGTTCGCCTTCCTCGCCAGCTACCTGAAGGGCCTGCACAAGGACCGCCTGCTGGTGCTGGGCATGCACATCCCGTTGTTCGATGCCGCACCCGGTCGCGAGACGTTCCGCCACGCCGATCGCCAGCGCCTGTTCGACCTGCTGAAGGATTTCCGCAACGTGCTGGTGCTGAGCGGCCACAGCCACACCCAGCAGCACGTCTACCACGGCAAGGCCGAGGGCTGGCAGGGTGAGAAGCCACTGCATGAGTACAACGTCGGTGCCAACTGCGGCGCGTTCTGGTCGGGCGTGAAGAACGCGGCGGGCGTGCCGGACAGCACCATGAGCGATGGCACGCCGAAGGGCTACGCGCTGCTGGACGTGGCCGGCAACGGCAGCTACCGCCTGCAGTACCGCGTGGCCGGTGCCCCGGTCAGCGACCAGATCGGCCTGCATGCGCCGAAGGTGCTGCGCCAGGGCGCCTACCCGGCGTGGGGCGTGTACGCCAACGTCTACATGGGCGAGGACACCAGCGTGGTCGAGTTCCGTGTCGACGGCGGCGCGTGGCAGCCGATGAAGCAGGTCAGCCAGCCGGATCCGCGCCTGCTGGTCGAGAACGTGGCTGATGACACGGCCGACGCGCTGCGCGGCTATGATCGTTCGCCGGAGGCCACCGCATCGCCGCACCTGTGGCGTGGTGCCCTGCCGACCAACCTCGAGGTGGGCAGCCATAAGGTGGAGGTACGCTCGACCCAGCCTGACGGTGCGGTGTTCACCGCCACCACCCGTTACAGCCTGCAGGCGGCGCAGCCCTGATGGGGCTCGGGCCGGGTGCAGGATCGACTGCACCCGGTCCCACAGCGTTGGCAAAGCAGCGTTGGCAAAGCGCGGTCAATGCCTGAGAATCGACACGATTCAATCGATTCAAGCAGGCCAGTGTGAACGTTGCAGCAGCGTCCCCGGTTATTCCCGATCTGGCCAGCAACACCGCTGGCAACAGTGCCATCCGCGGTGGTGACTCGCGCAGCCTGGTGGTGGCCGATGTCGGCGGCACCTTTGCCCGCCTGGCGCTGGCCGAGACCATGCCGGGGCAGACCCCGCGGCTTGGCAGCTACCGCACCTACGCCTGTGCCGATCATCCGAGCCTGGCCGCGATCCTGGCCGATTTCACCGCCAGCCTGGCGCAGCCGGTCGGTACGGCCGTGGTGGCCATCGCCGGGCTGCTCGATGGCGATGTGCTGATCAACGCCAACCTGCCGTGGACGGTCTCGCTGTCCACCACGCGGGCGCAGTCCGGCCTGCAGGAACTGCAGCTGATCAACGATTTCGAGGCAGTGGCGCTGGCCATTCCCTACCTGCAGGCCGACACGCTGGTGCCGTTGAACGGTGATGCGGACCCGGCGCAGGCGTTCCCCGCCCTGGTGCTGGGCGCGGGCACCGGCCTGGGCGCTGCGCTGCGCTTTGCCGATGGCGAGCGCCCGGTGCTGGCCAGCGAGATCGGCCACGCCGCACTGGGCGCCGGCAATGCGCTGGAGCTGCAGGTGCTGGGCAAGCTGCTGCAGCGCTGGCCGCATGTGGACAACGAGCGCGTGCTGTCCGGCAGTGGCCTGATGAACCTTTACCCGTGCCTGTGCGAGCTGCGGGGCGTGACGCCGCAGTGGACCAGCACCGAGGCCCTGATCGGTGCGGCCCGCAGCGGCGAGGATGCACTGGCGGTGGAAACCCTGCAGGTCTTCTGCGCGTGGCTGGGCAGCCTGGCCGGTGATGCGGCCATCGCCGTGGGTGCGCGCTCGGTGTACCTGGCCGGTGGCATCTCTGCCCACGTGCAGGATTTCCTTGCCGATGGCCGCTTCCGCGAGCGCTTCCTCAACAAGGGTGTATTGACCGACGTGCTGCGGCAGGTGCCGGTGTGGCGCGTCGAGCACGGCCAGCTGGGCGTGCTGGGCGCAGCCGTCTGGCACGCGGCGCGCAGGCCGGCATAGCAACCAAGAAGGCGGCTGGCAGCCTGCCGGCGGCGGATCGGACGACGGAGGCGAACATGGTGGATCGCAGGCAGTTCCTGCAGGCCGGAGCACTGGCCGCAGGCATGGCGGCAATGCCGGGCGTACAGGCACGCACGCAGGGCGGAGCGAAGGTCGTTTCAACCTGGGATTTCGGCGTCCCCGCCAACCAGGCGGCGTGGAAAGTGCTGGGCAGCGGCGGCAGTGCACTGGATGCGGTGGAAGCCGGCGCACGCTGGGCCGAGAGCGAGCTGTGCAACCCCACCGTCGGCCATTGCGGCAATCCTGATCGCGACGGCGTGCTGAGCCTGGACGCCAGCATCATGGATGGCGACGGCCGCTGCGGTGCGGTTGCCGCGTTGGTGGACATCCTGCACCCGGTGTCGGTGGCCCGCAAAGTGATGGAGAACAGCCCGCACGTGCTGCTGGTGGGCGAGGGCGCGCAGCAGTTCGCGGTGCAGCAGGGCTTCGAGCGCCAGCACCTGCTCACCCCGCAGGCCGAGGCGGCCTGGCGCGAGTGGCTGAAGACCGAGAAGTACCAGCCGCAGATCAACGCCGAACGCCGCGCCCTCCCCGGCAACAGTGACAACCACGACACCATCGGCATGCTGGCGCTGGACGCCAGGGGCAACCTCGCCGGTGCCTGCACCACCAGCGGCATGGCCTGGAAGCTGCACGGCCGGGTCGGCGACAGCCCGATCATCGGTGCCGGCCTGTACGTGGACAACGAGGTGGGCGCAGCCACGGCCTCGGGCGTGGGTGAAGAGATGATCCGCAATGCTGCGTCGTTCCTGGTGGTCGAGCTGATGCGCCAGGGACGCACGCCTGCACAGGCCTGCCGCGAGGCGATCGATCGGGTGGTGCGCAAGCGCCCTGAGGCCAGCAAAACGCTGCAGGTCTGCTTCCTGGCAATGAACAAGCAGGGCGAAGTGGGCGCGTACGCGCTGCATCGCGGCTTCGTCTACGCGGTGTGCGATGCGCAGCGCCAGGATGACCTGCGCGATTCGCCGTCGATCTACACGAGCACCCAGGCGTGAGCGCGCGCCTGGGGTTGGAAATCGCCAGCAACTCGGTGGCCTCGGCGCTTGCCGCGCAGGCCGGTGGTGCAGACCGCATCGAACTGTTCGACAACCTGGCCGAGGGCGGCACCACGCCGTCGTTTGCCAGCATCGCCATGGCCCGCGAGCGGCTGACCATTCCGCTGTTCGTGCTGGTGCGCCCGCGTGCCGGCGATTTCCATTACGACGCATTGGAAACCGAGCTGATGCTGCGTGACATCGCCCAGTGCCGCGCGCTCGGCTGCGATGGCGTGGTGGTCGGCGCACTGGATGCGCAGGGCGATATCGACCTGCCGTTGTGCCGTGAGCTGGTGCAGGCCGCCGGGCCGCTGCAGGTCACTTTCCACCGCGCGTTCGATGCCACCCGTGATCTGTCCGCGGCGCTGGAGCAGGTGGTCGGCCTGGGTTGCCAGCGGCTGCTGACGTCGGGCGGGCAGGTCAGCGCCGAGGCGGGCAGCAAGGTGCTGGCCTCGCTGGTGGACCAGGCCGCGGGCCGCATCAGTGTGATGGCGGGCGCGGGCCTGGTCCCGTCCAACGTGGCTACCGTGGCCCGGCAGACCGGCTGCACCGAACTGCACGCCTCGGCCAAGGGCCTGCGTCGCTCGGACATGCAGTTCCAGAACCCAGTGCTACGCGGGCTTGACCCGGATTGGAGCCAGACCAGCACCGCGACGGTGGCGGCATTGCGCAAGGCGCTGGACGCCGCGCGGTAACCCGGTTTTCTGTAGAGCCGAGCCGATGCTCGGCTGCTTTATGCGCAGAACAACAGCAGCCGAGCATGGGCTCGGCTCTACACGAAGAGCATTGGACGCGCTGTGTGTCGCATCCGGCCTGCGCCGATCCGGTGGCACAGCCCGTATGTGATTGAAAACCCATGCCGGCGGGACTTGCGCGTGGTGGCAATGGGGGGCATTGCCGACACTGGAGACAATGGCTCCTCGACGATGAACGCCACTGCATGCATTACCTGTTTCTGTTGTTGGTCATTCTGATGCCCATCAGTGCGAGCGGTGCCGGCCGCGCGTCTCCTGCGCCGTGGGTGTGGTTCGCTGCGGATGCTTCCAACCCGGCAGGCACCTCCGTGCCCGGCGTGGCGCTTGATCCCGAAGCGCGGGGGGCATTTGTCGATAGCCGCCCGTACGTCATCGGGAATCGCCATTTTCGGCTCATCTATCACGTCTTTGATTCGCGAGCTGCGAGTCCAATGGGGTTCTGTGGGGCTGGGCGCGAGATCTACCTGAGTGTCTACGATGTGGGCCAACTGGTGCCTGTTGAGCGCATCAGAACGTTGGTCAGCAGTTGCCTTCAATCGTTGTCGCTTGCGAGTCAGGAGACGGGGTGCGCAGGTAGCGAGTTCGACTTCTCGTCGGTTGTCCTGCTCGCTGACGAGCTGACCATTTCGTGGGCCGACACGGGGCAGGGCGGCGCGTTCAAACGCAGATATCTGATTCGGAATGGCCATTTCTTTCTGCAGGCCTCTACCGCTGAAGCAGAGTGAGTCAAGACTGCTGTCCAACACGTAGTGCTTGCCAAGCCGAGCATGGGCTCGGCTCTACATGGCCTGCGCGCGGTCGAGCACAACAAAGAACGGCAGCCACCTGTAAAAGCGTGGCTGCCGTGGAGGACCGTTGTTTGGAACCTTAGAACTTGTAGGTGGCGCCGAAGTAGATCTGTCGGCCCGAGTACAGGTTGGAGATCAGGCGGGACTGGGTGTCGTTGCCCAGGTAGATGCGCTGCTCGGACTTGGTGGCGTTTAGCACCGAGGCGGTGAAGGTCAGCGCTTCGGTGAAGTTGTAGGCCACGTTCAGATCCAGCTGGTCGTACGGTTCGGTGTACTGGGTCATGCCATTGACCAGGCCGCCGACCACCTCACCACGACGGTTGTACGACGCACGGGCCAGGAACCGGTCGGTTTCGTAGAACACCGTCAGGTTGGCCTGGTTCTTGGCGCTGCCCACCAGCGGCGATGCGCCGAGGTTCTCACCATTGAGCTCGATCGAGGCCAGGTTGGTGTCGTTGTAGGTGTAGTTGGCCTGCACGCCCAGGCCGAAATCGAAGGTGTACTGGCCGTACACTTCCACGCCCTGCGACACTGCGTCACGGCCGTTGGCCTGGGTGCTGTAGTTCTGCACCGTCACCATCTCGCCGCCGACTTCCATCTGCACGTCACGCACGATCGGCACGGTGAAGTTGCTGATGTCCTTGCGGAACAGGCCGACGCCGGCGACCGCGCCCGGCATGAAGTACCACTCCACGCCGAGGTCGTACTGGGTGGCCTTGAAGGCTTCGAGGTTCTTGTTGCTGCCGCTGCCTGCCCAGCCTTCGGTCGGTGCGCCGCCCGCAACGCGGCGGTCATTGACGTACTCCGGGCTGTAGTAGCTCAGGCTGCCCGGTGCGGCGATGCTGGTGTAGCTCGGGCGAGCCACGACCTTCGACGCTGCGCCACGCAGGACCAGGTTGTCGGTGATGTCCCAGGCGATGTTGAAGCTGGGCAGCACGTCGGTATAGGTGCGGTCCGAGCCGATCAGCTCGAAGCTCTTCTCGCGGGCCAGGTTGTCGGGCAGGCGCACGAAACCACTTTCGCAGCCGTAGGTGGGGTAGGCCGCTGCCGCCGGATCATCGCAGGACATCGGTGCGCCGGAGGCGTTGTCCAGGAAGTAGTCGTTGAAGCGTTCGATGGAATCGCTGGACTGGGCGAACTGCTCGGTACGCACCACGCGCACGCCGACGTTGCCGCGCAGGCGTTCGGTACGGAAGTTGGCCTGGAAGTAGCCCGAGTAGATCTTCTCGTTGACGTTGTAGACGAAGTCGTCCTCGACGCGGTTGTACGACTGGCCGTAGGTATTGTTCAGGTGGTCGATGTAGGCCGGGAAGTTGATGCCCGGGAACACGTTCGCGTTGAAGCCACCGGCGATGCCGCTGATCGGGTTGGACAGGAAGAAGCCCGGCTGGGCGATGCCGGCCGTGTTGTCGCAGCCCGCCTGGTAGCGGCTGTCGTAGTCGGTCGGGTCGGCGCCCTGGCACACCCAGTAGGTGTTGCCGGTGTTGCGGTGGACCTTGCCGTCACGGTACTTGGCGCCGAACTGGATCGAGTCCAGCCAGCCGCTTTCGAACATCTTGGTGACGTCGGCCTGGAAGTGGTTCTGCTTGACTTCGGTCTGCATCCACGACGAATCGGTCGAGCCGGTGTCGACCTCGGCGATGCCATTCATCAGCACCTCCTGCAGGTTCGGCGAGACGGTCAGCGTCGGCGTGCCGGTCAGGTCCCATGCGGTGTACTGGTTGCCGGACTCCCATACGCCGTTGACGCGGCGGCGCGGCTTGGCCGACATGCGGAAGTTCATCGACGGGCCACCCTCGGACCAGGTGCGGCCACCGCTGAAGGAGGCCTTCCACAGCGGGCTGATGTCCCAGTCGATGGTCAGGTCGGCCGTCTGCGACAGCGCCTTTTCGCGGCTGTAGCCACCGGTCAGCTGCGGGGTCGGAATGGTGCAGTCGTCCGGTCCCCAGCCACCCGGGGCCAGGCCGGCGGCGGCGGCTTCGTCTTCGCTGCAGTAGTAGGCCTTGCCCGGCAGCTTCTCGAACTGCGCACCGGTGACCACCGTGCCGCTGGGATCGAAGGTCAGGCCGTTGAGCAGGCGCCCGCCGGCCCAGTTGCCGTCACCGTTGTAGCGCGCCATGTTCCATTCGGGAACCTTCAGCATGTTCTGCGAATAATCGCCGTCCAGCTGGAAGCGGAAGTAGTTGGCGGTCAGGGTCAGGTTGTCGATCGGCTTGAACTGGAACGTCAGCTGGCCGCCCTTGCGCTCGCGCTTCTCTTCCTTCACGGCGAAGTTCACCGAGGTGGGCATGAAGAAGTCGCTGTAGTTGTGGCCGAACTGGTCGTTGAAGCCGGAGTTGCCCCACCAGTAGTTGATGCCGCCCTGGGTGAGGGCGTTGCCGTTGACATCACGCGCGTCGACGTCGGTGCCGTACCACTGGTAGTTCTCGGTGCTCACTTCCATGGTGCGGCTGGTGCGCTTCTGCTGGGTCACGCCGACCAGCACGCCGAAGCGCTCGTCCTTGCTGTGCCAGGAGTACAGCGCCGACGCCTGCGGGTCGACGTCCTGGTGGGTATCGGACGAGACGCCTTCCAGGGTGACGTAGCCGGAGTTGGATTCCATCTCCAGCGGGCGGCGGGTGTGCAGGATGACCGTGCCGCCGATGCCGCCTTCGTCGATGCGTGCTTCCGGCGACTTGAACAGCTCTGCGCTGGACAGCATGTTCGACGGCAGCAGGGTGTAGTTGAACGAACGGCTGGCCTCGTCATTGGTTTCGGAGGTGGCGATGTAGTTGCCGTTCAACTGGGTCAGGGTGAGATCCGGATCGAGGCCACGCACGCTGACGCTCTTGCCTTCGCCGCCGTCGCGGGTGATGACCACGCCTGGCACGCGCTGCAGCGAATCGGCGACGTTCTTGTCAGGGAACTTGCCAACGTCTTCGGCGGTGATCACTTCAACCACGGCATTGGCGTCGCGCTTCTGCTGCAGGCTCTTCTCGATGGCGTAGCGGTAGCCGGTGACCTGGACGCTGTCCAGGGTGGTGGCATCACTGCTGCCGGTGGTCGGCTGTGCGGTGGCCTGCTGGGCAGCGGCGCCGAGGGGCGCGACGGCTGCGGCCAGTGCCAGCGCGACGGCGAGCGACAACGTGTCGCGGCCGTGCGTACGAGTTGAATGCTTGATTGCCATCTCTCCCTCTCTCCTGGATTGATCCGGTGACTGACGCGGAACTTGAATCGATCTAATGTGTGATGCCGATTTTGCTTGAGCCGCGCGGCTGCCTGGTGCGGCGCGCTGGTGCTCGGGTACGTACTTGTTCCGGTCTCCAACGCCGGGCCATCCCCTGAATCCGCTTGGATCGATCTAAGCGATGGCGGGGCGATTTTTAGCATGGCTGGAGGGGTTGCGCATGCTGCTGCGCAATATTGCAGTGACGTGTCTGCCGAATGATGATTCGCTGAAATGCGCTGGAATCGTTTACATGCGCAAAAAGGGGAGGGGGTTCGGCAGGGCTTGCAGCCCTGCACCAGCTTCAAACAACGTCAACATCAAAAGCGGCTCTGGGTTGCTGCTGGTTGGGCGGGGCGGTGTGGGCTGGCAGGACACGCCGTAAACCCCCCTCCGGGGTCCGGCCCACCCGCTGGCGGCTGTGCGTTCGGGCGCTTGCGAAGCGGTGCTTCGCAAGCAAAGCGCCCTCACCCCTGGGGGCTCGATGGCGCCATCCATGGCGCCAACGGTCCTGCCAGCCCACACCGCCCCGCCTCCGACAGGTTCACGCGGCTGTTGGTGGGTGCCGACCGTTGGTCGGCACGTCTGTCAGATATCGATATCCAACCTCGTGCCGACCAACGGTCGGCACCCACCACCATCAGCAGCAGCTTCCGACAGCCGCGGGAAACTGTCGAAGGCGGGGTGGGGCCGGTTGAGGGGGCGTGAGCGGCATGGATGCCGCGACCGAGCCTACATGGACGTATTTACGGCGTCCCCCTCAACCGGACCCACCCCGCCAACCCACGGGATGCAGGCCTTTGAAGTTGACGTTGCCCTGGCTCGCAGCAGGTGCAGGGCTGCAAGCCCTGCCACGAAATCCCCCCTCTTTGCTGCGGCGCAGAATGCATGGATGGGCGCTGCCTGCTTTACTTCAATCGATCTAAATCCGCCGGGGTGCGGATTTGTACCGATGGAAACGAGGAGTTCGGCCCACCGTGGCCGGCGCCCCGCTGCCGCCCTGCCGCCAAGGAGTCCTGTCCGTGACCAGGTTGTCCCGCCGTCTGTCTGCCCGCCGCTCGCCGGCCCTGTCCCATCGCCCACTGGCGCGCGTCGCCTGCCTGCTGGCATTGGCCGTCACGCCCTGGCTGCAGGCTGCACCGGCCGCGCTGGAGCGTGAGGTCAATACCTTCATCGGCAGCAAGGATGACGGCAACACCTTCCCCGGCGCCTCGGCCCCGTTCGGCCTGATCCAGGTCAGCCCGATCGGCAGCCACTATTCCGGCTGGCGCTACGACGACGAAAAGATCCGCGGCTTCGGCCATTCGTTCCTGTCCGGCGCCGGCTGCTGGGAGCAGGGCGGCCAGGTCTCGATCCTGCCGGTCACCGGCAGCATCGGCCCGGGCGGCGATTTCGATACCGGCAACCCCAAGCAGTTCGACCACAAGGCCTACGCCTCGGCCTACACGCATGATGGCGAGGTCGGCCAGGCCGGCTACTACAAGGTGCGGCTGACCAGCTACGGCGGCATCGACGCCGAAGCCACCGCACGTACCCGCGCCGCAGCCGAGCGCTACACCTTCAGCCAGCGCAGTGGCGATGGCCACGTCATGATCAACGTCGGCCAGGCCAACGAGCGCCACTCGGTCATCGGCAGCGTGGTCGATGTGGTCGGCGACCGCGTGGTGGAAGGCAAGCTGGTCACCAAGAGCTTCTGCGGTGGCCACCAGTACACCACCTGGTTCCGCGTCGAGTTCGACCGTCCGTTCAAGGCGCATGGCACCTGGGGCGAAACCGGTGGCCTGCCCAACGCGCGGCACAGCATGGAAGGCGAGCAGAAGCCGAATGGCGCCTGGCTCACCTTCGACCTGGCCAAGGGCCAGTCGGTCACTGCGGTGAGTGCGATCTCGCACGTCGATGCAGAAGGCGCACGTACCAACCTGCGCGCCGAGGGCATGCAGGGTGGGGCGCTGATCGGTTTCGACAGGATGCGTTCGCTGTCCCAGCAGGCCTGGCGCGAGCAGCTGGCGCGGGTGCGCGTGCAGGGCGGCAACGGCGATGACCGCACGGTCTTCTACAGCGCGATGTACCACGCGCTGCTGCAGCCGCTGACCGGCAGCGATGCCGATGGCCGCTACCGGGGTTACGACGATGGCATCCACCGCGCCGATGGCTGGACCTACTACGAGTACTTCTCGCTGTGGGATACCTACCGTGCGCAGAACCAGTGGCTGGCGCTGACCCGCCCGGACGTGGCCCGCGACATCGGCCGCACCCTGCTGGCCATCGACGAGCAGGGCGGCTGGCTGCCGCGCTGGGGCTACGCCAACTTCGAAACCAACATCATGACCGGCGACCCGGTCACGCCCTTCATGGTCGACCTGTGGCGCTTCGGTGCGCTCAAGCGCCGTGAATCGCAGGCTTGGGATGCGCTGCGCCGCAACGCCTTCGGTACGCCGCCGCTGAACTCGCGCATGGCCGGCCGCTCGGGCAACCCGACCTACCTGGACAAGGGCTACGTGGTCTATGACCGCGCGTTCCCGTCCAAGGGCATGGACGTCGATCCGCACCACGGCGGTTCGGCAACGCTGGAGTACGCCGTTGCCGATTGCGCGCTGTCGCAGATGGCCGATGGCCTGGGCCATGCCCAGGATGCGGTGACGCTGCGCGAGCGCGGCCGCAACTGGCGCAAGGTGTGGGACCCGCAGGTGCGTGATGCCGAAACCGGCTTCACCGGTTTCCCGCGCCCGCGCACCGAAGACGGCCAGTGGTACACCCCGGCCGACGGCCATTACAGCCCGCGCTCGCACCACGGGTTCCATGAAGGCACCGCGTGGCAGTACCAGTGGCTGGCGCAGCAGGACGTGCCGGGCCTGGTGGAAGCGATGGATGGCCGCGAACAGGCCGGCCGCCGCCTGGATGCGTTCTTCGCGATGGACGCGCTGCAGGCCGACCCGCTCAACGCCGCCCGCAAGGAGTGGGTGGTCGGCCCGTACAGCTATTACAACCAGTTCCGCTACAACCCCAACAACGAGCCGGACCTGCACTCGCCGTGGCTGTACACGCTGATCGGCCAGCCGTGGAAGACCGCCGCCGTGGTGCGTGCCGCGCAGCAGCTGTTCACCAATGCGCCCAACGGCGTGACCGGCAACGATGACCTGGGCACGATGTCGGCCTGGTACCTGTTCAGCGCCATCGGTGTGTACCCGGCGGTGCCGGGCAGCGGTGAGTTCCTGCTGCACACGCCGCGCTTTGCCAAGGTGGAAGTGGACATGGGCAACGGCCGCACCCTGCGCATCGACGCACCGGGCGCCGACGGCCGCCGCCTGCAGTACGTGCAGGGCGTGCAGGTCGATGGCCAGGCCCATGCGCCGGTGTGGCTGGACTGGAACCGCCTGCAGCAGGGCCCGCGCGTGCGTTTCGCCCTGGACGGCCAGGCGCCGACGCAGGGCTGGGGCACCGCGGTGGCCGATCTGCCGGTCTCCTGGTGCGCTGCACCAGGCAGCCAGCTGCGATGATCGGTGCTGTGCCGTTCGAGGCAACCCAGCGAACGGCACGGCACGACAGCGTCACGATCCATTAGGCTTGAGGCTCAAGCGGAGTCCGGGAAGACGATGAACGACAACGGCGGCAGTTCCAGCAAGCGTTCCGGCAAGGCGGTGACGGTGACCGACATCGCCCGTGCCATCGGCGTTTCGCGCGCGACCGTGTCGCTGGTGCTGCGCGGCAGCCCGCTGGTCAACGTCGATACCCGGGCCAAGGTCGAGGCCGAACTGCGCCGCCAGCGTTATGTCTACAACCGTGCCGCGGCCAATCTGCGCCGGCGCACCTCGTCGAGCATCGCGCTGGTCATCAACGATCTGTCCAACCCGTTCTTCGCCGAATTCGCCTCCGGGGTGGACGAGGCGCTGGGCGGGCGCGGCTACGTCACCCTGCTGGGCAGCACCGGCGAATCGCCCGAGCGCCAGCAGGCCGTGCTGTCCACACTGATGGAACACACCCCGGCTGGCCTGATCCTGTCGCCGGCCGAGGGCAGCGATGCCACCCTGGTACGCCAGGCGCTGGGCGCCAACGCCAACGTGCTGCTGTTCAACCGCGAACTGGACGGTGCCGACTGGGACTTCCTGACCCTGGACAACCAGCACGGCGCTTACCTGGCCACCCGGCACCTGATCGAGCGCGGCCATCGCCAGATCGCGTTCTTCGGCGGCCATGCCGATTCCAGCTCGTGCCACCAGCGTCGCGCCGGTTTCCAGCAGGCCCTCGCCGAGGCCGGGCTGACGCTCCCGCCAGGCTGGATGATCGAATCGGCGCCGAACCGCCTGGAAGCCGCTGCGCGCACCGACGAACTGTTCGTCGATGGCCACCGGCCGAGTGCAGCAGTCTGCTACAACGACACCGTCGCGCTGGGGCTGATGCTGGGCCTGAACTCGCGCGGCATCCGCCCCGGTGGCGATTTCGCAGTCACCGGCTTCGATGACATTTCCGAAGCCTCCGTGGCGGTGCCGCCGCTGACCACCCTCACCGCCGACCCGCGCGAGCGCGGCCGGCAGGCGGCCGCACTGCTGCTGCAGCGCCTGGACGATCCGGATGCACCGCCACGGCGCACCGTCGCCCCGGTGCAGCTGCGCATCCGCGAAAGCAGCGCCGCCCGACCCAACTGATTCCCTTCAACGCACACTCCTTCCACGCAACAACGACCTTCCGCGCATCGAGGCGCGAACCGCATGCCGATCTCCGCAACGCCCCGCCCATCGGGTTCCCCCGGCAACGCACCGGCCGTCACCAACGGCAAGGCACTGGCCGTGGTCACCACCATCTTCTTCATGTGGGGCTTTCTTACCTGCCTCAATGACATCCTGATCCCGCACCTGAAGGCGGTGTTCGAGCTGAACTATGCCAAGGCGATGCTGGTGCAGTTCACCTTCTTCGGCACCTACTTCCTGATGTCGCTGCCGGCAGGCCGCCTGGTGGCGGCGCTGGGCTACAAGAAGGGCATCGTGGCCGGCCTGGTGATCGCCGGCATCGGCGCGCTGGGCTTCTGGCCGGCGGCAGAGCTGCGCGAATATGGCGCGTTCCTGGGTGCGTTGTTCGTGCTGGCTACCGGCATCACCGTGCTGCAGGTCGCCGCCAACCCCTATGTGGCGCTGCTGGGTCCGGAACAGACCAGCTCCAGCCGCCTGACCCTGGCCCAGGCGCTGAATTCGCTGGGCACGGCCATCGCGCCGATCTTCGGCGGCATGCTGATCCTGTCCAACACGGTCAAGAGCGCCGATGAACTGAAAGCGCTGCCGGTTGCCGAACAGCTGGCCTACCGCACCGCCGAAGCACAGGCCGTGCAGGGCCCGTACGTGGGCCTGGCGGTGGCGCTGGTGCTGCTGGCGCTGTTCGTGTTCCTGTTCCGCCTGCCGGCGCTGAGCGATGCGACCGAACAGGCCGACCAGGGCCATCACCACAGCTACTTCGATGCACTGCGCAAGCGCCACCTGCTGCTGGGCGTGCTGGGCATCTTCTTCTACGTCGGTGCGGAAGTGTCGATCGGCAGCTTCCTGGTCAACTACCTGTCGATGCCGAGCATCGGCGGTTTCAGCGAACAGCAGGCGACCCACTACGTGTCGGCCTACTGGACGATGGCGATGGTCGGCCGCTTTGCCGGCTCGGCCCTGCTGGCGCGCTTCTCGCCCAGCCGCCTGCTGGCGATCTTCGCGCTGGTCAACGTGGGCCTGCTGGCAACGACGATGATGACCTCCGGCAGCGTCGCGCTGTACTCGGTGGTGGCGATCGGCCTGTTCAACTCGATCATGTTCCCGACCATCTTCGCGCTCAGCATCGAGCGCCTGGGTCCGCTGACCAACAAGGGCTCCAGCCTGCTGATCATGGCCATCGTCGGCGGTGCCGTGGTGCCGTACCTGCAGGGCGTCCTGGCTGACCACATCGGGGTCCAGGCCAGCTTCATCCTGCCGCTGCTGTGCTACGGCTACATCATTTTCTACGGTCTGGTCGGCGCGCGTACGCCGGCCTCCGCAACGCAGGGAGGCTGAGTCCAGAATGGGTGCCATTGTCTGCTTCGGCGAAATTTTGATCGATCTACTAGCGCAGCCGCCGGCTTCGGCCGACACCCCGCGCGCGTTCCTGCAGTACGCCGGCGGTGCGCCGGCCAACGTGGCCGTGGCCGCGGCGCGGCTGGGTGCGAAGACCCAGTTCGTGGGCATGCTCGGCCGCGACATGTTCGGTGACTTCCTGGCCGAGAGCCTGGTCGAGCACGGCGTGGGTACCGACTACATCGTGCGTACCGATGCGGCCAAGACCGCGCTGGCCTTCGTCGCGCTGGATGCCGCAGGTGAGCGCAGCTTCAGCTTCTACCGCCCGCCGGCGGCGGACCTGCTGTTCCGTGACAGCGATTTCCAGGCCGCGTGCCTGGACAACGCGCAGTGCTTCCACGTCTGTTCCAACAGCCTGACCGAAGCGGCCATTGCCGAGGCGACCTTCGCCGGCATGGACCGCGCCCGCGCCGCCGGCGCGGTGGTCAGCCTGGACCTCAACCTGCGCCCGGCGCTGTGGCCGGCCGATGTCGATCCGACGCCGTGGCTGTGGCAGGCGCTGGAGCGCGCCGATCTGGTCAAGCTCTCGCGCGAGGAACTGGACTTCCTGGCCGCGCCGCACGGTGCCGAGGGCGACCAGATCGTCCTGCAGCGCCTGCTGGCTGCGCAGGCACGCTGGGTCATCGTCACCGATGGCGCCGCCACGCTGCACTGGTACACCCGTGAGCAGCAGGGCCAGGTCACCAGCTTCAACGTGGCCACGGTCGATACCACCGCCGCCGGCGATGCGTTCGTCGGTGGCGTGCTGGTCGGCCTGCTGGAGCGGGGCGGGGCCGGTGCGGGCTTCGCCGCGTTCTGCCAGGACCCGCAGGCCATCGCTGCCACGTTGCGCTTCGGCGCTGCGGTCGGCGCACTGGCCGTTACCCGCAAGGGCGCGTTCGCCGCGATGCCCTCGCTCGATGAAGTGCAGCAGCTGCTGCAGGCACAGGACCTTCCCGCATGAGCACCTCGCCCGATTTCCGTTCGCCCGCGTTCCTGCGTGCACACATCGCCGACACGATGGCGTTCTACCACCCGCGCTGCATCGATCCGAACGGCGGTTTCTTCCACTACTTCCGTGATGACGGCAGCATCTACGATACCAGCCACCGCCACCTGGTGAGCAGCACGCGTTTTGTCTTCAACTATGCGATGGCCTACCGCGAATTCGGCAATGCCGAGTACCGCGAGGCGGTCGAGCACGGCGTGCGCTACCTGCGCGAGGTACACCGCAACCCGGCCACCGGCGGCTATGCCTGGACCCTGCGCGACGGCAAGGTCGAGGACGACATGAACCACTGCTACGGCGTGGCCTTCGTGCTGCTGGCCTACAGCTGTGCGCTGAAGGCCGGTGTCGAGCAGGCCCGCACGTGGATGGACGAAACCTGGCAGCTGCTGGAAGCACGCTTCTGGGAGCCGCAGCACGGCCTGTACAAGGACGAAGCCGATGGCCAGTGGAACTTCACCGGCTACCGCGGGCAGAACGCCAACATGCACATGTGCGAGGCGATGCTGGCCGCCTTCGAGGCCAGTGGCGAGCAGCGCTATGTCGAGCGCGCGCTGCAGCTGGCCGACAACATGACCCGCCGCCAGGCCGCCAAGGCCGGCGGGCTGGTCTGGGAACACTATGACGTGAACTGGGAGATCGACTGGGATTACAACCTGGACAATCCCAAGCACCTGTTCCGCCCGTGGGGTTTCCAGCCCGGCCACCAGACCGAGTGGGCCAAGCTGCTGCTGATCCTTGACCGCCACGTGCAGGCCGACTGGCTGGTGCCGACCGCGCAGCATCTGTTCGACGTGGCCGTCGAGCGCAGCTGGGACGAGGCACGCGGTGGCCTGTACTACGGCTTCGCGCCGGAGTCGCGCCGCCAGCCGGGCATGGACGGCGCGCCGATCGGCGGCGACAGCTTCGTCTGCGACGACGACAAGTACTTCTGGGTGCAGGCTGAGACGCTGGCCACCGCGGCGCTGATGGCCAAGCGCACCGGCGATGACCGCTACTGGCAGTGGTACGAGCGCATCTGGGCGTATTCGTGGGAGGACTTCGTCGACCACCAGTACGGCGCCTGGTTCCGCATCCTCGATGCCGACAATCGCAAGTACAGCGATGAGAAGAGCCCGGCCGGCAAGGTGGATTACCACACCATGGGCGCGTGCTACGAAGTGTTGAACGTCGTTCGTTGAGGCACGTTTCGCCGAACGCATGACGCATGGAAATGGGTAGCGCCGGGCCACGCCCGGCGGAACACCAGGAGCATCACGTGCATCGTCTTTCCCTCGTTGTCCGTCTGCTCCTGCTGCTGGTCGTGGCGGCTGCATTCCCTGCCGCTGCCGCGCCGCTGCAGGCGCAGTGGGAATTCCGCCTGCTGCCGGGCGATGCCCAGGGTGCCGCCCACCCCGGGCTTCAGCAGTGGCGTGCGGCCACGGTGCCTGGCAGCGTGCACACCGACCTGCTCGCCCACGACCTGATCCGCGATCCTTACGTGGGCGCGGCCGAGGCGGAGCTGCAATGGATCGGCCTGGCCAGCTGGGAGTACCGCGCACGCTTCGACGTGGATGCGGCGACCCTGGCCAAGCCCAATGCCGAACTGCGCTTCGACGGGCTGGACACCTACGCCGAGGTCACCCTCAACGGCAAGCCGCTGCTGCGCGCGGACAATGCACACCGCACCTGGCACGCGCGCGTGGAAGGGCGCCTGCAGGCCACGGGCAATGAACTGCTGATCGTGTTCCGCTCGCCCATCCGCACGCTGCTGCCCGGCGTACAGGCGATGCCGCACAGGATCGCCGGCAACTATCCCTCGCCCTATGGTGATGAGCCGAAGGATGCGATGGTCGGCAACTTCGCGCGCAAGCCGGCCTATCACTTCGGATGGGACTGGGGCCCGCGCTATGTCACCGCCGGGGTCTGGCGTGGCGTGGATCTGCAGGCCTGGGATACGCACCGGCTGACTGACCTGGCCGTGCGCACCGATGCACTGGACAGCCGGCAGGCGAAGTTGGCGGTGCTGCTGCAGGTGGAGCAGGGCAATGCCGCCGGTTCAGCCGTGGTGGATGTGGACGTGCGCGACCCCGAGGGCCGCAGCGTGGCCCAGCTGCAGCGTTCGGTGCTGCTGAAGCCGGGCGCGAACACTGTCGAGATTCCCGTTGAACTGGCTGATCCGCGGCGCTGGTGGCCGGTGGGCCATGGCGCGCAGGACCGTTACAGCGTGCAGGCACGCCTGGAGGGCGGACGTTCCGCTGAACTGGCGCGCGACCAGCGCATCGGCCTGCGCACCGTCGAGCTGCGCCGCGAGGAAGATGGCAAGGGTGGCCAGGGTTTTGCCTTTGTCATCAACGGCGTGGAGATCTTCGCCAAGGGCGCCAACGTCATTCCGTTCGATGCGTTCCCCGCCCGCGTTGATCCCGCGCGGCTGCGCCAGGTGCTGACCGCCGCGCGCGACGCCAACATGAACATGCTGCGCAACTGGGGCGGTGGCTACTACGAGGACGACGCGTTCTTCGACATCGCCGACGAGCTGGGCCTGCTGGTCTGGCAGGACTTCATGTTCGGCGGCGGCATGCAGCCCGGCTACGATCCCGCGTTCCGCGCCAGCGTGGTGGCCGAGGCTCGCGACAACGTGCGCCGCCTGCGGCACCACCCCAGCATCGTGCTGTGGTGTGGCAACAACGAGGAAGAAACCGCCTGGAAGGACTGGGGCCACGGCCGTGACCTGAAGGCGGCCGACCCGGCATTCGCAGCGAAGGTGTGGCAGGGCTATGTGGACCTGTTCGGCCATGATCTGCGCCAGGTCGTGGGTGAGGAGGGCCTGGGCGTGCCGTACTGGTCCAGCTCGCCCAGCAACGACCTGGACGAAAAGGCCAACGATTCCACCCGCGGCGACAAGCACTACTGGCAGGTCTGGGGCAATCCGGCGCTGCCGGTGCAGGCGTATCTGCACGAGACCCCGCGCTTCATGTCCGAGTACGGCCTGCAGGCCTGGCCGGCGGTGGCGACGGTGGACCAGATCGCGAGCCGCGACGAGCAGGGCATCGACAGTCCGGTGATCCGTGCCCACCAGAAGTTCATGGCAGGCGAGGGCAACAGCCGGCTGCTGCACTACATCGCGCTGGGCTATGGCACGCCGAAGGACTTCGAGGATTTCGTCTACCTCAGCCAGGTGATGCAGGCCGATGGCATTGCCCTGGCGGCATTGCACCACCGCGCATCGCGGCCGTACACGATGGGTTCGCTGTACTGGCAGCTCAACGACGTGTGGCCGGGCGCATCGTGGTCCAGCGTCGATTACTACGGGCGCTGGAAGGCGCTGCATTTCGCGGCACGGCGCTTCTTCGCGCCGGTGACCGTGGCAGCGCTGCGTGATGAAGGCAGCACGCGGGTGCGCCTGATCAACGATGGTGCGGCGGTGCAGGCGAGCTGCCGGCTGCGGGTGATGGACGTGGATGGCAAGGTACTGCGCCGCCACGAGGTGCCGGTGAGCCTGGCCGCGGCGGGCGTCACCCGCGTGGGTGACTTCGCCGATGCCGAACTGCTGGCAGGCGCAGACCCCAAGCGCACCGTGGCGGTGTTCGAGCTGCTGCAGGAGGGCAAGGTGAGTGCACGCCAGGTGGTCGGCTTCGTGGAGGCCAAGGACCAGGTACTGCCGCGGCAGGCTTTGAAGGCGGTGCTGGCCATCGACGGTGACCACTACCGGTTGCGCCTGCAGAGCGCGGCCTACGTGCGCGCGGCGTGGATCGACTTTGGCGCGCTGGACGTGCAGGTGGAAGACAACCTGCTGGACCTGTTGCCGGGCGAGACCCGTGACATCGCCGTACGCGGCCCGGTGGACCTGGCGACGCTGCGCGAAGCGCTGAAGATCAAGACCCTCAACGATCGTTGAGCGTGGTCGGGTGGGTGCGGACCGTTGGTGGTGGGTGCGGACCGTTGGTCCGCACGCCTTACGGGTTACAGCTGGATCTGCTGGAAATTCTCGACGCGGTCGTGGCCGTTGGCGGCCTGGCCGGTGCGCGGCATCGGGTAGTCATCCAGGCGGTCGATCAGGCGCGTCTGCAGGCCAGCCTCGCGGGCGGCATCCAGTTCTTCCACCACGTCCGACAGGAACAGGATCTCACCGGCCGGCACGCCGATCGCCTGCACGATGTTGCGATAGCTGTCCGCCTCGCGCTTGCCGCCGATCTCGGTATCGAACCAGCCCGACACCAGCGGGCTCAGATCGCCTGCATCGCTGAAGCCGAAGAACAGCTTCTGCGCCGGCACCGAGCCGGAGGAGTACACGTACAGCGGCAGGCCCGAGGCATGCCAGCCCTTCAGCACCGGCGCCACTTCCGGGTAGAAGTGAGCGGTGTAATCACCGCGACGGTAACCGGCATCCCAGATCAGGCCCTGCAGGGCCTTCAGCGCCGTGTGCTTGCGGTCCTGGTCGATCCAGCCCTGCAGCGTCTCGGCCACCAGGCTGTCCTGGCAGGCGCCACCGATCTCGGTGGCCACCGCATCCAGCCAGCGGCGCACCTCCGGCTGCTGGCCGTGTTCGGCCACGAAGGCCGGCAGGGCCTGGCGGGCATAAGGGAACAGCACGTTCTTGACGAATGAGATACTGCTGGTGGTGCCTTCGATGTCGGTCAGGATGACGCGGGGCTGCATGGATCAGGACGCCTGGGTGGGAACGTAACGGGGGAATTTCTGCGCAATGTCGGTGCCGGTGAAGTGACCGACCCAGCCGTCCGGCTCGGTGAAGAAGCGGATGGCCACGAAGCTCGGCTCATCGCCCATGTCGAACCAGTGGGTGGTGCCGTCGGGCACGGCGATCAGGTCATCCTTCACGCACTCGATCTCGTAGACCTTGTCACCCACGTGCAGGGTGAACAGGCCCGAGCCTGCGACGAAGAAGCGCACCTCGTCTTCCTTGTGGAAGTGTTCGTCGAGGAACTTCTTCCGCAGTTCGGCGCGGTTCGGGTTGTCCGGGGCGATCGACGCCACGTCCACGCTCTTGAAGCCGCGCTCGGCGACCAGGCGGTCGATGTCCGCACGGTAGGCGGCGAACACTTCGTCCTGGCTGGCGCCCGGCGCGACCGGCGCGGTGGCCTGCCAGCGCTCGAAGGTGACGCCGATCTTCTGCAGTTCGGCCGCGATGATCGCGCCGTCCTGGGAATCCAGCAGCGGTGATTCGGGATGGGTGTCGTCGTAGATGCGCAGTCGGCTCATGGCGGCAGCTTGAACGTCTCGGGGGGAAGACAGGGTAACAGGGTGGTGAAGGGTGGCAGATTCCGGATTGGAATCTGCACCCCGGCGCCGGTTCAGCCGCGCAGCTTGCGCAGTTCCAGCTCGCAGTGGAACAGGAACTCGAAGGCTTCCATGTGGCGGCGCGCTTCGGCCATGTCGCGGCCCCAGGCATACAGGCCGTGGCCGTCGATCAGGTAGCCCCACAGGGGCTGGGTGTCGAGCAGGGCATCGACCTGCGCCGAGAGCACGTTCATGTCCTGGGTGTTGGCGAACACCGGCACGTCGATGGCCATTTCGTGGGTGCTGTTGCCGGCGAAGGCCTTCAGCAGCTCGTAGCCTTCGATGCGGATGTGGCCCTGCGGCGCGTACAGGCGCGAGGCGATGGTCTGCACTGGTGAATGGGTGTGCAGCACGCAGCCGATCTCCGGGAAGCGGCGGTACAGCTGGGTGTGCAGCAGGGTCTCGGCGGACGGGCGCAGCGGGCGGCCGACGGCCAGGCCGTCGAAATCCACCACCATGATGTCGTCCTCGATGAGGCGGCCCTTGTCCTTGCCCGAGACCGTGATTGCGGCGTGGCGGTCGTCCAGGCGGTGGGAGAAGTTGCTGCTGGTGGCCGGAGTCCAGCCGGCGTGGGCCAGTTCGCGGACGTTGTCGATCAGCAGCTGGGCCAGTTCGCTCAGGCGCGCGGTGTCGTAGGGGAAGGTGGGGGCGTTCATGCGGTCGATTTTACTGGATTCGGCCAACGGCTGAGCCCCTCGTGGCGGGTTGTTCGGGTTGAGTCCCTGGGTTGGCCGGCCGGGGTGGGCTGGCGGGACACGCCGTGAACCCATCCATGGCGCCTGCGGTCCCGCCAGCCCACCCCGGCCGGCCTCGGACAGGCTCCGTGCGCGCCAGCCACGGAGTGAAGAAGGAAAGGCAGAAGCGGGTCGCGGCGCTGCGCTTGCTCGGAGCGGAGCATGGCTCCGCTCTACAGGGAACCCATCGACCGGAGAGAATTCATTCCCCGGACGAATTCATCCACGCATGGCGTGGATCTACTGGGCGGTATCCATAGCGCAGGGCCCCCCGCGCAACCCACCCGCCCGGCCTCGGACAGGCTCCGTGCGCGCCAGCCACGGAGTGAAGAAGGAAAGGCAGAAGCGGGTCGCGGCGCTGCGCTTGCTCGGAGCGGAGCATGGCTCCGCTCTACAGAAGATTCATTCCCCAGATGGACTTCATCCACGCATGGCGTGGATCTACCGGACGTGCCGGGAGAGTGTCAGGGGTGGGGAGGCATGGGTTCGCGGGGGTGTCCGCGGCATGGATGCCGCGGCCAAGCCTCCAGGGATGGATTCACGGCGTCCCCCGCGAACCCATGCCTCCCCGCCAAACCCTCAACCCAGCTGTTGCTCTGGACGTTGCTCCGGCTCCAGCGGGTGCAGGGCCGCAGGCCCTGCAATACAGAAAACCCTTACTGGCCCCGCAGGCGGCTGTGCTTGAAGCCGTAGCAGAAATAGATCACGAAGCCGACGAACGTCCACACACCCATCAGCATCCAGTTGTGCATCGTCATCGCCGACAGCAGCGCCAGGCAGCTCAGCACGCCCAGGGTGCAGATCAGCCATGCCATCGGCATGCGGAACGGACGCGGCAGGTCCGGCTGGGTGCGGCGCAGGATCAGCACGCCCGCGCACACGGCTGCAAACGCGATCAGGGTGCCCATCGAGGTCAGTTCACCCAGGATGTCCAGCGGGAACAGCGCCGCCAGCAGGGCGATGCCGATGCCGGTGATGACCGTGTTGATGTGCGGGGTGCGGTACTTCGGGTGGATCTTGGTGAACACCGGCGGCAGCAGGCCGTCGCGCCCCATGATCATGAAGATGCGAGGCTGGCCGATGATCATCACCAGCACCACCGAGGACAGGCCGACCAGGGCGCCGGCCTCGACCACCCAGCGCAGCCAGCCCAGCTGCGGGTGCGCCGCCACGGCGGTCACCACCGGTTCGTCGGTGCCCAGCAGCTGGTACGGCACCAGGCCGGTCATGACCGCCGCCATGGCGATGTAAAGCACCGTGCAGATCACCAGCGACAGCATCATGCCGATCGGCATGTCGCGCTGCGGGTTCTTCGATTCCTGCGCCGCCACCGACACCGCCTCGAAGCCGATGTAGGCGAAGAACACCATGGCCGCGCCGCGCAGCACGCCTTCCATCCCGTACTTGCCCGGGCCTTCGTTGGCCGGGATGAACGGGGTCCAGTTGCTGGTGTCCATGTACTTCCAGCCGACCACGATGACCAGCACGATCAGGCCGGTCTTCAGCACGACCATCGCCATGTTCATCGCCGAGGACTTGCTGATGCCGACGTAGCACAGCCAGGTCAGCAGCAGTACCAGAATGGCGGCGGGCAGGTTGGCGATTGCGCCGGTGGGGCGCAGCTGCGCGTCCAGTGGCGCACTGACCAGCGCCGCTGGCAGGTGGATGTCGAACTGGCTGAGCAGGCTGAGGAAGTAGCCGGTCCAGCTGACCGCCACCGCCGAGGCCGATACGCCGTACTCGAGCACCAGCATCCAGCCGATGAACCAGGCCGAGAGCTCGCCGAAGGTGGCGTAGGTGTAGGTGTAGGCGCTGCCGGACACCGGCACCATCGAGGCGAACTCGGCATAGGCCAGCGCGCAGAAGGCGCAGCAGACCGCGGCCAGCACGAAGGACAGCATGATGGCCGGGCCGGCATGGTTGGCCGCGGCCTGGCCGGTGATGACGAAGATGCCGCCGCCGATGACCGCGCCGATGCCCAGCGCGGTCAGGCCCCAGGGGCCGAGGTGGCGGCGCAGGCTCAGGCCGTTGGCGTCTTCATGGGCGGCATGCGGGTGCTTGGTGGCCCACAGTTGCTTGAACATGTGTGTCGATCTTTTCGAAGCGCGCCGCGGATGGCGCGCGGGGAGAAACGGACGGGCCGGCGCGAGGCCGGCCCGTAGGCACATCAGGGAGACTTGGCCAGCTTGCTGTTGCGGATGCCGTAGCCGAGGTAGATCAGCAGGCCCAGCACGGTCCAGCCGACGAACAGGTGCCAATGCACCACGAACGCCTGCCAGAACAGGAACAGGCAGGTGGCCGCGCCCAGCGGGCAGATGATCCACACCGCCGGCACGCGGAACGGGCGGTGCAGGTCCGGCTTGCTGTAGCGCAGGACCAGCACGCCGATGCAGACGGTGGCGAAGGCCAGCAGGGTGCCCATCGAGACCAGTTCACCCAGCACGTTCAGCGGCACCAGGCCGGCCAGTGCAGCGGCGATCACGCCGACCACGATCGTGGCCCAGTACGGGGTGCGGAAGCGGGCGTGGACCTTGCCGAAGAACTTCGGCAGCAGGCCGTCGCGCGAGATCGTGTAGGCGATGCGGGTCTGGCCCATCATCATCACCAGGATCACCGAGGACAGGCCGGCGATGGCGCCGATCTCGACGGCGGTCTTCAGCCAGGCCAGCTGCGGGTAGCCTTCCAGCGCGGTGGCGACCGGCTTGTCGGTGCCCAGCAGGTGGTACGGCATCATGCCGGTCAGCACCGCGCAGACGATGATGTAGACGATGGTGCACACGGCCAGCGAGCCGAGCAGGCCGATCGGCATGTTGCGCTGCGGGTCCTTGGTTTCGCCGGCGGCGGTGGAAACCGCGTCGAAGCCGATGTAGGCGAAGAACACGATGGTGGCGGCGCGGAAGATGCCGCTCCAGCCGAACTCGCCCGGCCCGGTGTTTTCAGGGATGAAGGGGTGCCAGTTGCCCGGATCGATATGCGCCGCGCCGATGCCGATGAACAGGCAGATGACGGTGACCTTGATGGCCACGATGATCGCGTTGACGAAGGCGGACTGGGTGACGCCGACATACAGCAAGCCCGACACCGCCGCGATGATCAGCACCGCCGGCAGGTTGAACAGCTTGCCGGAGGCGACGAACTCGCTGCCGGTCCAGGCGATCGGCGCTGCACTGAGCGCGTCCGGGAACGGCATGTTCAGGGTGCTGGTGAGGAAGCTGATCAGGTAGGCCGACCAGCCCACTGCGACCGAGGCCGAGGCAAACAGGTATTCCAGCACCAGGCACCAGCCGATGAACCAGGCCATGCCTTCGCCGAGGGTGGCGTAGGAGTACGAGTAGGCGCTGCCGGAGACCGGCATCATCGCCGCGAACTCGGCGTAGCACAGGCCCGCCAGCGCACAGGCGAAGCCGGCGATGACGAACGAGAGCATGACCGCCGGGCCGGCGTGATTGGCCGCGGCCTGGCCGGTCAGCACGAAGATGCCTGCGCCGATCACCGCACCGATGCCGAGCATGATGAGGTGTTTCGCCGTGAGGGTCCGTTTCAACGTGGCTTCGCCGTCCAGGCTGCCTTCGATGGGTTCGCCAGCATCGACGTGCCCGGCCGGTTGAACCGGCTTGACCCTCAACAGTGCTTTCAGCATGCAAAACTTTCCTGATGATCGGATTGGGGCCGCCGATGCGTTGCCGGCGGCCTGGAATGGTGAAGGCCGCGCGAACGGCCCGCTGTACCTTAGCCAAAGCTGAAGCCACCGCACAAGCGCAATCGCAACAATGACCGGCGATAATGGGCAGTATTTTTCCGATTGTCCCGCATTCATGAATCAACCTGCCGAATCCCTTGCCGCGCTTGATGTTCAGCTGCGTGGCCTGCTGCATGACTACGCCCGCCGGGAGCCATCCCACGACGCGCTGGCTGCCGAATTCAGCACATTGATTGACGATCCGCAGGATCCTTTCTGTCGTGAACGTCTGGCCGGGCACTTCACGGCCAGCTGCTGGCTGGTCAGTGCCGACGGCCAGCGCCTGCTGCTGACCCACCATCGCAAGCTGCAGCGTTGGCTGCAGCTGGGCGGCCATGCCGATGGCGACCGCGACCTGGGGCGGGTGGCGCTGAAGGAAGCGGAAGAGGAATCCGGCCTGGCCGGCCTGGTGCTGGATGACCCGGCCATCTTCGACCTGGACAAGCACTGGATTCCCGAGCGCACCGACGTGCCGGGGCACTGGCACTACGACGTGCGTTTCGTGATCCGTGCCGTGGGCGGCGAGGCGTTCGTGCTCAGCGAGGAATCGCTCGATCTGGCCTGGCGCCCGGTGGCCGAGGTTGCCGAAGATCCGGAATCGGACGCATCAATGCAGCGCATGGCCCGCCGCTGGCTGGCGCGCTGACAGGGGCAGCCACGCATGGCGTGGCTCTACTGCAGTAGATCCACGCCATGCGTGGATGGCGCGGTGTCGGATGCATTCCCGCCGGGCACGGCCCGGCGCTACCGTCGAGCGGGCCGGGCCATGCCCGGCGACGCCTTCATCAATACAGAATGCGGGTGCGCAGAGTGCCCGGAATGGCCGCCAGCTCGTCACGCACGGCACCGGCCTGTTCCTCGCTGGCGGTGATGTCGATCACCACGTAGCCCACCTTCGGGTCGGTGCGCAGGAACTGGCCGTCGATGTTGACGTTGTGCCGCGAGAAGATCTCGTTGACCTTGGACAGCACGCCGGGCACGTTCTGGTGGATGTGCAGCAGGCGCAGGCTGTCGGCGTGTTCGGGCAGGGTCACTTCCGGGAAGTTGACCGCCGACAGGGTGCTGCCGTTGTCGCTGTAGCGCACCAGCTTGGCCGCCACTTCAATGCCGATGTTGTCCTGCGCTTCCAGGGTGCTGCCGCCCACGTGCGGGGTCAGGATGACGTTGTCGTGGCGGGTCAGCGGCGATTCGAAGATATCGCCATTGCCCTTGGGCTCGACCGGGAACACGTCCAGGGCCGCGCCGCCGATGTGGCCACTGGCAAGGGCCGCGTCCAGTGCGTCGATATCGACCACGGTCCCGCGCGCGGCATTGATCACATGCGCGCCGCGGCGCATCTTCGCCAGCTCGGTGGCGCCGATCATCCACTGCGTGGACGGGGTTTCCGGCACGTGCAGGGTGACGATGTCGGCGCGCGCCAGCAGGTCGTCCAGGCTGGCGGCGGCACGGGCATTGCCCAGCGACAGCTTGGTTTCCACGTCGTGGAAGATCACCTGCATGCCCAGCGATTCGGCCAGCACGCCGACCTGGGTGCCGATGTGGCCGTAGCCGATGATGCCCAGCGTCTTGCCACGCACCTCGTGGCTGCCGCTGGCCGACTTCGACCAGCCGCCGCGGTGGCATTCGGCGTTCTTCTGCGGAATGCCACGGGTCAGCATGATGGCCTCAGCGATGACCAGCTCGGCCACGCTGCGGGTATTGGAATAGGGCGCGTTGAACACCGGGATGCCGGCCAGCTCGGCCGCGTCCAGGTCGACCTGGTTGGTGCCGATGCAGAAGCAGCCCACCGCGATCAGGCGCTTGGCCTCGGCCAGCACCTCGGCGCTGAGCTGGGTGCGCGAGCGGATGCCGACGATGTGCGCCTCGGCGATGCGCGCCTTCAGTTCGTCCTCCGGCAGCGCCTTGCTGTGCGCTTCGATCTGGCTGTAGCCGGCGGCGCTGAACACCTCCACGGCGGTCTGGCTGACCCCCTCCAGCAACAGCACGCGGATATCCTGCTTCGGGAACGAGGTCTTCTTCGGCGACATGGTACGGCACGGCCAGTGGGACAGGGGCTGACCACTATGCCAGATCGGCGCGGCCATGGTGCAGTGCGGAAATAGTTGCATCCGTAGCCATTCCGGGTGATTGCCGGGGCTGGACGCTGGCCCGCGGCGCTGGCACGCTTGCCCGTTCTTCACGCACCGCGCTGGACCGTCATGACCGATTCCCGCATCGCCTCGCTGCAGCAGGCCTGTCCCGGCCTGAAGCTGAAGACCGACCCTGCCGACCTGGAGCATTACGGCCGTGACTGGACCCGGCGCTGGACCCCGGCGCCACTGGCCATCGCCCTGCCGGCATCGGTGGAGGAGGTGCAGGCCCTGATGCGCTGGAGCGCGGCGGAAGGCGTGGCGGTGGTGCCTTCCGGCGGCCGCACCGGCCTGTCCGGCGGCGCCGTGGCGGCGAACGGCGAGCTGGTGCTGAGCCTGGAGCGGATGAACAAGGCGCTGGCCTACGATGCGGTCGACCGCACCCTGGTGGTGCAGGCGGGCATGCCGCTGGAGGCGCTGCACAACGCCGCGCTGGACCACGGCCTGATCTACCCGGTGGATTTCGCCGCGCGCGGCTCGTGCTCCATCGGCGGCAACATCGCCACCAATGCCGGCGGCATCCGCGTGATCCGCTACGGCAACACCCGCGAGTGGATCGCCGGGTTGAAGGTGGTCACCGCCAGTGGCGAACTGCTGGAACTCAACAAGGGCCTCATCAAGAATTCCAGCGGCTACGATTTCCGCCAGCTGATGATCGGGTCCGAGGGCACGCTGGGCGTGATCGTCGAGGCCACGGTGAAGCTGACCGATCCGCCGCCGGCCAGCAACGTGATGCTGCTGGCGGTGCCGAGCTTCGACGTGCTGATGCAGGTGTTTGCGGCCTTCCGCGCACGCCTGCAGCTGCAGGCCTTCGAATTCTTCACCGAGCGCGCGCTCGAGCATGTGCTGGCCCACGGCGCGCAGGCCCCGTTCGACGAGGTGCACCCGTATTACGTGGTCACCGAATTCGCCGCCAACGATGAGGCGCATGAAGCGGCGGCCATGGCGGCCTTCGAGGACTGCATGGGCAACGGCTGGGTCAGCGACGGTGTGATCAGCGCCAGCGATGCACAGGCGGCGCAGCTGTGGCGCCTGCGCGAGGGCATCACCGAAGCGGTGGCCCGCTACAAGCCGTACAAGAACGATGTCTCGGTGCGGATCTCGGCGATGCCGGCGTTCCTGGCCGAGACCCAGGCACTGATCGGGCAGGCGTATCCGCACTTCGATGTTGTCTGGTTCGGCCACATCGGCGATGGCAACCTGCACATCAACGTACTGAAGCCGGACGACACCAGTGACGCCGATTTCGTAACCCAGTGCGAGCACGTGACCAAGCTGCTGGCGCAGGTGCTGGCCCGCTTCGATGGCAGCATTTCGGCCGAACATGGCATCGGCCTGGTCAAGAAGGGCTACCTGGACAGCACGCGCGGCCCGGCGGAAATTGCGCTGATGAAGGCGGTCAAGCGCGCCTTCGATCCCGAAGCGCGGCTGAATCCAGGCAAGCTGTTCGACGCATGATGCAGGCAAAGACTTCACGCAACCATTACGCTCCCTGCAACTCCACTGATGGCCTGACCACGATGACCCGTCCGCTCCTGCTGCTCGCCCTGCTGTCCCTGCCGCTGGCCGGCTTCGCTTCCAGCTTCGCTGGCACCTCGGCGGGTTCGGCCACCGGTGCGTCTTCCGGTTCCTCGGGCAGCAGCTCGGGTGATGACAAGGTGGTGCTGGCTGCGCGCGATGATGCTGCCGCATTCGTGGCCAGCGACGGCCAGATCCGCGGTGCGCGCCTGCAGGCGGCGCTGGTGCACCTGCGCGAGCAGGATGCCGCTGCCCAGCAGCAGAGCGATCTGCAGCTGGCCCGCGCGCTGCTGGCCCGCTGAACCGGCCTTCCGGTAGTGCCGGCCGCTGGCCGGCAACGCCATGACATCTGCACGGAACGCAGCCACGCAGGGCGTGGCTCTATTGCTGATCGCGCACGCCGCGCATGCGGCCGATCGCCTGCAGCTTGATCCCGCCGGACTGAGCGAGCCGCAGCAGCAGCTGGCCCGGCAGACGCTGGACGATGTGCAGGCACTGCTGCCGGATGGCCTGCTGCGCGCGCTGCCTGCGCAGGTGCGGGTGTCGTGGCGCGATGACCTGCCGGTGCAGGTGCACGGCCGCGCATTCGCCGGACGCATTGCGCTGCGCCTGGATCTGCTGGATGACAGCGGGGCGGGGGCGCGCCGTGCGCGTCGCAGCGCGCTGGTCCATGAACTCACCCATGTAGCAGACCGCGGCGGCGCGAACTGGTCGCACAGCGCGCGCTGGCGTGATCTGGCCGGTTGGCAGCGCAGGCCGTGGCACCTGGGGCGCGGCGACAACCACTTCAGCGACCGCAGCCCGGATCGCTACGAACTGACGGACCCGGCTGAATACCTGGCGGTGAATGCCGAGCGTTTCGTGCTCGACGCCGAATTCGCCTGCCGCCGTCCCGCCTTGGCGCAGTGGTACCAGCAGCATTTCGGCACGCCGCCCTCCTTGCCGACGGTGCAGTGCGACGGCACGGTGCCGCTGCTGCAGGCTGAGGCGGAGGAGGGCGCGGCGTCGTTGCTGCAGCTGGATCCTGCCCGCGTCTTCGCCGTGGATTACCTGTTCGCCGAGGGCAGTGCGCAGCCGATGAGCCGCTGGGGCCACAGCATGCTGCGCCTGGTCATCTGCCGCCCGGGCCGCGTGCCGGGGCCGGATTGCCGGCTGGATCTGGAGTATCACCGCGTCCTGTCCTTCCGCGCCTTCGTCGGCGACGTGCAGATTTCCAACTGGCGGGGGCTGACTGGCGGCTATCCGTCGCGCTTGTTCGTGTTGCCGTTGCAGCAGGTGGTGGACGAGTACACCAAGGTCGAACTGCGCGGGCTGCAATCGCTGCCGCTGGCGCTTGATCGCAGCGAAATCGCCAGCCTGCTCGAGCGCACCGCACAGGTGCACTGGAGCTATGACGGGCGCTATTACTTCGTCAGCAACAACTGTGCGGTGGAAACCGCCAAGCTGCTGCAGGCCGGGGTGCCGCGGCTGGGCGAGGCCGGCCTGGCCCAGCTGACCCCGCGCGGGTTGCGCCGGCGACTGGTGCGGCTGGATGCGCTGGATGAGCGGGTGCTGGACGACCGTGCTGGCGCGCAGGCCCAGGGCTATTACTTCGCATCGGCACGCGACCATTACCAGCAGTTGTTTGCGGTTGCTGCCGCGCAGAACTCCCTGCCGGCGTACGATGTGCAGGCTTGGCTGAAGCTGCCCGCGCGGCAGCGTGCGCCGTGGCTGCTGCAGGGGGATGTGCGTGCCAGCGCCGGGTTGCTGCTGCTGGAACAGGCCGCAAAGCGCCGTGCTGAGCTGCGGGCGCGGGACACCCTGAAGCGGCGCCTGCTGGCCGCGCCGGAAAGCGAGGCCACCGCGCAGCTGCGCGGCCTGCTGGAACAGAGCGGGCAGTGGTTGCGGCCGGGCCGGCTGCTGGCCGATGGCGGCTATGGGGTGCCGCTGGCCGAAGAGCAGGCCGTGGTAGCCGGGGCCGTGGCCACCGCCAGTGCAGCGGCCGTGCCCGCCTGGCAGTCGCTGCGCCAGCAGCTGCGCGTGCAGCTGCCTGCCGGGCAGCAGCAGGAACTGGATGACATCGACGCCAACCTCGCGGCCCTCGGCCGGCGGCTGCGCGAGCAGGCCGCCGCACCGGTCGCGGGCGTGGCCGTTCCCTGATCCGGGCGCGAAGCGGCTGCGGTCAGGCGGCTTTCAGGCCCTGCCGGTGCCAAGGTGGTACGGTCAGGTGTCCTCAGCAGTATCGACAAGGAGTCGAGCCATGCGTGTAGTTCCCGGCCTGTTGGCAGCCTCCCTGGGCATCCTCCTCACCGCCTGCCAGCCTGCGGCGGCACCTCCCGCAGCGGCGACCGCCGCCGATCTGCCGCCACCCGTGCCCGAGCCGGCGACGGAGGCCGCAGCCGCCAGCGAAACCGCTTACCGCTGCGGCGACCTGGATGTCCAGGCGCGCTTCGTGGGCGAGGACGCGGCGACGGTGACGATCGGTGAACGCCGCTTCGCGCTGCACGCGGAACGGGTGGCGTCCGGGGCGAAGTACAGCGATGGCAAGGGCAACAGCTTCTGGGCCAAGGGCAGCGATGATGGCCTGTTGAGCCTGAAGGGTGAGCCCGATCGCGAGTGCCAGGCCCAGCAGGGCATCGAAGGCGATGGCAGCGCGGGCAAGGCCGCATTTCGCGCCACCGGCAACGAGCCCGGCTGGCTGGCCGTGGTCGACGGCGATGCGCCGGGCCTGCAGGTGGACGTGGACTACGGCGAGCGCCGTTTCGAGGTGGCCGCGCCCACTGCGGGTGCGGATGGCTGGGCGGGCAAGGCTGCCGATGGCACCGACATCAAGCTGAGCTTCCAGCGCACCACCTGCCAGGACAGCATGAGCGGCGAATCGTTCGAAGCCAAAGCCATGCTGACCGTCGGTGCTCGCCAGTACCACGGTTGCGGCAATTTCGGCGGCAGATAAGCGCGGTTCTGTAGAGCCGAGCCCATGCTCGGCTGCGCTTCGCCGCGATGCATCAACAGAAGCAGCCGAGCATGGGCTCGGCTCTACAGAAGGCGTCAGCGCCGGGCCATGCCCGGCGCGTGGTGCTTAGTCGGCGCGGCCAGCGAATTCGCCGGTGGCGGTGTTCACCAGCACGCGCTCGCCGTTGGCGATGTACTCCGGCACCATGATTTCAATGCCGGTGTTCAGCTTGGCCGGCTTCGGGCGCTTGGTGGCGGTGCCGCCCTTCAGTTCCGGCGGGGTTTCAATCACTTCCAGCACCACCGAGGCGGGCAGCTGGATCGCCACCGGCTGCTCGTCGATGACCTGCACGTAGATGCCGGTCAGGCCGTCGGTGATGTAGCCGGCGTCGTCGCCGATCACGTCGGCGTCGAGGGTGTAGGGGGTGTAGTCCTCGTCATCGAGGAACACGAACGCATCGCCGTCCTTGTACGAATAGGTGGACTGGCGGCGCAGCAGTTCGACTTCGACCAGGTTGTCGTCGGCATCGAAGCTGGCGTCGAGCTTGTTGCCACCCGGCACGCTGTACATGATGAAGCGGAAGCGGACGTTGCCGCCGCGGCCCTGCGGCGAGCTGCGTTCGATGTCGCGGATCTGGTACACGCCGTTGTTGTACTCGACGACGTTGCCCTTCTTGATGTCGTTGGCTTTCATGATGTTGTTGGTCGTTGGGGGTGGGCGCCGTCCCGGCGCCCGGGGGAATCACTTCGGAGCGAGGCGGGTAGCGCCGTCCAGGCGGATGGTCTCGCCGTTGAGATAGGTGTTGCCGAGAATGAAGCCGACCAGGCTGGCGAAGTCGTCCGGCTTGCCCAGGCGCGACGGGAACGGGATGGACGCGGCCAGCGACTGCTGCACGGCCTCGGGCATGCCATCGACCATCGGCGTCCAGAACACGCCCGGGGCAATGGTGTTGACGCGGATGCCGAAGCGCGAGAGCTCGCGGGCCATCGGCAGGGTCATCGACACCACGCCGCCCTTGCTGGCGGCATAGGCGGCCTGGCCGATCTGGCCTTCGTAGGCGGCGATGCTGGCGGTGTTGATGATCACGCCGCGCTCGCCGTCTTCGCCAGCGTCGTTGTGCTGCATGCGGTTGGCCGCGGCCTTGGCGACGTTGAAGCTGCCGACCAGGTTGACCATGACCGTGCCCTGGAAGCCGGCCAGCGGCATCGGACCCTCTTTGCCCAGCACGCGGCCGGCGCCGAGGATGCCGGCGCAGTTCATCGCCACGTTCAGGCCGCCGAGGAAATCGTGGGCCTGGTCGATGGCTGCGGCAACGGCCGCCTCATCGCTGACATTGACGTTGAAATAGCGGGCCGCGTCGGCGCCAAGCCCGGCCACGGCGGCCGCGCCCTTGTCGTCATTGAGGTCGAACAGGGCGACCTTGCCGCCGTTGGCGACCAGGTGCTGGGCCACGGCCAGGCCGAGGCCGGAAACGCCGCCGGTGATCACGGCACGTACGGAAGACAGCTGCATTGAACGGTCCTGCAGGTTCGAGAACCGCCGATTCTAACGGAAGCCACGGCGCGCGCCGTTGTGCGCCGCTGCAAAGCGGTATGCGCCCCGGTGCCCCGCAGCCAGGCATGGCCTGGCTCTACCCGGCGAGGTCCCGGGCCATCTCCGGCGGCTCGCGCCCGCGCAGGCGCCGCTTGAACTCATCGGGGGGCAGGCCCGGGGCGAACAGGAAGCCCTGGCCGATGGTCACCCCCAGCCCCAGCAGGCACTGGCGCTGGGCCTCGGTTTCCACGCCTTCGGCCACCACGCCCAGGCCCAGGCTGCGGGCGATCGCGCAGACCGCCTCGCACACGGCCACGTCCGAGCGGTTGCGCGGGATGCCCTCGACGAACAGCTGGCTCAGTTTCAGGCCATGGATCGGCAGCCGCCGCAGGTAGTTCAGCGCGCTGTAGCCCTCGCCGAAATCGTCGATGGTCAGCATCACGCCCATCTCGCGCAGGCGGGCGAAGGTGCGCAGGGTGTCCGGCGCGTCCTCGATCAGCACCCGCTCGGTGAACTCCAGTTCCAGCACCGTGCCGGGCAGCTCGAACTCGTCCAGCACCTGCCGTACCCAGCGGGCCAGGTCCTCGCCGACGAACTGCCGCCAGGAGACGTTGACCGCCACCCGCATCGTCTCCAGGCCATCGTCCTGCCATTGGCGTATCTGGCGGCACGCCTCGCGCAGCGCCCACTGGCCGATCCGCACGATGTCGCCGGTGTGCTCGGCGTGGCGGATGAACAGGTCCGGCCGCATCTGCCCAAGCTGGCCGTTGTGCCAGCGCATCAGGGCCTCGCAGCCGGTGATGGTCCCGGTGCGCAGGTTGATCTGCGGCTGGTAGACCAGCCGGAACTCGTCGCCGTCCAGCGCCTTGTGCAGGCGGCTCTCGATCTGCAGTCGGTCGTTCTGGCGCTCGGCCAGCTCCTGCGAGAACACGTGCCAGCCGTTGCGGGTGCGACGCTTGCACTCGTACATGGCGGTGTCGGCGTTCTGGATCAGCTGCTGCGGGCGGTCGCCATCGCCGGGGGCCTTGGCGATGCCGATGCTGGCGGTGACCTGGAATTCATCGCTGCCCAGCTGGAAGGGGGAGGAGAACGCGGCGGTGATGCGCTCGGCCAGCTGCTCGGCCTGGTCGGGCTGGTCGCGCAGGTCGCAGATCACCAGGAACTCGTCGCCACCGAAACGGGCGAGCAGACCTTCGGTGCCGATGGCCGTGGCGATGCGCCGGGTCGCTTCGATCAACAGCTCGTCGCCGGCGTTGTGGCCGAGCAGGTCGTTGACGACCTTGAAGCGGTCCAGGTCGATGTACAGCACCGCCACCCGGTCGTGGCCGGGGCTGCCCATGCGTACGCCCAGATCGGTGAGCACCGCATCGCGGTTCATGATGCCGGTCAGCGGGTCGGTGCGCGCCTGCACGCGCAGGGTCTCTTCGGCCTGCTTGCGTTCGGTGATGTCCTGCACGGTGCCGGTGATGCGGGCGGCATCGACATCGCCGGTGGACACCTCGCCGATCATCCGGATCCAGAACGAATGCCCGTCGCGGCGCTGGCCCTGCAGTTCCAGGCCGAAGCTGCTGCGGTGCTCGATGGTGTCGGCCAGCGCCTGCTGCAGGGAGGTGCGGTCATCACTGCGCAGGCAGTCGAGCAGGTCGGTCATGTCCTGCAGGTCGTCGGGCTGGCCGACGATGCGCCGCGCCTCGTCGGTCAGGTACAGGCGCTGCAGGCTGCGGTCCCATTCCCAGCCGCCGATGTGGGCCAGCGACTGCGCGCGCGCGAACAGCAGGTTGTTGCGCTTGAGCTCGGTGATGTCGCTGAACATCGAATAGACATGGTCGGCCTGGTCGCAGCCGGTGCCGAACACTGGCACGTTGGTGGTCGACAGCCACAGCATGCGCCCGCGCGGGCGGTGGTACAGGCCGATGATGGTGCTGCGGATGACCCGCCCGGCCTGGAAGCAGCGGATGGTCGGCCACTGCGCCTGGGTGAGGGTATTGCCGTGCTCGTCGACGATCAGCCAGGCCTCGGGGTCGAGCAGGGCGTCAAACGCATTGCCGTTGCTGGTGATGCCCAGGATGCGGTGCGCGGCCGGGTTGGCCGAGATCACCCGCAGGTTGCGGTCGAACAGGATCACGCCCTTGTCGATCGATTCCATCAGCAGGCGGTAGCGCGATTCGGCACGCCAGCGCCCGCTCAGGTCGCGCGCCACGGCCACGATGCAGGGCTGGCCATGGTCCTGGAAGCCGGCCGAGTGCACTTCCACCGGGAAGCGGCTGCCATCGCCGCGCATGTTGGTCACTTCGATGACGTAGGTGTCACCGCGGTTCAGTGCTTCCCAGACCGGCTGCAGGTGGTCGCTGGGCAGGTCGGGATTGAGCAGTTCGATCGGCTGGCCGACGATGGCCTCGCGCGGGCGGTCGTAGGCGTGGACGCCGGCGCGGTTGACGTCCAGCACCACGCCGTCGGCGCTGAGGATGCTGACCGGGTCGGGCACCGAATCGAACAGGGCGGCGTAGCGTTCCTGTGCTTCGCCCATGCGCAGGCGGGCGTCGATCAGTGCCTCCATCGCCTGCCGCAGCAGGCGGGCCTGGGCGGCGGGCGGGGCGCCTGCCAGCGCGGCCTGCAGTGCGGCCAGCGCGTCGTCGGTCACGGCGGATGGTTCGCCGTAAACCGGAACGTCGCGCGGGCCGCTGTCGTTCATGTCGCCGCCAGGGCCTGCCCGACCCGGCTGGCAGTGGCACGGCCGAGCAACCCGGCCAGCCAACGGCCGGTTTCAGCCAGGGCCGGCAGGTCCACGCCGCACTCCAGGCCCAGGCCCTGCAGCAGGTAGACCACGTCCTCGCTGGCGACGTTGCCGCTGGCACCCTTGGCATACGGGCAGCCGCCCGCGCCGGACACCGCGCTGTCGACCACCCGTACGCCTTCTTCCAGGCAGCTGGCGATGTTGGCGATGGCCTGGCCATAGGTGTCGTGGAAGTGCACGGCCAGTGCGTCCATCGGGATCTCGGCAGCGACCGCCTTCAGCATGGCCCGCGCCTTGTGCGGGGTGCCGACGCCGATGGTGTCGCCCAGCGAAATTTCGTAGCAGCCCATGTCATGCAGGGCGCGCGCAACGCGCACCACGTCGGCCAGCGGCACGTCGCCCTGGTAGGGGCAGCCGAGCACGGTGGAGACGTAGCCACGCACACGCACGCCGTCCTCGGCGGCGCGCTGGAGGATGGGCGCGAAGCGGGCCAGCGACTCGTCGATGCCGGCATTGGTATTGGTGCGGTTGAAGGCCTCGGAGGCGGCGGTGAACACCGCCACTTCCTGCACGCCGACGGCACGCGCCCGGTCATAGCCCTGCTCGTTGGGCACCAGCACCGGGTAGGCGATGCCGGCGCGGCGGTCGATGCCGGCGTAGACCTCGGCCGCATCGGCCAGCTGCGGCACCCAGCGCGGGCTGACGAAGCTGGTCGCTTCGATGGTGCGCAGGCCGGTGGCGGACAGGCGATTGATCAGCGCGATCTTGTCGGCGGTGGCCACCGCCTGCTTTTCGTTCTGCAGGCCGTCACGCGGGCCCACTTCGACGATGCGGACGAAATCGCTCATCGACGCACCTCCGTGGCGGGCAGGGTGGGGCGGGCGGCAGGGGCGGAAGCGGGTGCGATCACGAGGGTTCCTGGAGAACGGGGGCAGCGCGGTCTCCACCGGGCTGCCAACAGGGATACGCAGGTCGGCCGCGAAAGCGGCCACGTTCCTGCGCGGGAATCAGTCGAAGGGGTGGCAGACGGCCACGACGTAGTTGCCGTCGGGGCAGATCAGGCCTCCGTCACCCAGTGCGGGGCACGCTTGTCGAGGAAGGCGCCGAGGCCCTCCTGGCCCTCGGCCGACACGCGCAGGCGTGCGATCAGGGCGGCATTGTCGCGGTCGAGGGTGTCACGGTCGTGGCTGTCGCGGACCTGGCGCACCAGCTCCTTGGCCGAAGCCGAGGCGATCGGGCCGGCCTTGTCCAGCAGGGCCAGCTGGCGCTGCACGGCGTCGTCCAGGCGCTCGGGCTCGACCAGCTGGTGGACCAGGCCGATGCGCAGGGCGGTTTCCGCGTCGAAGTGCTCGCCGGTGGCAAACCAGCGGCGGGCCTGGCGCGGGCCGATGGCCTCGATCACATAGGGCGAGATCACCGCCGGCAGCAGGCCCAGGCGGCTCTCGGTCAGGCCGAACCGGGCCGCGCTGGTGGCGATGGCGATGTCGCAGCAGGCGACCAGGCCGACGCCGCCGCCAAAGGCCGCGCCATGGACCCGGGCCAGGGTCGGCTTGGGCAGCTCGTCCAGGGTGCGCATCAGCCGCGCCAGCGCCAGCGAATCCTCGCGGTTCTCGGCCTCGCTGGCCGCGGCCATGCCGCGCATCCACTGCAGGTCGGCACCCGCCGAGAAGGACGCGCCGTGGCCGGCCAGGACCACCACCCGCACTGCGGGGTCGCGGCCGGCGGCCTCCAGGGCAGCGGTCAGCCGGGCGATCAGGCTGGCATCGAAGGCATTGTGCAGCTCCGGCCGGTTCAGCCAGAGGGTCAGGACGGCGCCATCGCGCTCGATCAGCAAAGCATCGTTCATGGGAATCCGGGGTTACTCCATACCTGTATGGATCATAGCGGGCCATTGGTCATGGGCCATGACGCGACGCGGGAATGTTAGAATCGAGAACCATTTACATCCAGCTGAGATCGCGCTAGATGACGCTGTCCGAACTGCCCCTGCATACCCCGGCCGTGGTCGATTCCGTGCAGGACCTGCACGCCAACGATGCCATCGCCCGGCGACTGCGCGAGCTGGGCTTCGTCAAGGGCGAGGAAGTGCGCCTGGTGGCCAAGGGGCCGGTCGGCGGCGAGCCGCTGCTGGTGCAGGTCGGGTTCACCCGTTTCGCGCTGCGTATCAGTGAGGCCAAGCGGATCGTCATCGACACCGCCCGTCCGGAGTTCCGTGCATGAATGCTGCCGTCAACGCCGCCCCGCTGCGCATCGCGCTGGTCGGCAACCCCAACAGCGGCAAGACCGCGCTGTTCAACCAGCTGACCGGCAGCCGGCAGAAGGTCGCCAACTACACCGGCGTCACCGTCGAGCGCAAGGAAGGCCGCCTGCGTGCGCCGTCCGGCCGCGAGTTCGCCGTGCTCGACCTGCCCGGCGCCTACAGCCTGCAGCCGGCCAGCCTGGACGAGGCGATCACCCGCGACCTGTGCCGGGGCTTCTACCCGGGCGAGGCTGCACCGGATGTGCTGCTGTGCGTGATCGACGCCACCAACCTGCGCCTGCACCTGCGCTTCGCGCTGGAGCTGCGTGAGCTGGGCAAGCCGATGGTGATCGCGCTGAACATGGTCGATGCGGCCCAGCGCCGTGGCATCCGCATCGACGTGGCCGCGCTGGAACGCGAGATCGGCGTGCCGGTGGTGGAAACCGTAGCCGTGCGCAAGCAGGGCGCCAAAGCGCTGGTCGATCGCCTCGATGCGATGGTGCCGCACCTGGATGCGCCGCTGGCCGGCGTCGAGGGCGGCATCGATTACCACGCCAAGGTGCGCAGCATTCTTTCGGCCGCCGTCACCATGCCGGCGCGCACCGCGAAGATCGATGACACGCTGGACCGCTGGCTGCTGCACCCGGTGTTCGGCCTGATCACCCTGGTGGTGGTCATGTTCCTGATCTTCCAGGCGGTGTTCGCCTGGGCGACGCCGCTGATGGACGGCATCGAAGCCGGGTTCGGCTGGCTGGGCGAGTTCGTTGGCGGCGTGCTGCCGGAAGGCCCGCTGACCAGCCTGCTGACCGACGGCATCATCGCCGGCCTCGGTGGCGTGGTGGTGTTCCTGCCGCAGATCCTGATCCTGTTCGCCTTCATCCTTGCATTGGAGGAGTCGGGCTACCTGCCGCGCGCGGCCTTCCTGCTCGATCGCATGATGGCCGGCGCCGGCCTGTCGGGCCGTTCGTTCATCCCGCTGCTGTCCAGCTTCGCCTGTGCGGTGCCCGGCATCATGGCCACCCGCAGCATCCAGGACCCGCGCGATCGCCTGGCGACCATCCTGGTGGCGCCGCTGATGACCTGCTCGGCACGCCTGCCCGTGTATGCGCTGCTGATCGGCGCGTTCATCCCGGCCGGCAAGGTCGGCATCTTCAACCAGCAGGGCCTGGTGCTGTTCGGCCTGTACGTGGCCGGCATCCTCAGTGCGCTGGTGATGTCGTGGGTGATGAAGAAGTGGCGCCGCGACAAGAGCGAGCACCCGCTGATGCTGGAACTGCCGTCCTACCGCCTGCCGCACGTGCGCGACCTGGCCGTGGGCCTGTACGAGCGCGGCATGATCTTCCTGCGCCGGGTGGGCGGCATCATCCTGGCCCTGACCATCCTGCTGTGGGTCCTGCTGACCTTCCCGGGCGCCCCGGCCGACGCCACCATGCCGGCCATCGACTACAGCTATGCCGGCCAGATCGGCCATGCGATGACCGCGATCTTCGCGCCGCTGGGCTTCAACTGGCAGATCTGCATCGCGCTGATCCCGGGCCTGGCCGCGCGCGAAGTGGCGGTGTCCTCGCTGGCCACGGTCTATGCGCTGTCGGCGGCGGACGATGATGCGGCCATCTCGGCGCTGTCGCCAGTGGTGGCCGATGGCTGGTCGCTGGCCACCGGCCTGGCGCTGATGGTGTGGTTCATCTACGCACCGATGTGCATTTCCACCCTGGCCACCATCAAGCGCGAAACCAATTCGTGGAAGACGATGGGCTTCTCGGCGCTGTACCTGTTCGCGGCAGCCTACGTGGCGGCGCTGATCACCTACCAGGTGACCGTGGCGCTGGGAGGCGGCTGATGGACGCCGGCCTGCTGGTCCAGTACCTCATCATCGCGGTGGCGGTGCTGGTCAGCGCGTGGGTGGTGCTGAAAAAGCAGTTCCCCGGCACGGCGCGCAAGCTGCGTGGCACGCTGGCGCTGGCCCTGCTCAAGCCCGGCCGCGCCGCCTGGATGCAGGCGCTGGGGCGTAAGGTGGCTCCGCCGGCCAGCGGCGGTGGCGGGGCGTGTGGTGGCTGCGACAGCTGCGGACCGACAAAGCGGTAGAGTCGAGCTTGCTCGACTGCGTTGGTTGGCGCCCATCCACGCATGGCGTGGATCTACTGGAATGTCATCCACGCAGGGCGTGGATCTACTGGGATGTCATCCACGCGTGGCGTGGATCTACGGGAACGTCATCCACGCATGGCGTGGATCTATACCTCTTTGCGGATGATCGCCCGGAAGCCTCCGTGCTGCGACAGCCGCCTCACTGATTCCCGGTTCCCATGGGCTGCCACGAAGCCCACGACATCGCCGAGGGCGCCCAGCAGCAGGCACTGCAGCTGGGCGCGATCGCCGGCGGCGAGCAGGTCATCAAGATCCTGCTGGATGAAGGCCCGGCGCAGGCCGGGGGTCTCTTCGATCCGCCAGTCGACATGTGGCGTGGGGATGGTGCTGCGATACCTGAACGCCGTTTCGAGATCGGTGGGCGTGAGGGCCTGCTCGAGCAGTTCCGGGAAATAGAGTCCGGCATTCACATAGAAGCCCCTGCTGGGTGTCGCGGCCTGGTGGTTCACGACCAGCGAGGCGCCTTCCAGCAGCCGGTAGCGGGTGGTGGTGGTCCCGGCAAAGCCCGTCTTCCGCGCACATTTGCTGAAGACTGTCGAAGATTTCATGGGCGCTGTCCTGGTCGGGAAGGTGCCGGACAGCGTTGAGGGGCAGGGCACTACCGTCAATTGGCGAATGCGACACGTGATTCATCCACGCAGGGCGTGGATCTACCGGACTGCCTGCCGGTAGCGCCGCTCAGTCCCTGACCAGCCCGCCATCGACCACCAGGTTCTGCCCGGTGACCGCGCGTGCCCACGGGCTGGCGAAGAACAGCACCGCATCGGAAAACTCGGCCGGGGTGGTGACGCTGCGTAGCGGGGTATTGGCGGCGATGTAGTCGAACACCGCTTCGGGCGTGGCGGCGCTGGCATCGGTGCTGCGCAGCAGGCCGCCGGACAGCATGTTCACGGTGATGCCGTGCGGGCCCAGGTCGCCGGCCAGGGTGCGGGTGAGCGAAAGCAGGGCTGCCTTGGCCGCGGTGTAATCGTGGTACGGCACCACCGGGTTCTGGAACAGGTTGGTGCCGATGTTGATGATCCGCCCGAAGCGCTGCGCCTGCATGCCCGGCAGCGCGGCCTGCACACAGTTCAGTGCGCCGCGCACGCTGCCTTCGAACTGCGCCTGGAATGCCGGCCAGCCGATGTCAGCGGCCTTGTCGCGCGCATCGCCGTTGAACGAGAACGCGGCCAGTGCGTTGTTCACCACGGTGGTCACGCCCTGGCCGAAATGCGCCTGCGCCTGCTGCAGCAGGGCGGCGATCTGGTCGCGATCGGTGACGTCGGCCTGCAGGGCGACGGCCTGCCCGCCCAGTTCCCTTGCCAGCATGCGCGCCGGGGCCTCGCTGTGCTGGTAGTTGATGACCACGCGCGCGCCCTGTGCGGCGAATGCGCGGGCGATGTGCGTGCCCAGGCCGCGTCCTGCACCGGTGACCAGGACCAGTTGTTCGCTGATCTGCATGATGGGAATGCGTTCCATTGCCTGAAAGGGCATGCAGCGTAGCAGTGATGGTGCTTGCCGGATCGACCGCGCTGCCGCTAGCCTGCGTGCATGAACCAGACTCCCCTTCGATTGCTCATCCATGGCGCTTCCGGGCGCATGGGCCAGGCCCTGCTGCGCCTGGCCGCCGAACATCCCGAAACCCTGCAGGTCGTGGCGGCGGTGACCGGCCGTGCGCCGGCGCAGCGTGTGATCGATGGCGTGCCGTACTTTGCCGCCAGCGAGCTGCCGGGCGCGCCGGCGTTCGACGTGGCCATCGATTTCAGCCTGCCCGAGGGCTTCGACCCGATGCTGGCGCTGTGCGTGGAGCGCGGTGCGGGCCTGGTGTCCGGCACCACCGGCATTTCCGCGGTGCAGCGGCAGGCACTGGAGGCCGCCGCAGGCGCGATCCCGCTGGTCTGGGCGTCGAACTTCAGCCTCGGCGTGGCCGTGCTGGACGAACTGGTGGAACGCGCCGCACAGGCACTGGCCGGCTGGGACTGCGACGTGGTCGAGTCGCACCACACGCAGAAGAAGGATGCGCCGTCAGGCACGGCATTGACCTTGGGTGCGGCCGCGCAGCGGGGCGGGGCGGAGCCGCACTACGCCAGCCTGCGTGCGGGCGACATCGTCGGCGAGCACCTGGTGCAGTTCACCGGCCTGGGCGAGCGCATCGAGCTGGTGCACCGGGCCACCAACCGCGACATCTTCGCCCGCGGCGCGCTGTTTGCCGCCCGCCAGGTGCACGGCCGCGCGCCGGGCAGCTACCGGGTGCGGGACCTGCTGGACGGCCCCCGTTAAACGGTAGCGCCGGGCCATGCCCGGCGTCGGTGTCAGTTCCGCCGGGCATGGCCCGGCGCTACCGGCGGGCGCTGCATACGCCGCCGGATTGAAATGAATACGCAATCGCCTGTTCATGAAGCGATATAACCGCTGGCGCGAGCGCCCCGGCAGCGCTACAATTCGCACTCGCCGAATCACGAAAGCCGGACCGGTCCCAGACCGTACGTCCGCGCTTTTTTGCAACCGGATTTCCGTGAAGCGCAGGCGTGACTTCGGCAGCCCCCTCGGTAGCCAAAGTGAGATTTCCGTGACCCAAGCCGCAATCCTCGTCCTCGAAGACGGCACCGTATTCGAGGGCGAATCCGTAGGCGCGCCCGGCCTGTCCGTCGGTGAGGTGGTGTTCAACACCGCCATGACCGGTTACCAGGAAGTGTTGACCGACCCGTCCTACGCCCGGCAGATGGTCACGCTGACCTATCCGCATATCGGCAACACCGGCATGACCGACCAGGACAATGAAGCGTCCAAGGTGTGGTCGGCCGGCCTGATCGTGCGCGACGTGCCGCGCCGTCCCAGCAACTGGCGCAGCCAGGTGTCGCTGCAGGACTGGCTGATCCAGCGTGGCGTGGTCGCCATCGCCGGCATCGACACCCGCAAGCTGACCCGCATCCTGCGCGAGAAGGGCGCGCAGAACGGTGCGCTGATGGCGGGCGACATCGACGTGGAAAAGGCATTGGAAGCCGCCCGCAAGTTCCCGGGGCTGAAGGGCATGGATCTGGCCAAGGTCGTCACTACCGAGAAGACCTACACCTGGACCGAAGGCCAGTTGGACCTGGACGCCAACGCGTTCGTCAGCGTGCCGGCCAAGTTCAAGGTCGTGGCCTACGATTTCGGCGTGAAGACCAACATCCTGCGCATGCTGGCCGAGCGCGGCTGCGAAGTGACCGTGGTGCCGGCGCAGACCCCGGCCGCTGAAGTGCTGGCGCTGAAGCCGGACGGCGTGTTCCTGTCCAACGGCCCGGGTGACCCGGAACCGTGCGACTACGCCATCGAAGCGATCAAGACCTTCATCGATGTGAAGATCCCGACCCTCGGCATCTGCCTGGGCCACCAGCTGCTGGGCCTGGCCTCGGGCGCCAAGACCATGAAGATGGGCCACGGCCACCACGGTGCCAACCACCCGGTGCAGGACCTGGACAACGGCCGGGTGATGATCACCTCGCAGAACCACGGCTTCGCGGTTGATGAATCGACCCTGCCGGCGACCCTGCGCGTGACCCACCGTTCGCTGTTCGACGGCACCAACCAGGGCATCGCCCGCACCGACGTGCCGGCGTTCTCGTTCCAGGGTCACCCGGAAGCGTCGCCCGGCCCGACCGACGTCGGTCCGCTGTTCGACCGTTTCGTGGCCCTGATGGAACAGAGCAAGGCGTGATCAGTACGCCGCCGGCCCGCCGGTGGCGTCGCGATGGACCGTAAGCCGCCGCATCGCTGCTGCCCCTGGCGCGGCGCTGCGGATCAAGATTCCTGATCGACAGCGTGCGATCACCCCCCTTGTCACGCTGTACTGACTTAGAGAAGAAAATGCCCAAGCGCACTGACCTCAAGACCATCCTCATCATCGGTGCTGGCCCGATCGTCATCGGCCAGGCCTGCGAGTTCGACTACTCCGGCGCCCAGGCCTGCAAGGCCCTGCGTGACGAGGGTTACCGCGTGGTGCTGGTCAACAGCAACCCGGCCACCATCATGACCGACCCGGAGATGGCCGACGCCGTCTACATCGAGCCGATCAACTGGCAGACGGTCGAGAAGATCATCGCCAAGGAAAAGCCCGATGCTCTGCTGCCGACCATGGGGGGCCAGACCGCGCTGAACTGCGCGCTGGACCTGGCCGACAACGGCGTGCTGGAGAAGTACAACGTCGAACTGATCGGCGCCAAGCGCGAAGCGATCCGCATGGCTGAAGACCGCGAGCTGTTCCGCGTCGCCATGGGTGAGATCGGCCTGGAGTGCCCGACCGCCGCCGTCGCCCACACCCTGGACGAAGCGCTGGAAATCCAGACCCGCGTCGGCTACCCGACCATCATCCGCCCGAGCTTCACCCTGGGCGGCAGCGGTGGCGGCATCGCCTACAACCGCGAAGAACTGGTTGACATCGTCAGCCGCGGCCTGGAACTGTCGCCGACCACCGAAGTGCTGGTCGAAGAGTCGGTGCTGGGCTGGAAGGAGTTCGAGATGGAAGTGGTCCGCGATACCGCGGACAACTGCATCATCGTCTGTTCGATCGAGAACCTGGACCCGATGGGCGTGCACACCGGTGACTCGATCACCGTGGCCCCGGCGCAGACCTTGACCGACAAGGAATACCAGCGCCTGCGCGATGCCTCCATCGCCGTGCTGCGCAAGATCGGCGTCGACACCGGTGGCTCGAACGTGCAGTTCGGCATCAACCCGACCACCGGCCGCGTGGTCGTCATCGAAATGAACCCGCGCGTGTCGCGTTCCTCGGCGCTGGCCTCCAAGGCCACCGGCTTCCCGATCGCCAAGGTCGCCGCCAAGCTGGCCGTGGGTTACACCCTGGACGAACTGAAGAACGAAATCACCGGCGGCCTGACCCCGGCTTCGTTCGAGCCGTCCATCGACTACGTCGTCACCAAGATTCCGCGCTTCGCCTTCGAGAAGTTCCCGGCCGCCGATGCCCGCCTGACCACCCAGATGAAGTCGGTGGGCGAGGTGATGGCGATGGGTCGCACGTTCCAGGAGTCGATGCAGAAGGCCCTGCGTGGCCTGGAAACCGGCAAGGTCGGCTTCGACCCGACCGGCCTGGACCTGTCCAGCGAAGACGACCTGCAGACCCTGCGCCGCGAACTGAAGGCCCCGGGCCCGGAGCGTCTGTTCTACGTGGCCGATGCGTTCCGCGCCGGCATGAGCGTGGAAGAGATCTACGCGCTGTCCTTCATCGACCACTGGTTCCTGGACCAGATCGAGGAAATCATCGCGGCCGAAGCTGAAGTCGCTGCCGGTGGCATCGATGCGCTGGATGCTGCGCGCCTGCGCAAGCTCAAGCGCGCCGGCTTCTCCGACGCCCGCCTGGCCCAGCTGACCGGCACCAACGAAGCGGCCATCCGCGCGCTGCGTCGTGCCCACAAGGTGCGCCCGGTCTACAAGCGCGTGGACTCGTGCGCCGGTGAATTCTCTACCGGTACCGCCTACCTGTACTCGACCTACGAGGACGAGTGCGAGGCCGCACCGACCAACCGCGACAAGATCATGATCCTGGGCGGTGGCCCGAACCGCATCGGCCAGGGCATCGAGTTCGACTACTGCTGCGTGCACGCGGCACTGGCCCTGCGCGAGGATGGCTATGAAACCATCATGGTCAACTGCAACCCGGAAACCGTGTCGACCGACTACGACACCTCCGACCGCCTGTATTTCGAACCGCTGACCCTGGAAGACGTGCTGGAAATCGTCGAGCTGGAACAGCCGAAGGGCGTGATCGTGCAGTACGGCGGCCAGACCCCGCTGAAGCTGGCGCGCGCGCTGGAAGCCAACGGCGTGCCGGTGATCGGCACCAGCCCGGATTCCATCGATCTGGCCGAAGACCGCGAGCGCTTCCAGCAGCTGGTTGATTCGCTGAAGCTGAAGCAGCCGCCGAACCGCATCGCCCGCAACGACCAGGAAGCCCTGCTGCTGGCCCGCGAGATCGGCTACCCGCTGGTGGTGCGCCCGAGCTACGTGCTGGGCGGCCGCGCGATGGAAATCGTCTACGGCGAATCCGACCTGGCCCGCTACGTGCGCGACGCGGTGAAGGTGTCCAACGATTCGCCGGTGCTGCTGGACCGCTTCCTGGACAACGCCGTGGAAGTGGACGTGGACATCATCGCCGACAAGGATGGCAACGTCCTGATCGGTGGCGTGATGGAGCACATCGAAGAAGCCGGCGTGCACTCGGGTGACTCGTCCTGCTCGCTGCCGCCGTACTCGCTGTCGGCCAAGACCCAGGCCGAGCTGCGCCGCCAGGTGGTGGAACTGGCCAAGGCCCTGAACGTGGTCGGCCTGATGAACACCCAGTTCGCGATCCAGACCAACGACGACGGTGATGACACCATCTATCTGCTGGAAGTGAACCCGCGCGCCTCGCGTACCGTGCCGTTCGTGTCCAAGGCCACCGGCATGGCGCTGGCCAAGATCGCCGCGCGCTGCATGGCCGGCAAGACCCTGGCCGAGCAGGGCGCGACCGAAGAGATCGTGCCGGACTATTACTCGGTGAAGGAGGCGATCTTCCCGTTCGCCAAGTTCCAGGGCGTCGACCCGATCCTCGGGCCGGAAATGCGTTCCACCGGCGAAGTGATGGGCGTCGGCCGTACCTTCAACGCCGCCTTCGCGCGTGCGCAGGAAGCGGGCGGCATCAAGGCCCCGCCGGTTGGCAAGGCCTTCGTCTCGGTGCGTGACCCGGACAAGAAGCGCGTGCTGCCGGTGGCCAAGGCCCTGCTGGCGCGTGGCTACAGCCTGGTCGCCACCCGTGGCACCGCTGCGTGGCTGCAGCAGCACGGCATGGATTGCGAGATCATCAACAAGGTGGTCGAAGGCCGTCCGCACATCGTCGATTCGATCAAGAACGGCGAGATCGTCTACATCGTCAACACGACCGAAGGCCGTGCCGCGATCAACGACTCGTTCTCGATCCGTCGCGAGGCGCTGCAGCACCGCGTCACCTACTCGACCACCATTGCCGGCGCCAAGGCGCTGGTGGATTCACTGGAATTCCGCGGCACCGGCCCCGTCTGGTCGCTGCAGGAGCTGCACAAGGAGTTGAATGCATGAGAGCCCCCATCACGATGAAGGGCGCGCAGAAGCTGCGCGACGAACTGGATCACCTGAAGTCGGTCAAGCGCCCGAAGGTGATCGCCGCGATCGCCGAAGCACGTGAACACGGCGACCTGAAGGAGAACGCCGAGTACCACGCCGCGCGCGAGGAACAGGGCTTCATCGAAGGCCGCATCAAGCAGCTGGAAGGTGAGCTGTCGCACGCCGAGATCATCGACGTGAGCAAGCTCAACGCCGGCTCCAAGGTAGTGTTCGGTGCGAGCGTGACCCTGGCCGACGTGGAAACCGACGAAGAGAAGAAGTACCAGATCGTCGGTGACCTGGAAGCGGACATCAAGCTGGGCCTGATTGCCATTTCCTCGCCGGTGGCCCGCGCGATGATCGGCAAGCTGGAAGGGGATTCGATCGTGATCGACGCCCCGGCCGGCCAGCGCGAGTACGAGATCGTCAGCGTCAGCTACGTGGCCTGACCGGGTGGCAACGGCGACCCTGTTGTTGCCGGCACGCAGCCGCTTTGCAGCGGCTGCCTTGCCTGACGAGGTGGCGCGCGCCCTGGGCCGCGCCACCGCCGTGCAGCAGGAGGCGGGCGAACGCCCCCAGCTGCAGCGTCATTTCACCGTGGCCGCGCCGCAGTGGCCGGTCGCTGCATTGACCCGCCAGCGTGATGTCGGCGATGCCGCCGGTGCCTGCTGGCTGCGTGCCGATCCGGCCTGCATGGTCCCGGACATGCACGGTGCGCGGATGATGGGGCATGGCGAAACGCTACGGCCGACCCTGGCCGACAGCCTGGCCCTGCTGCCGGTGCTGCAGCCGTTGTTTGCCGATGCGGGCTTCGTGCTGGATGCGCCGGACCCGGCGCGCTGGTACCTGCGCCTGCCCATCGATACCGAACTGCCGTCCTTCGACAGCCCCGACGAGGTGCTGGGCGATGACCTGTTCTCGCACCTGCCCGAAGGCGAGGCCGGCCGCCGCTGGCGTGCGCTGATGACCGAAGCGCAGGTGCTGCTGCACCACCATTCCTGGAACCAGCAGCGCGCGGCGCAGGGCCAGCAGCCGATCAATTCCCTGTGGTTCTGGGGCGGCGGCGTGATGCCGGTGTCGGTGACCACCCCGCACGTGCAGGTGCGCAGCCGCGATGCCCTGCTGCAGGGCCTGGCACTGGCCGCGGGCGTATCGGTGGATGGCGACCAGTCCGTTGATGCCCTGGTCGACCTGCGCCAGCTGCGCTCGCTGCAGCAGCTGGGCAACGATGCCATCCGTCCGCTGCTGGTGGCACTGCAGCGCGGTGAGCTGCAGCGCCTGGTGCTGGATTTCGAGGACGGCCTGCAGTTCCAGCTGGACAAGCGCCAGCGCTGGCAGTTCTGGAAGAAGCCCCGCCAGTTGCACGACTGAGCGGGGCCATCCACGCATGGCGTGGATCTACTGGGGTCATCCACGCATGGCGTGGATCTACTGGGGTCATCCACGCATGGCGTGGATCTACTGTAGAGCCGAGCCATGCTCGGCTGTTTTCATTTCACCGTGCTGACCACGGTCGGCAGCTGCCAATGCCCGCCCGCCACGCCGCGGCACTGTCCGGTGGTGAACTCGCTGCTCTTCACGAAGCGCGCTCCATCCCATGCCCAGTCGTGGCCCGAGAAACAGTCGCCGATGCCGCGGCCGCGGAAGCGCCCGCGCAGCATGGCGTCGTCGCGGTCGAAGTCCTCCGCGTCGGAGGTCACGAAGCGCGCCTGGTAAGGTGCCTTGTCCTGCACCACCCAGTAGCCACTGCTGAAGTTGTAGGCACCCATGAAGCAGCTGGTGCTGGCCAGCACGTGGCTGCCATCTAGCCGCTGGATCTCGATCTCATCCTGCTCGCCATCACTCAGGCGCGTGCACTCGTCCGCCGTGGGCAGGCTGGCAATCATCGCCTTGCGCAGTGCCGGCACCTTGCCCAGCGCCGCATCCGTGCTGCGCGGTGCCACCAGCTTGCCGTGCACGATCACCGGCACCGGCAGTGCCGCCGGCACGCTCGCTTCGGCCTTGTCGCCGCGACGCACCAGCGCGCCGGGCGTACCCAGCCGGCCCTGCGCCTCGTCCATCTTCAGCAGTACTGCGGTGGCGCCGCTGTCGGAGATCGGCCACGCCTTGCCCTTGCCATCGATGATCTCGATGCGCGCCTGGCGGGGCAGGGCGGCGACCAGCGCATCGGTCTGCGCCTGCTTCAACAGCACCTTTTCCGCTTCGCCGGTGTCCTGCACCGGGCCCAGGTCCTTGCCATTCAGGCGCAGGCGCAGCGCACCGGTCGGCGCCGGGTCATCGCCCTCGCCATTGCGCAGGCGCGCGATGACCGGTGCATTCGGGCCGCCCGCGCGTTCCAGCATCAGGCTCAGCACGTTGGCGGGTTCTTCCGGGCTGTAGCCCGCGGCACGGCAGGTGCGGGTGTTGTCGCAGGCCAGCGACCAGTCGTTGTGCTCGAACTTCACACCGGCCTTCGGCTCGGGCGTAGCCGCGTGGGCGGTCTGGGCGAGGGCGAGGCCCAGCAGGGCGGGAAGCAAGGTGTGGCGCATGTGTGGAAGTCCGTTTCGGGGCCGGCAAGCATGGAAGATGTGGCCGAATAATCCAAATGTCGGGGTGGGGTCAGATTCCTCTGCCTGCAGAGGGCTCTGACCCCGTATGTAGCCCCGCGTTATCATGGCGGCGTCTTCCGCAACCCGGCGATGCCGATGTCCCTTGCCGCCGATGGTGCGCCTCCCGTGTCCGATACGCCGATGATCCGCCGCCGCGAGCCGGTGCAGCCCGGTGCGTGGCCCGACGACACGCTGCCGCTGCTGGCCCGCCTGTATGCCAGCCGTGGCGCGACCACGCCGGAACTGGCGCTGCCGCGGCTGGGCAACCTGCACGCGCCGGAGCTGCTGACCGGCATCGACGCGGCGGTCGCGCTGCTGGTCGAGGCCATCGCCAACGACAAGCGCATCCTGGTGGTGGGCGATTTCGATTGCGATGGCGCCACCGCGTGTGCGGTCGGTGTGCGCGGCCTGCGCATGCTCGGCGCGCAGCACGTGTTCCATGCCGTGCCCAACCGCATGGTGCACGGCTATGGACTGTCGCCTTCGCTGGTCGAGGAACTGGCTGCCCTGCAGCCGGACCTGCTGGTCACCGTCGACCATGGCATTGCCTGCCATGCGGGCGTCAACGCGGCCAAGGCGCGGGGTTGGCAGGTGCTGGTGACCGACCACCATCTGCCCGGGCCGCAGTTGCCGCCGGCCGATGTCATCGTCGACCCGAACCTGGAAGGTGATGACTTCCCCAGCAAATCGCTGGCCGGTGTCGGCGTCATCTTCTACGTGCTGATGGCCCTGCGCCGGCAGATGCGCGAGGCCGGTGTGTTCGCCGATGGCAAGGGCCCGGACCTGACCACGCTGCTGGATCTGGTGGCCGTGGGCACCGTGGCCGACCTGGTGGTCCTGGATGCCAACAACCGCGCCCTGGTCAGTGCTGGCCTGCGTCGCCTGCGCGCCGGGCACGGCTGCGTCGGCCTGAAGGCGCTGATCGAAGCCAGTGGCCGCGACAGCGCGCGACTGACCGCCACCGACATTGGTTTTGCGCTCGGCCCACGCCTGAACGCTGCCGGTCGCCTGGAGGACATGGCCCTGGGCATTGCGTTGCTGCTGACCGAAGACCCGCGCCAAGCACGCGACATCGCCCAGACCCTGGAGCAGATCAACGCCGAACGCCGCGCGGTGCAGCAGTCGATGACCGACGATGCCGAACAGGCGTTGTCGCGCGTGGTACTGCAGTCCGAAGGCGAGCGTCCGGTGGCCGCCTGCCTGTTCGATGCCGACTGGCATCCCGGCGTGGTCGGCCTGGTCGCATCGAAGATGAAGGATCGCCTGCACCGTCCGGTGATCGCCTTCGCTCCGGCCGAACCGGGAGCGGACACCCTGCGTGGCTCGGCGCGTTCCATCCCGGGCCTGCATATCCGTGATGCGCTGGCGCTGGTCGACGCGCGTCATCCCGGCCTGGTCGAACGCTTCGGTGGGCACGCCATGGCGGCCGGGCTGAGCATGCGGCTGGAGCATCTGCCGGCGTTCGAGGCGGCTTTCGTCGCCATCGTGCAGGAAGTGCTGGACCCGGCCGCGCTGCAGCAGCATGTGCTCAGCGATGGCGAACTGGCCGTGCACGAGCTCGACCATCGCCATGCCGATGCCCTGCGCCTGGCCGGTCCGTGGGGGCAGGGCTTCCCCGAGCCGATGTTCGATGGCCACTTCGAAGTGGCCAACTGGCGCGTGCTGAAAGAGCGCCACCTGAAGCTGGAACTGCGCCTGCCCGGCCTGCCGGGCACGGTCAACGCCATCCACTTTGGCGGCTGGCACGGCAATGCACCGGGACGGCACGTGCACCTGGCCTACCGTCTGGCCTGCGATGACTACCGCGGCGGTGCGGCGATCCAGCTCATCATCGAGCATTGCCTGCCGGCCTGAACCTGGAGTGCGGCCCATGCCGATGCACAGGCCGCGCACCTTCTGTCACTCGTTCAGGGCTGGACCTTGCTGACCACGGTCGGCATGTCCCAGGCGCCGCCGGCTGCCACCAGGCGGCACAGGCCCGAGGTGGCTTCGCCGGTCTTCACGAAGCGCTTGCCGTCCCAGCTCCAGTCCGTGGTGTGCCAGCAGTCACCCAGGCCGCGGCCCTTATGGGCGGCACTGATGACCCGGCCATCGCTGTCGCTGCCTGACGTGGTGACGAGCACCGGATTGAACGGCGCCTTGTCATTGGCCACCCAGAAGCCGTAGCCCTCGTTGTAGGCCGCGCGCCAGCACAGCGTGGACACCAGCACCTTGTCGCCGGACAGGCGGGTGATCGTCAGCTCCTCCGGCTCATCGATCATGGGGTGGCCTTCCGGGCTGATGGCCGCGCAGTCATCGGCCGGCGTCGCCGCGCGCAGAGCACGGCGCAACGCCGTGGCCTGCGTCTGTGCCATCGCGGTGTCGGCAGGGCGCGTAGCGGGCAGCTTCGGCAGTGTCACCAGCGGCGGTGCCAGCGCCGGCAGCACCTTGTCCTCGCTGCCATTGCCCTTGCGCACCAGTGCACCCGGGGTGCCGAGGCGGCCCTGGAACTCGTCCATCTTCAGCAGCACCGCCGACGCGCCGCTGTCGGACAGCGTCCAGCGCTGGTTGGCCCCGCCCACCACCTCGATGCGGCTGGTGCGGGTAAGTGCCGCCAGCAGCGCATCGGTCTGTGCCGGCGTCAGTGCGCCGGTGCCTTCCTTCAGTGCCAGGCGGCCCAGGTCGGTGCCGTTGATCTGCAGATGGACGTTCGCGCCTGGCGCCAGCTTCGGCGCGTCCTCATCGTACTGGCCCAGCATCAATTGGCCCTGCACGCGCTGCTGCGGGCCGGCCGCGCGGGTCAGCAGCACCGACACCGCCGGGCCGTCGCCCTCATCGGACTGGTAGCCCGCTGCGCGGCAGGTACGCGTGTTGTCGCACGACAGCGTCCAGTCGTTGTGGGTGAACGGGAAAGGCGAGGTCGGGGCAGCGGCGGCAGGCAACGAAACAGCCAACAGCACGGACAGGAACAACGGGCGCATGCACATCCTTATGGGGGAAAACCGGACGCTATGGTGCCGCGCAGGTGCAGGGCTGACCAGCCGCTCTGTGACGGAATATATGTGACGCGAAGCACATTACGACGGAAAACCTTAATGAATTCATCTCGTTATATGACCATGTGACCGTCAAAAAGCTGGCGCCCGTCACGTCTGGATGGCACAGTCGGGCCACGACCAACATGGGACGACGGAACGCCCGATGTACGCCGAATCACTGCTCCCCGGCGCCGCACTGCAGCGCCTGCACCAGGACCGACGCCTGATCCGCGTCGAAACCGCTTTGGACCCGGATACCTTCCTGGTCAAGCGCTTCGATGGCATCGCCTCGGTCTCCAGCCCGTTCACCTACCGCATCGACCTGCTTTCCATCCAGCCACGGCTGGAGCTGAAGCAGCTGGTCGGCCAGCCGCTGCGCCTGCAGCTGGGGGATGAATTCGGCGACCGCAGCGTGCATGGGTATGTGCGCGAGTTCGCCAGCACCGGGCAGCAGGCACAGTTCAGCGCCTACCGCGCCGAACTGGCGCCGTGGTTCGCCTTCCTCGACTACACCTGCAACTGCCGCATCTTCCAGGATCGCACTGCACTGCAGATCATCGAGGAAGTCTTCGAGGGCTATGCGCAGCTGGCGCGGTACCGCTACGACCTCAACCCCGGCAAGCTTGCGCCGCTGCCGTACTGCGTGCAGTACAACGAATCGGACTTCGCCTTCGTCAGCCGCCTGCTGGAAGACGCTGGCCTGTACTACAGCTTCGTCCACGACGATGAAGGCCACGAGATGGTGATCAGCGACGATTCGACGCTGAGCACTGCCCACGGCGAGCCGCAGCCGATTGCCTACGTGTCCGACCAGGGCACCCTGGCCAGCACGGGCCTGCATCGCTGGGGTGCGCGGCGCCGGGTCGGCCCGAGCGTGCAGACGCTGCGCAGCTTCGATTTCAAGCAGCCGGGCGAGCGACTGGATGGCAACCAGGGCAACCAGGTGCCGATGGGCCTGCTGCCGCCGTTGGAGCAGTACCGTTACGACGGTGCAGCGCGCTTCATGAACAGCCGTATCGGCACGGCGCTGGCCGCCGTGCGCAACGAAGAAGTGACCTGGCCGACCAAGCTGTTCGAGTGCGCGGGCAATGCCGGCGAGATGGAGGCGGGCGGGTGCTTCGACCTGGAACGCCATCCGGATTTCATCGGCCGCGACGACACCGATCGCAGCTTCTTCGTGGTCAGCGTGCAGCGCGAAGGCCACAACAATTTTGCCGCCGATTTCGGCAGTGCCGAAGCGCCCAGCGTGGAAGTGCAGGCCGAAGTGCTGCGCCGGCGCATTCCGTACCGCCCGCTGCGGCTCACCCCCTGGCCGCGCATGCCGGGCCCGCAGACCGCCACCGTGGTCGGCCCGCCGGGCGAGGAACTGCATGCCGACCGCTATGGCCGGGTAAAGGTGCAGTTCCACTGGGACCGCCAGCTGGACCGCCGCGAGAACGCCTCGTGCTGGATCCGCAGCGCCAGCCCCTGGGCCGGCGCCGACATGGGTGGCGTCTCACCGCCGCGCGTGGGCCAGGAAGTGATCGTCGATTTCCTCGACGGTGATCCGGACCGGCCGATCATCACCGGGCGCGTCTACAACGAAGACAACATGCCGCCGTTCGGCATGGAGGTCAGCGGCCTGAAGTCGAAGACCGTCAAGGGTGCAGGCTGGAACGAAATCACCATGCACGATGGTGCCGGCGGCGAGCTGCTGAACATGCGCGCCCAGCGTGACATGGTCACCACCGTGCTCAACGACCAGAACGCCAGCATCAAGAACAACAAGTCGACCACGGTGGCGGTGAACCACACCATGGGCGTTGGCGCCAACCAGGACATCACTGTCGGCGGCAACCGCGGCATCACCGTTACCGGCACCGATACGCTCGGCGTTACCGGCACCCGTACCACCAATGTCACTGGTGCGCTCACCGAGAAATACGAAGCGGGCGAAACCAAGACGATCTCCGCTGCCGGCTACACCGAAACCATCACCGGTGATTTCAAGACCACGCTGACCGGCAACTACACCAGCCAGCGCACCGGCACCTGGGCCGAAACCGTGACCTCCACCTCCAGCCGCACCGTGGGTGGGCTGGTCACCGAGACCCTGCAGGCCGCTCGTGAAGTGACGATCACCGGACAGGACAAGCGCAAGGTGCAGGGCAAGGTCGACGACAGCAACGTCGGCGAGCGCGTCATCGATGTCACCGGCAACTTCAGCCAGGATGCCACCGGCACCCACAGCCAGGGCTCGGACGGGGCGATGAGCCTGGAGTCGGCGGTCAAGCTCACCAGCAAGGTCGGCGGTTCGGTCATCGAGATCACCGACAGCGCGATCAAGATCACCGCCGGCGGTTCGGAGGTGGTGATCGACGCCGGTGGTGTTTCGGTCAACGGCAGCGAGATCAAGCTCAACTGCTGAGCCGCAAGGGAGAAGCACGATGCAGGACACCCCCATGCTGCGTGGCCTGAACGCACTGCGCGATGCCTGGCTGGACGCAAGCGCCGACAGCAGCCGGCGGCTGCTGGTCTGGCGCCTGCCGGCCGCCGCCAGCCGCTTGCTGGCCGCGTTCTTCGAAATGCAGCGCAACGACGCGGGTCGCGATACGCCGGATTACTTCCTGCGCATCGATACCGCCTATGAACTGGGCTTCCGCTACAGCCGCCAGGTGAAGCAGGATCTGCTGGACCGCTATCTGGCCAGCCAGGACGATCTGCGTTCGCAGCAGGTGCCGCTTGGGTGGCGGGGCCCGCATGAGGCCCACCCGGACAGCGCGCATGGCGTCGTGCAGGTGCTGGAGAGTTTCATCGACCACCACGGTGAGCACCTGCGCCTGCTGGCGGCGGTGCTTGAGCCGGAGCGTAGCGTGCCGGGCGAGGGTTTCGAACGCTGGGTGGACGCGGCGCTGGCCGCCGGCCCCGGCAAACGCCTGCGCCTGGTGCTGGTGGATACCGAAGAAGATCCGCGTTGGCAGTCGCTGCTGGACCGTCACGGCGCGCTGGCGCGTGTGGTCAGCGCCCCGGTCGACATGTTCGGCATCGCCCGCGACACCGCAGCGCAGTCCGGCGGCCGTGGCCCGGAAGTGCTGTACCGGCAGCTGCTTGCCGACCTGATGCTGCTGCTTGAGCGCGGCAGCCCCTCGCAGGTCGTTGCCCGCGCCGGGCGCGCGCAGGGGCTGGCGCAGCGGCATGGCTGGCAGGACCAGCAGTCGGTGGTGCAGATGATGGTGGCCGGCGCGTGGCTGAAGCATGGCGACCACGGGCAGGCGATCAACAGTTACCGGCAGGCGCGAAGCGCGGCCGAGGGCGCGCGCATGAGCGGCAACCCGGCTGCACCGGAGCTGGTGATGCAGAGCTGGTTCGGCGAGGCCGGCTGCTGGCTGGCCGCCAAGCAGCCCGAGCGCGCCGCACAGACCTACCTGCAGGCATCAACGTCGGCGGCGAGCATTCCGCACCCGATGTTCGCGCTGGAAGGCCAGCGCATGGCCGGGTGGTGCCAGTTGCAGGCCGGCCAGCGCGAGGCCGCGCGTACCCAGTTGCTGGAGGCCATCCGCATCGCCAAGCCACTGGCACCGGCCGACCGCAAGGCCACGACGCTGCCGCAGGCGCTGTGGGACCTGCTGCAGCTGCAGGATGCGCGCCGCTGCGAATCACTGCAGCAGGTGGCCGCCGACTACCTGCAGGCCAGTACCGGCCTGCTGGAGAAGGCCGACGCGCAGGGGCGTGCGCTCGGGCCGCAGCCGCCACGCCCGGCACTGGATGCGATCGACGCCGAGCTGGATGCCACGCTGGAGCGTGGTTTCCACCGTGCCCAGCAGGAGCGCGAGCACCTGATCCAGGGTGGCGATGAGTTTTTCCGCAAGATCGTGGCTGTCGGTCGCGATTTCCTCGACCCGGGCTGGAATGGCCTGCCAGCCATCGAGCACCCGCTCGACCATGACATTCCGGTGTGGAGCGAGCCGCCGGCGATGCAGCCGCTGCCCGACCCATCGGGCCTGCTGCAGCCGCCCGTGGCCGCACCCGCCGGGACGACCGTTACAGGAGTTGCTGTTGCATGAAGTCGAACAAGACCGTGGTGATGCTGGTAGCCATCGTGCTGGGCATCATCGTCGTGACCTGGATCAGCGCCGAGTACCGTGACGAAGTAAAGGCGTTCCTGCGCGCGTTGTTCCGCGCCTTGTAAAGCAACAAGGAGTGTTGCCGTGAGCATCGCCGCCAAGCATTTCGATCCGCAGCTGGGCATCGACATCCACATGTACGCGGTGCCGCCGTGCCCGCTGCCGACGCCGCACATCGGCCTGGTGCTGGATCCGTTCGACTACATCCCGTTCATCGGGTCGACCATCAAGGTCAATGGCGTGCACCGCGGCACTGCCGGTACCGGTGGCCTGGACATCCACATTCCGCTGGGCGTGTGGGGCCCGCCGCTGGCTGCGCCGATGGGACCGCAGTTCGACGGTGAAGAGATCTTCATGGGCAGCCGCACGGTGTCGGCCGATGGCGAGCCGTTCTCGCGGCTGGCCATGCCGGTGCTGGACTGCAACCTGGCTGGCATGATCAACCCGTTCCGGGTGAAGAAGCCGAAGAAGCCGCTGCGCGCGATGTCGCTGCCCACCGGCCTGAACGTGGCCATCCCCACCAGCGTCACCATCGGTGGGCCGCCCACGGTGTCCTGGACTGCGCTGGCGTTCCGCGCCGCGTTTGCCGGGCTGGGCAAGCTGCGCAAGAGCGCCTTTTTCCGCAAGAAGATGGATGCCTTTGCCAACTGGCGGCGTGGCAAATGGGGCCATCTGCCCTCGAGCTTCCTCAAGTGCAAGGTGCTGCGTGCCGAGCCGGTGGATATCCGCGATGGCAGTGTAGTGGTCAGCCACCAGGATTTCGACATTCCGGGGCGGCTGTCCTTCGCCTGGCAGCGCAGCTACGGCTCGCGCCGGGCGGGTGAGCCGGGCCTGTGCGGTGCCGGCTGGCAGACGCCGGCCGATATCCGCCTGGAACTGCTGGACGACGGCAGCGTGTGGCTGTCCGGCCCGGACCAGGCTGCGTTCTTCCCCGAGCTGCCACCGGCCGACGGCGAGGCCGGGGCGATCCTCGATTTCGTCGACGGCGCGCGCCTGCTGCGGCGGCGCGGGCAATGGCAGGTGCGCTTCAAGAGCGGCCTGAAATATATGTTTGGCGGCGAACTGCCGGCAGGCGTCAGCGCGCTGCCGAATCCGCAGTCGTGGCCGATCGAGCGCATCGAGGATGCCCACGGCAACCACTGGCGGTTCGAGCGCCGCGACGGCCATCTGGTGCGCATTGTTGAAAGTGGCGTCGGCGACCTGCAGGGGCGCTTCATCGAGGTGGAGGCACGCCACGGCCGCATCGATCGGATGGCGCTGCATGACCCGGCCACCGGCCTGGTGCATCCGCTGGTGAGCTACCGCTACAGTGGCGAGGGTGATCTGTTGGCGGCTGTCGATGCGCTGGGTGCGCCGCGCACCTTCGCGTACGAACAGCATCGCCTGGTGCGGCACACCGACCGCGTCGGCCTGTCATTCCACTACGCGTTCGACCCACAGGGCAGGGTAGTGCACTCGTGGGGCGATGGCGGCCTGTACGACTACCACTTCGAGTACGACGCGCTGCTGCGCGAAACCCGGGTGACCGACTCGCTGGGCCATCTGAGCGTGGTCAAGTTCGACGAGAACCAGCTGCCTCTGTGCGAGATCGATCCGCTGGATGGCGTGACACTGTTCGAGTACGACGACTTTGGGCGGACCGTGGCGGTGACCGATCCGGAGGGGCTGCGTACGGCGTTTGCCTATGATGCGCAGGGCAACCTGGTGTGCCTGACCCGCGCCGATGGCACGTCGATCCAGATGGAGTACGACCTGGACGACCATATGGTGTCGCTGCGGACGCCGGATGGTGTCGATTGGCAACAGGCGTATGACGGCCGGGGCCTGCTGGTCAGCCAGACCGATCCACTGGGTGCAACGACACGCTTCGAGTACGACGCACGGGGACAGTTGGAGTCGCAGACCAACGCGCGGCAGGCAGTCACACGCCTGCGCTATGACCGTCATGGGCTGGTGGCTGCCGTCATAGATGCGCTCGGCCATGAGAGCCGCTTCGAGCACGATCCGCTCGGCAACCTGCTGCGCCAGGTGGATCCGTTGGGACAGGCCAGCCGCTACGAGTACGACGCCAAGGGACGCCTGCTGGCCACCGCTGGCCCCGATGGCGCCGGTGTGCGCTGCGAGTACGATGCCGAAGATCAGCTGGTCCGCTACACCGATGAAGTGGGCGCGCAGACGCGGCTGCAGTACGTGGGCATCGGACAGATCGGCAAGCGCCTGCAGGCCGATGGCCACAGCGTTGAGTACCGCTATGACACCGAAGAACAGCTCATCGCGGTCGTCAACCAGCGCGGCGAGACCTACCAGCTTGTACGCGATGCGCTGGGCCGCATCGTCGAGGAAGTGGACTACTGGGGGCAATCACGGCGTTACAGCTACGATGCTGCCGGGCGGCTGACGGCGACCCTGGATCCGCTGGGCCAGCGCATCGCCTTTACCACCGACAAGCTTGGGCGCATCACCCGCAAGACGCTGCCGGATGTACGTCATCCCGGCCAGCAGGTGCAGGAGCACTTTGTCTACGACGTGCAGGGGCAGATTGTCGAGCTGCGCAATCCGGCGCGCACGGTCAAGCGCCGTTATGACCCGCTGGGCCAGCTGCTGGAAGAGCTGCAGGATGGCTTCCGTGTCGGCTATGGCTACGATGAAGTGGGAAATGAGGTCCTGCGCGAGACCTCGGCGGGTAACCGCGTGGCGTTTGGCTACGACCTGCGGGACCAGACGGTGTCGGTGGCGATCAATGACGAGTCGCCGATCTCCATTGAGCGCGACGCGCTAGGTCGCACAACGCGCGAGCAGCTGAGCCCGCATCTACAGCGCGACTTCACCTATGACAGCCGCAACCTGCTGACCTCGCAGTCGGTACTGAAGGATGCCGCGCCGCTGTTCGAAACGCGTTATGACTATGACCGCAGTGGCAACCTGACCCGGCGCAGCGACAGCGCACAGGGCGTGGACGAGTACCGCTACGACGCGATCGGGCGCCTGTTGCAGCACATCGACCCCAAGGGGAAAGTGGAGCGCTACTTCAACGACCCGGCGGGCGACCGGCTGCGCACCGAGGTGAAGCAGGTGCAGGCGCGCAAGGTGGTGGGCGGCGATGATGACGACCTGACCACCTGGACGCGCGAGGGCTCCTACCAGGGCATGCATTACGTGTTTGACCGGGCAGGCGACCTGGTGCGCAAGGGCGTACCGCATGGAGATGCGCCGGAAGACCTGACGCTGATCTGGGATGCCAACCATCGGTTGGCCGAGAGCCGCCGCAACGGGCAGTCAACGTACTACGGCTACGACCCGCTGGGACGGCGGGTGTTCAAGCGCAATCCGACGCAGACGACGTGGTTCTTCTGGGATGGAGATGCGTTGCTGGGTGAGGTACAGCAGGCCAACGATTCCGAAGAGGCGGCGCCGGTCTGGGTGGGTAATGTGGCGAGCCTGGTGGAGGTAAGGCGTCGGCAGCGGCGGCTGGAAAAGCTGCATGAGCGGGTGCGGGAGTATGTGTACTACCCGGGGACGTTTGTGCCGTTGGCCGGGCTTCTGCCGACAACTCAAGAGGCGAGCAAGGGCGCGGCCACGCTGGAAAGGTCCGGTGCTATCAGTCGCCTCCCGAAGAAGAGCACGTCTGCGACATCTTCCAGTTCACAGATTAAGGCCTCGGATCCTGCCGCTTCGCGTGCTCCCAGCACCGGTAATGACGGGGGAATGGGTCGCTTGGGGGCGTCAACCTTAGGAGGGAAAACCGCAGTCCCTCCGCCTATCTTGTTGCCTGCATGTCAAACTTCAGACGGTCGGATCGGACTTGCAGCTGCCGCCGACACAACCCATTCAACCCCATCCATATGCGAGCCTAGCGTAACCGCTATATTGTCAGAAGGCGGGCCGCTATCTTCTGTACGCAGCACCGTTCACTTCTACGGCACAGAGCTGAGTGGTGCGCCAAATCGTGCCATAAGCGCAACGGGAACAGTACTTTGGAGCATATGCTATGGAGGGTGGGGGGGGCAGGAGCATACGGAGGTTGGAAGCCTGGACCTCAACCTGAGACTGCAAGGTCAGTATCGGGATGAAGAGACGGGGTTCTGTCACAATCGGAACAGGTACTTCGATCCTCAAATTGGCAGTTTCATTTCGCAAGATCCTCTGGGATTGGATGCGGGTCCCGGCATCTACGAGTTTTCCTTCAACTCGCAGACGTACTGTGACCCTCTGGGCCTAGCTTATAGGAAAACTACGGCGAGTGATGGGCGAACGGTCTATCAGAATGATGACCTCTTCAACCCCGATCGAAAAGTGAGGTGGACGGATCAGTCAACAGGTGAGTACAAGTACGGCACCAATGTGGAGCGAATGTCGGAAGGGTTTGCGCCTATCGGTAAGGATGGGAGGCCCGTGCAGTTGCATCACCTGACCATGACAGAGGCGCCGGGCATGAACGGCCGAAGGGGGTCTCTCGCCGAGATCAAGGAATCGACACATAAGAAGCACACGTCGATTCTCCACATTCCCTTTCCGCGTAATCCAAATAATAAAAGGCAGACATTGCCGCGCTACCCTAGTTTCCGAATGAATACCGACGGCACCCCTTCCGTTCTCTCTGGTCAATTTGATGCCTTCCGGACTTCATACTGGAAGGCCAGGGCGGCAGATATAATTGCATGCAGGCAATGAGGAACAACAAATGTTTGAACGTCTTGATGAGATGATCGCAGGGTCATCGCGCGTTAGGGTTTTTCCCGGTCGTGTTGCATCTCCAGATCTCATTGAGGATGCGGAGAGAGAGCTTGGACTGCCTCTGCCGGCTTCCTATAGATCCTGGCTTGCTGAGTATGGGAACCTTTTTATCGGTCCAGACCCGGTGTTCGGCCTTGCAGAGCCGGAAAATCGAGATGTGGCAGATGATGATCTGATCTACAATGCTCGCTTGGTCGGGGAGGATGGATTTTCTCCCTCAGGAATTCTTCCCATTTTTGCTCCGGATTCCGATGAGGCCTTCTACTTCGATACACGCGGTGGCCTGAAGGATGGGGAGTATCCAGTTCTAAGGTTCGACTACAACACCGGCGAATTCGAGCCCTTCTCAGAATCCTTTTTCGGGTTCCTCATGGAGGTTGTCCGTCAGGCCGGATAGCGTGGTTTTCGCACCCTGTCCGCGCCATCGGAACGATCTATCGCTGGCGCAGGGAAATGAGTGGGATTTGCATCGGACATGGGCCTTCTATTTTGATGCGAGCGACGGGTTTAACGACCGCGAGTATCCAGTTGTGAGGCGGGATTGGTCTGATGGCAGGCGCGAGCCATTTGCTGGGGATTCGATATTGTCTGGAGGAAATTGTCCGACAGTTTTGACGTTGCCAGTCGCGTTCATCGCCGTTTGCTGTTCACCCCGAGATCGACAGGCGCCTGCATGCTAAGCTTTCGGCCCACTCGTTTGAAATGCATTGCGACGTCGAACGTAGTGGTTTACTAAACTGACGCGCGCACTGCGCAAGGGTGTGCCGACGATCGCCGCCTGACCATTTGGATGCGCAGGTGTACCTGTTGGGCTGGTGCGGGGGAAAGGCTTACGTGAGATGCAGTCGCCGCGCATCCTCTCCGGATGTAGATTGGAAAAAATACTGGCTTGCCGCAGGTGTTGATGTGAAAGTTCTGTATTCGAACTTCGTGAATTATCTGGTGGGAAACGGCTGGATTTTGGTCAGGAGAAGTGATGGCCATGCGGCATCGCCGGTTCTCGATGATTCGGTGAATCCCGGTATTCCAAGTTCATACTTGGAATTTATGTTGAATTTCATTTCGCTCACGAATGAGGATGAGTCAAGGTGGTTTGTTTCAATAGATGAGTTCGCAGGCGGTTCGGTCGGCGCTTTCTCCTGGAATGAGTTTGAGAAGATGAGTCTAGGCTCCGCAATCAGTGATGCTGATGTCGAAGATATTCGAAAATTCTGGGATGAGCACCTGCCGATATTAATGGCTGTCGGCGGGGACTATCAGTTCGTTGGCTTGGGACGGAATTCTGGTGCGGTCGTGTACGGTATTGAGCCCGAGTTTGAAAGTGTCACTAAGATCGCCGATACATTCGACGATTTTATTTCTGCAGCGATAAAGGGGCAGTGTGACGATCTGTTATTTGGGCGCTAGCGATTGGGTGTGCGCCGGTAACACTCGCTTCTATCGGGGGCTTGGCGGAAAGCGCGCCTACGTTGACCTCAGCGGAGAGACTGTGCCGGCATGCCCCGAAAGAAGCTGTACATCGTCCATGCCGCAGTTTGCGGAGTACATAGCGGAAGTTCTTGAGTAGGTACTGGGGGGGGGGCTAGGCTGGTGTGCTTTGCACGACCAGGGCGTCAAGGGTGCCGGGCCAACGCTTGAATCGCTTGGCATTGGTAGACTCGACCAATACACGCACTGCAGGGCCTGAGTGGGGTAACCAGTGGCTGGTTCGAAATTGATTCAACAGTGTGTATTTATGACAGCTCTTGATGAGGTGAATTTTGCTGAGGCGTTGCTTGCGATTCATCCGTCGACTAGATTCGTAAGCATGGGCGAGCAGTCAGAGACCGGGCAGCCGATATTCAGAAGTCGGATCGATGAATGTAAGGGTGCTCATGTAACTATCGTGGATTCCTCATTGGTTTCCCAAGATGACTTCCATGTGCGTTACGTCAAGCCTCATCCATCGGGCAATGGTTGGATTTATGCCTTGGTTGGTTCAGGCCTCATGAGCCTCCTAAAGGCAAGGACTGCGGACTTCCTGCCGAATTCCCTGATCAACGGAGAGCTAAGGGCTTCAATTCCCGTGGGTGACCAGCGCACCGAGAAGTTCGTAGAGATCGTTTTGAATGCGGCCAAGTTACATGGGGAAAGGGTGGTTGAAGTTGATGCTGAAAGTGGTCAGCGCGGTACCAGGACAGATCGGAGATTCATCGCGTGGCCAGATGCCGCGCGGAAATGTGACGGCGCAAAGGGAGCCTATCTTGCTAACGGACTGCATGCGCTTTTCGTGGCAAAGATTGCCAGGAAGAAGTAGATCTTTGGAGCTGATCCGTGAAGGAGTTACTGGCCTTTGAAATATTCTCGAGGCGACTACTTCTCCACCAAAGGCCTCGAATGCACCACCCATATCCGGAAATGCTCACGCAACCGTAGAACATCCGGCGCCAGCGGCTCCGCCCCCGCCGGCACTCGAATCACCAGCCCACCTGGCGCATGCTCGGCCACCAGCACAGTCCGCCCGCGGTGACGAACCTGGAACCACGCCTTTGGCGTCTCACCCGATTCCAGCGCATACCCTTCATGGGCTTTGGCACTGACGAATGCCTACGCATGGCTCTGCAGAATCTCGAACTCCCTGGTGTGCAGAATCCGCATCGTCTCAATGCGCAGGCACAGGCCGAGCCTCGACCGACGCCAGGGTCAGCAGTATCAGCAACCCCAGCAACGCAGTCGAGCTTGCTCGACTGCACCACTCACTTGTTCGCGAGCTCATACGATCAGCTCGTCAGGTAGCCGGCCGCACGCGTTCCTGGATGAAAACGGTCAGCGCGAGGCAAGCCATCGCCAGACCTTCCATCACACGATCACCGACATACTGATCAGGATCACCATTCTGGCGGGCGCGTTCCGCAGCCAGCAGAATCTCTTGCACCACGCGTTGGCCCGCCAACGCGCAATCGGCATCTGCCAAGGCAATTCTCCGTCCCGGCACCAACTGGCGCTCAGGCCAGGGTCGGCCATCGGACGCACCACCGGCACCAATGCTGTGCAGGATGGCAATGAGACTGTTGGGATCGAGGGCGGGATCGGAAGCGGCCGCTTCACGGATGGACGTGGGGGCAGCGGAGTAGGGCTTGCTCATGGTGTGGCTCCTAACGTGCAGGCAGAAGCCGCCACCGATAAAGGTGGCGGACGATGCGTGGTTCGAAATCCGGAACACGACTAGGCCCGGGCGGGCACGAGGCCCCCACGCACCGCCCGCCATAGCCGGCCGACGGATTGCCAGCCGGCACCACGTGAGGTGGTGCCGGCTGGCAAGCGCTAACTACAGTCGTGTTCCCGGGATTTCGAGCCCCGACCACCTTTTTTCGGTGGCCCGGCAAGGATTACGCCCGGTTACACGACATGCCAAGGGGTTGGGGTCAAATCCGCCAATCCCGGTGACGCATTCGGCATTGTCGCATAACTCGGAATCGAGCCGAAAGCCTTGCCGGACGCGGCCTAGCCCGTCCTGAAAGGCAGACAAAATTCCCCAGCAGCGCATACTGCGAGGCGTGCTGAAAGTAGGGCGAATACGACAGATTGAAGGGTTCTTCCCGTAGGAACGTGTTAGCACGTGCGTGAGTATCTGAAGCAATTCAGGTTGACTGCAATGTGTCGAGTCCTTGGCGTTAGCCGTAATGGACACTGCGCATGGGCGGGCAATCCAGACAGGTCGCGTCGTCGCGAAAATGATCGTATCCGCAGTTTGATCATCCACGCCTGGCTGGCAAGCGGGACGGTCTACGGCTTCCGCAAGATCACCCGTGAACTACGGGAGACTGGCGAGCGCTGCAGTCGCCACCGAGTTCGACGCCTGATGGAGCGGAGGACATGAGGGCGGAGATTGGCTACGGAAGGAAGCCGCGACATCGAGGCGGGCCACCCGGAGTGGTTGAAAAGGTCGCCAACCGTGACCTCTCACCCTCTGGACCCAACTGTGTTGCAAGCGCTTGTATCGGCGGTATCAATGCGGATGCCTGCTGCGGGCTTGAACATTCACTCCGATCAGGGCAGCTAGTTCACCAGCAGCGATTGGCTATCGCTGCTGAAGCAGCTTGGCAGTGTTCCGGGCATGAGCCGGCAAGGAAACTCTCACGACAATGGAGTGGCCGAGAGCTTCTTCAGTGCGCTGAAGAAGCAATGGATCAAGCGACGGATCTGCCCGGCCCGGGACGAAGCTGAGTCTGACGTACTCAAACACATTGAGATGTTCTACAACCCCATCCGCCGGCATACTTCCGCTGGCGACTTGCCCGCTGTAGAGTTCGAACGGCGCTACGCGCGATGCGGCTCGTGAGTGTCTACGGATCTCTTGCCGGTGCACCTTGCGCTAACCGTCGAAAACGTCGAGTGCAACTCACGGCTATGACCGGCTGAGATGGCGGGTGGTCAGGTGCAAACAGACGCAGTAGGCGTCCTTTTCCCTGGATGAAGAAGCGTCAGGTGAAAAATGAATATTGAGATCAGGGGTGATTCTAGATTCGTAACGCCGCTGGAGCAGGCAAGGGCTTCGGTGATTGCGGGGAGATATTTGCCTGATTCATTCTGCAGGTTTGCCAGTTCCTTTGGTTACGGTCGTTTTGGGAAATTATTGATAATTTATTCTGCCATTGGGGATCATCAGGACTCCGTTTTTGATCAAGGGCTGAGGGTGAGGGGTTTCATGGAGGAGGCTGTGGCGGAGGGCTACTTCGAATTTGAGCCAGATGGCAGGAGCAGTCAGGTGTGTGATCTGTTTCCGTTTGCCGCGAGTGAGAATGGCGAGTACTTTGTGTGGGATATGCGTGAATCGAACGATGGGGAGTATCCTATCTACTGCATCAGTGCCCGAATGGGTGGAATGAAATATGCTGCAGCCGATCTCTTTGAACTTTTAGAGCGCTTGTCGGGGGATGCAATTCGTGAGGTAATGGGGCCGGGGTATGGGCCGTTGCCTTTGGTGTTTGAGGGGATGTAAAAGGCGGCGATAGCGCTTGCTTTGGGGGTAATTTCAACGCATGCGGTCCACTATGTAATGCGCTGGGCCGGATTGCCGAGGAAATGCATCCCCAGGCAATCGCTGCATCAAAGCTGCGATGTTGTCGGACGACTGGCTGCGACCCGGAACTGCTGGGGGCGCGCGTTGCTCCAGCAGCCAAAATGCTGGGCATGTAGCCCGCAAGGTCCTGCCGGATGTAGGTCATCTTTCCTATGAGGAACGGGAAGGCTGCGTCCGCGGTATGCCGTGGCAGACTCTCGATCTGCGTAATCCGGTGAAGTGTCGCTATGATTCACCGGAAGCTTTTCCGGCAGTATGAACAACATGTGGCAAGCTGGCCCGATGCCCTTGCCTCAGGAATATTTACGATAGGAGCGCACCCTTGCTCGATGGTCAGTGAAAGAGGGCGGTTGGAGCTACGGCCCAGCCGACCGCACGGACGGTGCCGCAGCGCTATAGTTGCAACGAAGCAGGCTTGGTCGAGATACTGTTCTTTCAATATCGTGACATCGCCGTTGAATCAGTTCATCGAATGTGGGTCAAGCAAGCAGAGATCAGATCGATCATGGACCTTGTCGGAAAGCGCGTGCAGAGGGTGATTTATCCAAGTACATCTGTATTCTCATATGATCCTCGATGGGAAGAGATCCGCCTGGGAGCTGTCCCTGCGCTCTACTATATGTGCACCAGTTCAAGCTTCTTTGTCGATCAGAATCCGGGAGGAGATCGCGCCCTGGTTCCTGTTGCAGATGTGGTGGTCGACCAGCCGGGTGGCGCACTGAGGTTGACGTTCGGCGTCAAGGACAAGCCTGTCGACTATCTCGTATCTGCAATGAGTGTCTTCGACCATCTGATTTTCGGACTTGTGTCTGCGTTTTCGCAGAACTCGGGCCTGACAGCAGGCGCTGCCGATGACAAGATTGATGTGGCCTGCGAGAACGGCCTGATAAGAACGTGCTACATCACCCGCGTGTTCGAAGGGGATGCTCCCAGGTCGCTGCGCATTGTTCGTAAAAACGAAGGCCTTCATGTCGTCATCCCGAGTCCTCGATACCAAGCCCGCGTCACCTCCCTGACAATGAGGGGAAGCGAGCTTCGCATCGATTGTGATGACGGAGTCACCGTGGGAAGGATGCTCTCCCTACCTCAGCCCATCTTGGCGTTCTTCACTGATGTGGTGGACGAATTGCGGGAAGCTGCGGGTAGATGATGACTGCCCATCTGACTGATGATCGAATCGAGAGCTTTCTCCGACGCGTGGTTCATCCATTTATCGGACAGCGTCTTCCTGCCTGTGAGGTCTGGACGTGACTGGAAATTCCTTCCCTCGCATCTACGATGCGGGTTCTCTGGAGGTAAGTGCCAAAGTACTGAGCGACTTTGGTCTTGATCCTTTGTCCAGCGAGCTGATGTTGCGCCTCGGGTTGCCTTCAAAACTGCCCGGCGAAATGCCCCTTGTGCAGTTCGAGACGCCGCAGAGGGCCGAATGCGGCGGGGAGGGGCTTCTCGTCGTCGCGCACGAGCCGTGGGGAGGGAAGCTTCTGCTCTGCCTATCAGCAGACGGGAAGGTGATTGCGGCGGGTGATGGCATGCATCAGTTCGTCAATAGTCGCTTGTCCAGCTTCCTCGGGTTTCTGTCGTTGTATGAGGCATTTCAGGAGCAGGCCAGGTCAGGTAATTCCGGTCCCGTTGTCTACTCCCAGTCAGAGATGCAGGCTAGGCTTGAGGCCTTTAGGCGAGGCGAGTTCCAAGCGCGTCCAGCAGAGCAACGGTTCAATCGTGATGCTGCAATCAGCACGATGGCGGCGGAATGGACCACGCTTGACCCTGCTGCACTCGTGGAAGACGCGTGGTGGTCTGTTGTGCTGGAGCAGCTGGAAGACGGCCAGATCTGATGTTGCGTGACGCAGGGGGGCGTCGCATGGCGCTGCAAGGATGACTGGACGGGAGGCGATTCTGAATCAGGTCAAGGCAGGCGGCGGTCCTGAAAAGGGGCATACGCGCCCACTGCCTCCCCAGCAACCCCATTCCCCCCACCCAGGCGTTGAACCATCCATCCTCCCGCTGGAGCCGTCCAATGCCCCTCGTCCTCCGCCGCGCCCCCTGCGTGCTGGCCCTGTTGCTCGGCACCCTGGCCGGGTCTGCCTACGCTCAGTCTCGCCCCGCCGTCCGGCCGCTTGCTCCAGCCCCCCTGCTGCAGGTTGCGGGTGCCGAGCAGCCCATTGAGCTGCGTCAGGCCAGCATCGAGGGTGAGGTCCGCGCCGGCATCGCCCAGACCCGCATCACCCTGCAGTTCCACAACCCGAACCGGCGCGCGATGGAAGGCGAGCTGCAGTTCCCGTTGGCCGACGGCCAGCAGATCAGCGGCTTTGCATTGGACATCAATGGCGAGCTGCGCGATGCAGTGCCCGTACCCAAGGATCGTGGCCGCCAGGTCTTCGAGGAGATCGCCCGTCGCGGGGTTGACCCGGGTCTGCTTGAGCAGACAGCCGGCAACCAGTTCCGCCTGCGCATCTATCCGTTGCCGGCCGGTGGCAGTCGTCGCGTGCAGCTCGTGCTGCGTGAGCCGCTGGCCTTCTCCAAGCAAGGTTGGCGGTGGACGCTGCCGTTGCAGTTCGCGGCCAGCGCCGCATCGGTTGAGCTGAAGCTGCAGGCGCCGGGCGAAGTCACAGCAGGAACCGCCCCGTTCCGCATCGACGCGGGCCGGTTGCAGTGGCGGGGCAAGGGGGCGCAGTTGCCGGCGCAGCTTCAATGGAACCTGCCCGCAGCACGCCGGGCAGACGTGCAGGTGGCGAAGTGGGAGGAGGGCCACTACCTGCTGGCGCAGCTGCCGGTGCCGGTAAGCCGCGCGCCGCGCACCGTGCCAGGCGAGGTTGGCCTGCTGTGGGACGGTTCGGGATCGTCCGGACAGCGCGACCGCACCCGCGAGTTCGCATTGCTGGATCGGTACTTCGCTGCCATGGGCAATGGCACGGTCGCGCTGACCGTGCTGCGCGACCGCGCCGAGCCGGTGCGTCGCTTCCGTATCCAGGGTGGCAACTGGAGTGCGCTGCGCGCGGCACTGCAGGCGGTTCGCCCGGATGGCGCCAGTGCGCTGGCCGGATGGCAGCCGCAGCCGACCGTAAAGGAATATCTGCTGCTCAGCGACGGCCTGCTGACCTACGGGCCGGAGACGCTGCCGGCTCTGGCTGCGGGCCAGCGCCTGTTCGCAATCAGCAGCGCTGGCGCCCGCACCGACAGCACCCGCCTGCGGGGTTGGAGCGAGGCGCATGGTGGGCGTTTCGTGCCCGTGGGTACGGACGTGGATGCCGCCGCCCGCGAACTGCTGTCCGCACCGCTGGACATCCAGATCGACGCCGGGCGTGGTGTGCAGGATGTGGTGATCGATCGCCGCAGTGAAGCGCAGGGCTGGCTGTGGGTGCATGCGCGCCTCGCCGCCGACGGCGTGCCGATGCGCGTGCGGGTTGCCGGTGGTGAGTGGCAGGCGCTGCCGCCCACCCGCCGCAGTGATGAAGGTGATCTGCTGGCCGGGCTGTGGGCGCAGGCGCGCCTGCAGCAGTTGGCGGTGGACGCGCGCAGCAACCGCGAGGCGATGCACCGTCTGTCCCAGCAGTTCGGGATGGTCGGGCCGGACACGTCGCTGATCGTTCTGGAGACACTGCAGGACTACCTGCGCTATGCGATCCGCCCCGCCGGCGCGCTGCGCGCCGACTATGACCGTGGATATGCCCGCCAGGTCGCCGATCGTGCGGCCGAGGATCGCCGCCGCCTCGACAAGGTTGCCGCGCAGTGGAAGGAGCGCCAGCAGTGGTGGAACCGCAGCTGGCCGAAGCAGGCGCCGCCGTCTGCAGCCAAGGAGATCCTGACCAACGATGCAGCGGCCAGTGCGCCGATGGGGCTGCTTGCCGCGCCAGCACCCGCGGCACCGCCGCCGCCCGCGCCGATGATGGCTGCCGAGTCGCGGATGGAGGCCGCGCGTGCGCGCCGGCAGGCCCCGTCGGCGGAGGCCGCATCACTGGATGCCACGGGTGCGAGTGCATCGGCTGCGGAGGCAGCACCCTCGCCCGCCAACGGCGGTCAGCTCGGCATCCAGCTGGCAGCGTGGCAGCCGGACTCGCCGGTGGCCCGCCGCCTGCGGCAGGGTCCGCCCGCCCAGCTGTACGACCGCTACCTGGCCGAGCGCGCCGCGAATGCCGACAGCAGCGCGTTCTTCCTGGACGTGGCAGACCTGCTGCTGCAGCAGAACCAGCGTGAGCTGGCTCTGCGCGTGCTCTCCAACCTGGCCGAGATGGATCTGGACAACCGCTATCTGCTGCGCGTGCTCGGCTACCGGTTGCTGCAGGCCGACGCGCCGGCACTGGCCGTGCCGGTGTTCGAGCAGGTGCTGGCGATGGGGCAGGAGGAGCCGCAGAGCTTCCGCGATCTGGGCCTGGCGCTGGCGGCGGCCGGCAAGCCGCAGCAGGCGCTGGAACCGCTGTACCAGGTTGTCGTACGCCCGTGGGATGGCCGCTTCGATGGGATCGCCCTGATCGCGCTGGATGAACTGACCAACCTGGTATCGCGCAGCCGGCCGAAGCTGGACACCCGGGGCATCGACCCGCGCCTGCTGCAGGCCATGCCGCTGGACCTGCGGGTGGTGCTGGCCTGGGATGCCGACAACAGTGACATGGACCTGTGGGTGACCGACCCCAACGGCGAGCGCGCCTACTACGGCAACCGCCTGACCTACCAGGGCGGCCAGATGTCCCAGGACTTCACCGGCGGCTATGGTCCCGAGCAGTTCTCGCTGCGCGATGCCAAGCCGGGCAAGTACAAGGTGGAGGCCAACTACTTCGGCAGCCGCCAGCAGCTGGTGACCGGCGCCACCACCCTGATGCTGCGCCTGACCACCCACTGGGGTACGCCGCAGCAGAAAGACCAGGCAGTCACCCTGCGGCTGAAGGACCGTGCCGAGACCGTGCTGGTGGGCGAGTTCGAGGTGCGGTAGCGCCACGCCACGCGTGGCTGTCGCACGGGGTAGGAACGGTCGATCCGCGCAGGGCGTGGATCTACCGGGTGCCGTCCGGCATCGCGGGTGCGTGCGGAACCGGCGCGGGATAGCGGCGGAGGACCTGGACCTGCTCGACCGGGCACTCCGGGTATATCCAATGCGCCCATTGCGCGACGAGCCATTCGGTACGCACGCCGCGCAGGTGCGGATGCGCGGATTCCGGCGGGAGCAGGACCAGGATGAGTCCGGCTTTCTGTCCCGTGCTGACCATCAGCCCATGGGGTCGTGCCTCATCAGGGTTGTCGAACAGCATGAGGTCGACCAACGCTTCATAAGGCCATGCCGCTGGAAAGCGGAAGACGGTTCCATGGCTCAGTACATCGTCGGTGAGCTGGATCAGGGGGCGAGGGGACGCGGTCATCGTGATGCTCCGGGCTGCGTCTGCCGCGGAATCCACCGTGCCAGCGCAACGCCGCCACCGAGGATCAGCAGTGTGCCGACGGTATGCCACAGCAACTCGGTGATCGGTGCATCCGGCAACGGAATCCTCTGCGCGAGCCACTCGATGATGGGCCGCGCCAGCAGGTAGACCAGCACAACGCCCAGCACGCGCAGCACCCGTTGCACGATGCCGCGCGGATCGGCTGGCCAGCCGCGCCACTGCAGCCACGCCACCAGCAGGCCAAGCGCCAGCAGGCGCGCGGCTTCGTCCAGCGGCACGAGCGGTGTCCACAGCGAGGCCCAGGCCAGGGTTGCGCCGAGGCCCAGCAGTACCGGCAGCTGCCAGCGCCGATTCCCGTGCAACCCTGGCATCAACTGCCAGGCCAGCATGGCCACGCCGAGGCCGATCAACCAGCCTGCCAGTACGTCGGCCAGGAAGTGCCGGCCCAGGTACATGCGCGAGAGTGCCATCAGCAGTGGCCAGCCCAGCGCCAGTGTCCATCGCAGCCAGCGACGGCGGATGCCGAAGGCCAGCAGCAGCCCCGCGCAGGCGGCCGTCGCCACGCCGACATGGCCGCTGTTGAAGCCGTAGTCGGCGTCGGGCTGTGCCCGCAGCATTGCGGTGGCCTGCGCGTCCGGCAGTGCCCAGAAGGTGTGGCCTCCGCCATCCACCACGAATGGATGCGATGGCTCGCCCTTGTCGAGTACTGCTGCATCCACATCGGTAGGGCGGGGAAGGGCGGCGCTCTGCTTGATCGCATGCGTGGCGCAGGCCATCAGCAGTACCGCCAGCATCACGCACAGGCCGGCGCGCAGGCGTGCCCCGAAGGCGCACACCAGGATCAGCGCGGTATAGGCCATCTCGTAGCCCAGCAGGCTGATGAACTGCATCAGCGACAGCACCCAGCCGCTGTCGAAGGTGTGCTGCAACCACAGGTGCCATTGCGTCTGGAACATCCGTTGTCCTCATCGTCCGTGGGTAGTCAGGCCAGGTAGAGCCGAGCCGATGCTCGGCTCACGGCCAGAGCAGCCGAGTGTGGACTCGGCACCACAGCGGCGCAACGCGGGGTACCGGCAGCGCTGGCGATTTATGTAGAGCCGAGCCGATGCTCGGCTCATGGCCAGAGCAGCCGAGTGTGGACTCGGCACTACAGCGGTGCAACACGGGGTACGGGCAGCGCTGGCGATTTATGTAGAGCCGAGCCGATGCTCGGCTCACGGCCAGAGCAGCCGAGTGTGGACTCGGCACTACACCGGCGCAACGCGTGCCGTGGGCAGCGCTGACGATCCGGCACGCAGGCCGAACAGGGGGCGCAGCCAGCGTACGCGGCGGATCAGCAGCTCGTGGATGAGCAGGCAACCGCTGACGGTGCCGGCCACAAGCAGCGCAGGCTCCAGCCACGGACCCAGCTGCAGCGGCCGCAACGCATACAGGAGCACGATCAGCACGGTCTGGTGCAGGATGTACCAGCTGAAAACAGCCTCCCGGCAGTAGTCCAGGCCGGGCCAGGGGCGGGACAGCAGCACCCGCGCCCAGCCGAACAGGGCCAGCAGCATGCACCACGTATAAAGGGCGCGGCCGATGCGCTCGGTCTGGGCCCACGGCAGTGCCAGCACCCAGGCGTCGAGGTCGCCCACATGCGGCAGCCGGGCCAGTGCACGGATGCCCAGTTCCAGGCACAGCCCCAGCAAGGCCAGGCCGAGGGTCAGGCGGCGCCCGCGCACCAGCAGATGCCAACCGCGTTGCCAGCGTGCCGCGAGGAAGCCGCCGAGGAACAGGGGCAGCGATTCGGCGTGCACGTAGACGTCGTTCAATAGAGCGTGGGTGGGCGGCCAGCGTGGCATCAGTACCAGCAGTGCCCAGCCCAGCCAGGCGACCGGCAGCACCAGCAGCAGGCTGCCCAGCAGGCGGTCACTCGGCTGCAAGCGTGGCAGTGCCCTGCGCAGCGGTCGCAGCAGGCTGGCCAGCGCCACGGCCAGGACGGTGTAGGGCAGCAGGTAGGCCAGGTACCAGAGGTGGTTCCAGGTGAAGCCGTATTCGGCGCCACTGAAGTGCCCGCCCGGCCAAGGGCGGAATTGCCAGTAGCGCCAGAGGAACCGGAACAGGCCCGGCGCCACGTCGCCCTTGTCCAGCGCTTCGCAGTACACCTGCAGGGAGACGACGGCGACGATGCCGAACAGCAGGGGCAACTGCAGGCGCCAACAGCGACGCAGGGTGTGCCGCAGCCGCCCCCGGTCGGGCAGGGAGAGGCCCAGTGCGATGCCGCTGATGGCGAAGAGCAGGGGCATGCGCCATCGGTTCATCGCGATCATCGGCCATTGCAGCCACTCGGCGGTGTAGGCGCTCTTGAGATGGAAATCCCAGCCGGCCACGTAGGCCATGGCGACGTGGTAGAGGATCAGCAGCCCGAAGGCGGCGACGCGCAGGGTGTCCAGGTCATGGCGACGGTGCATGGGGGCGGCCTTCAGGAGGAAGCTGCACCCTCCGCCTGCCAGCGCCGGGCTGCCAGCGGATGGGGCGCAGTGGCGGGTGCGCAGGGGCCAGTGGTGGGGATGCTGGGACCAATGGCGGATGCGCGCGCGGCCGGATGGGCAACAATGGCGGCATGGAAAATGGAGATCCGGCGGCCTCGACCGCCCCTGTTGCAGCGCGGTCGCAGTGGTCGCGGCGGCCTCGGCTTGCCGCCGCGTTCTGGTCACTGCTGTTCCTGGGCACCGCGGCGGGCAACGTTCTGGCGCAGTGGATGCGGGCGTTGCGTGACGGCCAGCCCTTTCCGGTGGCGGCGACCTCGATCGAGGAGTTCAGCAGTGCGCTGGCCAGCCTGGGCCTGCTGGCGTTGCTGCATGCGGCCGCGCGCCGCTGGCCGCTGCATGCCGACACCTGGCGGCGCCGGATCGGTTTCTACGTGATGGGTGGCATCGCCTGGTGGCTGCTGCACGTCAGTGCCATGGTGCTGCTGCGCAAGGTGGCCTTCGCCTTGGCCGGCCAGCACTACACCTACGGCGCCTGGCCGGCGCAGTGGTTCTACGAGTTCTTCAAGGACGTGCAGACCTACAGCCTGCTGGTGATTGCGGTGCACGCGGTGGCCTGGTTCGGCCGCCAGCGGCAGGGCGAGGCCCACCTGCTGGCCCCGCCCGATGAAGGCCCGCCGGTGGAGCCGGTCGAGCGTCCGCAGCATTTCCTGGTGCGCAAGCTGGGCAAGGAGTTCCTGGTGGCCACCGGCGATGTGGAATACGCCCAGGCGGCCGGGAACTACGTGAACCTGCGGGTGCGCGGTCACGACTACCCGTTGCGGACCACCATGGCGGCGCTGGAGCAGCGCCTGGACCCGGCGGAGTTCCTGCGCCCGCACCGCAGCTGGTTGATCCACCGCGCCCAGCTGCGCTCGATCGAGCCGCTGGACGGCGGGGAAGCCCTGCTGCACATGGCTGATGGCGTCAAAGTGCCATGCAGCAGGCGACAGTTGCCGTTGCTGCGGCAGGCCTTGGCAGGCGTGTGAACGGGCGGACCCGGAAGTCCGCCCGCCCGTGGCTTACTTCTTGTCCTTCTTGATCATCGCGTCGATGCGCCCGGCGCGGGCTTCCGAACCCGGGTGCGAGGACATCAGGCCGCCGTCGCTGGACAGCTTGCGGAACATGCTGGCCAGGGCTGCCGGATCGTAGTTGTGGCGCTTCATGAACTGGTAGCCGTACTCGTCGGCCGCGCTCTCTTCCTTCTGCGAGAACTGGGCGTTGACGAAGCCTTCGGCCAGTTCACCGAGCTGGCCCTGGCTGAGCTGGGTCAGGTTGCCGTTGCCGGAGGCCGCCAGGCCTTCACGGCCGGCCGAGGCGAGCAGGGCGGTGCGCATCTTGGTCTTGCTATGACCGAGCTTCACATGGCCAATTTCGTGGCCGATCACGCCACGCACTTCGTCGTCGCTGGCCATGTCCATCAGGCCGGTGTAGACGCGCACGCAGCCGTTGGCCATCGCCCAGGCGTTGACGTCGGCGGTGCGGTAGACCTTGAAGTTGAGGTTCAGCCCGTCTTCGTTGGCCAGGCCCTGGGTGATCTTGGCCAGGCGCTGGGCATACGGATCGTTGCCGGACACCACCTGGTTTTCCTTGTCCATGTAGGTGCAGGCCTGGTCGGCGGCCGCCGAGACTTCCGCGTCGGACAGGGTCAGGGCCTTGCCGGCCTTCAGGCCGGTGCTGGACAGGCCCTTCAGGTCGATGGCCGAGGCATTGGCGGCCAGCAGGCAGGCGGCCAGGCACAGGGTGGAACGGATGATCGTCATTGAAATGGTGCTCCTTGGTTGGGATGGCCCGCGTGGCCCCTGTTCCCGCGGTGGTGGGGAAGTCTACCGGGATCGTGTGGCGGGATGTCCAGTGCTGGCCCCAGCCCCCGGCCTGCCTCGCCGGAGGCCCGGCGCCTGCGGTATCATTGGCAGTCATCTATTTAGTGCATAACCGCCGACATGATCGAATTGAATCCTGTCCGCCAGCGCATCACCGATCTGACCGATCGTGTGGTGTCGCTCAGGGGGTATCTTTGACTACGACGCCAAGAAAGAGCGTCTTGAAGAAGTAACGCGGGAGCTGGAAAGCCCCGACGTCTGGAACAACGCCGAGTACGCGCAGAACCTGGGCCGCGAGCGCTCCAGCCTGGAAAAGACCGTGGGCGGCATCGCCTCGGTGCTGGACGGCCTGACCGACGCGACCGAACTGCTGGAACTGGCTGAATCCGAACAGGACGAAGATACCGCCCTGGCCGTGGTTGCCGATCTGGACAAGCACCAGGCCCACGTGGAGAAGCTGGAGTTCCAGCGCATGTTCTCCGGCGAAATGGACAATGCGGCGGCCTTCGTCGACATCCAGGCCGGTGCCGGTGGCACCGAAGCCCAGGATTGGGCGGAAATCCTGCTGCGCATGTACCTGCGCTGGTGCGAGTCGCGCGGCTGGAAGACCGAGCTGATGGAAGTGTCGGGTGGCGACGTCGCCGGCATCAAGTCGGCCACGCTGCGCGTGGAAGGTGATTACGCCTATGGCTGGCTGAAGACCGAGACCGGCGTGCACCGCCTGGTGCGCAAGTCGCCGTTCGATTCGGACAATCGCCGCCACACCAGCTTCACCTCGGTGTTCGTGTCGCCGGAAATCGATGACAACATCGATATCACCATCAACCCGGCCGACCTGCGTACCGACGTGTACCGCTCGTCCGGTGCCGGTGGCCAGCACGTGAACAAGACCGAGTCGGCGGTGCGTATCACCCACATCCCGACCAACATCGTCGTGGCCTGCCAGACCGGCCGCAGCCAGCACCAGAACCGCGACAACGCGATGAAGATGCTGGCCGCCAAGCTGTACGAGCTGGAGATCCAGAAGCGCAACGCCGAAAAGGACGCCGTGGAAGCGACCAAGTCCGACATCGGCTGGGGCAGCCAGATCCGCAACTACGTGCTCGACCAGAGTCGTATCAAGGACCTGCGCACCGGCATCGAGCGTTCGGATACGCAGAAGGTGCTTGACGGCGATCTGGACGAGTTCGTCGAGGCCAGCCTGAAGGCCGGCCTGGCGGTGGGTTCCAAGCGCATCGATGCCTGATCCACGCGCCTGCGTGGAGGTCACCGCCTTCCGCAACGGAGGGCGGCTGAATCGGCTTTCTGTAGAGCCAAGCCATGCTTGGCTGCTTTTCGCGGGCTAGCAGATAACCAGTGCGGCGGTAGCGATGATGCGCAGCGAGAGTGAACGCAAGGAACTTGGCGGCTTCCTGAAAGCCTGCCGTGCCCGTGTCGATCCCGCCACGCTCGGCCTGCCGGCCGGGCGCCGGCGCACCCCCGGGCTGAAGCGCGAGGAAGTGGCGCTGGCCATCGGGGTCAGCGTCAGCTGGTACACCTGGATCGAGCAGGGGCGCGAAGTGCGCGCCTCGCCGGAGGTGCTGGAGCGCCTGGCCAAGGTGCTGCGCCTGAGTGATGACGAACGCGCCTATGCCTTTGCGCTGTCCGGTTACGGTGTCCCGCTGGAGTCGCCGGACGAGAGCGTGACCGACGGCCTGCGCCAGCTGGTGGAGGCGATGCAGCCGCTTCCGGCCTATGTACGCAACACGCGGTTCGACATCCTGGCCTGGAACGCGGCCATCGCCGATCTGTTCGTGGATTACAGCCAGTTCCCGCCGAACCAGCGCAACACGCTGTGGCTGATGTTCCTGTATGCCCCCTACCGCGAGCGCATCCTCAACTGGGAAGAGATGAGCCGCGGCCTGCTGGCCGGGTTCCGCGCGGCCATGGCGCAGGCGCCGGACAAGGCGCCGTTCCTGGCGCTGGCCGAGGACATCTCGGCGCAGAGCGAGACGTTCCGCCTGTGGTGGCCGGAGCACGACGTCCGTCGTTTCGACGAGGGCGCGAAGAAGCTGATGCATCCCACACGCGGCCTGCTGGATCTGCAGTACGTGGCGCTGGTGCCGGAGAGCCGGCATGACCTTTCGCTGGTGACCTACCTGCCGCGGAAGTAGGTGGGTGTTCGGCAGGGCTTGCAGCCCTGCACCTGCAGAAGCCGAAGCCGAAGCAAGATCAAGAGCGGCATTCCGTGGGATGGCGGGGCGGTGTGGGCTTGCAGGACACGCCGTAAACCCGTCCATGGGGGCTCGTAGGCGCCATCCATGGCGCCTGCGGTCCTGCAAGCCCACACCGCCCCACC
>NZ_JASGBW010000039.1:0-43389 GCF_030053215.1 Stenotrophomonas sp. PFBMAA-4 | reverse complement strand
GGTCGGCACCCACCCAAGCAGAACGCCGTTCCAGTAGATCCACGCCATGCGTGGATGAAATCCGTCAGATATCGATATTCAAAATTGGATCCGCCCCCGTGCCGACCAACGGTCGGCACCCACCCAAGCAGAACGCCGTTCCAGTAGATCCACGCCATGCGTGGATGAAATCCGTCAGATATCGATAATCAAAATTGGATCCGCCCCCGTGCCGACCAACGGTCGGCACCCACCAAAGCAGAACGCCGTTCCAGCAGATCGCAGAAATCTGTCGAAGGCGGGGTGGGTCCGGTTGAGGGGGCGTGAGCCGCATGGATGCGGCGACCGAGCTTACATGGACGTACTTGCAGCGTCCCCCTCAACCGGACCCACCCCGCCAACCCACGGAATGCAGGCTTTTGAAGTTGAAGTTGATTCTGCAGGTGCAGGGCTGCAAGCCCTGCAAAAAAACCTACCGCCCAAGCACCCGCGCGATCGCTTCGACCAGCAGCTCACCCGTCACCGGCTTGCGCAGGAACCCGCCGATGCCCGCCGCCTCCACCTGCTCCTGCAGGTCAGCATCGGTCCGCGCCGTCACCGCCAGCAGCGGCAGCATGTAGCCCTGGTTGCGCAGGTGCTGGGCCAGCTCGAAACCACTCAGGCCCGGCAGGTCCAGATCCAGCAGGCCAACATCGAAGTCGCCCGCGCTGATCTCGCGCAGCGCCGCCAGCGCGTGGCCCGCATGCACCACCTGGTGCCCGCGTGCGGACAACAGGCCCACCACCACATCGGCCACGGTGGCATCGTCTTCCACCAGCAGGATGCGCAGCGCCGGCATGTTCGCCACTGCGCCCTCACCCAGCACCGCCTCACCCCCCTCGCCCACGCCATCCTGCTGCAGCGGCAGCGGCAGACTCACTTCGAAGCGGGTACCACTGCCCAGCTGGCTCTCCACCCGGATACGGCCCTGCATGGCCTGCGCCAGCTCGCGGCAGATGGCCAGGCCCAGGCCACTGCCACCGTACTGCGCTGCAGTGCGGGCGCCGTCGGCCTGCTCGAAACGGCGGAACAGGCGCTGCTGCTGTTCCTGGCTGATGCCCGGGCCAGTGTCGTGCACCTCGAAGTGCAGGCCACGCGGGCCGTCCTCGCAGCGCGCGTGCAGGGTGATGGTGCCGCGACTGGTGAACTTCACCGCGTTGGACAGCAGGTTCAACAGGATCTGCCGCACCCGCATCGCATCGCCGGTGGCCTGCAGACCCGCCGGCAGCTGGTTGTCCAGCACGAAGCGCAGGCCCTTCTGGGCGGCCAGCGGGCCCATCAACGCGGCCAGGTCCTGCAGCAGGCCGTTCAACGCGAACGGTCGCGACTGCAGCTCCAGCCGCCCCGATTCGATCCGGGCCAGGTCCAGTGCATCGTTCACCAGGTGCAGCAGGTGCTCGCCGGCATGGCGGATCGATTGCGTGTACCCGCGCTGCTGCGGGTCGAGCGACGAGGCCAGCAGCAGTTCGCTCATGCCCAGCACGCCGGTCATCGGCGTGCGGATTTCATGGCCCAGGTTGGCCAGGAACCGGGTCTTGGCAGCCGAAGCCTGCTCGGCCAGTTCCTGCTTGTGCAGGGCCAGCTGATAGGCGTGCTTGCGCTGCAGGCGGCGCCGGTACAACCAGGCGAACCAGCTGGTCAGCAGCAGGCCGATCGAGGCCAGCACCAGCACGCCGGACAGGCTGCGCCACCACGGTGGCTGCACGTGGAACTCCAGGGCTTCCACCCGCGACCAGACGTGGTCGGCCGAACGGGCCTGCACTTCCAGCCGGTACGCGCCCGGCGGCAGGCGCGAGAACAGGCGTTCGCCGCCCGGCCCGACTTCCACCCAGTCCGGGTCGTAGCCGGTCAGCCGGTAGCGGTAACTGTTGGATGCCGAGTCGGCAAAGGACAGCAGGCGCGCGACGATGCGCAGGTCGCGGTCGCCATCGGCGATCTGCAACGGCGTGTCGTGGGTCAGGTCCAGCACCTGTTCGTTGCGGCGCACTTCCACCCGCTCGATCACCAGCGGCGCGCGCCGGGTCGATGGGCGTACCAGCGTGGGATCAAACGCAACCACGCCAGCCGGCGTGCCGGCCACCAGCCGCCCGCTCGCGGTGGCGATCAGCGTGTGGTCGCGGAATTCCTGGCTGGGCAGGCCGTCGTGGACACCGTACAGGCGCACGCTCTGGCCAGAGTCCCCCACCCGCACCAGGCCGCGCGCACCGCTGGCCCAGGCCACGCCCTGCGCATCGACCACCAGGCCGGTCGCGGCAATGGCCGGGTAGCCCTGTTCGCTGCCGATCACCGCCTGCCGCTCCAGCCGCCCGTTGCGCCAGAGGTAGCGCGACAGGCGCCCGTCCTCGGACAACCACACCTGGCCATTGGCGCCGACGTCGATCGCATACACCGGCGTGGCCGGCGCCCCGGGAACCGGCTGGAAGCGCTGCGCATCGGGCTGCCACTGCAGCAGGCCGCGGCTGCTGGCCAGCCAGATCCGGTCCTGCGGCCCACATTCGACATCCATGTTGAGCTGGCCGGCCTGCAGGCCGTCACGCCCGTTTTCCAGCTGCCGGCGCAGGTGGCCGTCCAGGTCACGCTGCTGCAGGCCCGAGGGCAGCATCAGCCACAGGCTGTCGCCGTCGCAGGTCATCATCGCATCGATGTTGCCCTCCATCGTGGCATCGGCGCCGCTTTCCCCGTCCCAGCGCCGCAGCGCGCCACTGCGCGGGTCGTAGCGCAGCAGTGCGTCGGTGGAACCGACCCATACCTGGCCACGTCGATCCTCGCGCACCGAGGTCAGCCAATGCATGCCATTGAGGAAGGTCCGATGCTGTTCGATGTCGCCACTGCGCGGATCGAAACGATCCAGCGCACCGTGGCTGCCAACCGTCCACACCCCGCCATTGGCCGAGGGGCTGGTGCCCAGCACGTAGGCATTGCGCAGCGACGATGGATCGTCCTCCAGCCGCGAGAACACCGAGAACTGCCACCAGCGCGGCAGCAGGTGCCACAGGCCGGCATTGGTGCTGGCCAGCCAGATGCCGCCTTCGCGGTCTTCGTAGGCCCCCGCCCAGTTCGGCCGCACCTGGCCGCGCGCCACCGCGCTGTACAGCGGCACGGTCTGGTACTGGCCATTCACTGCGCGGCCCAGGCCACTGCGGGTGTCCAGCCAGTGCCCGCCCTGCTCATCGCGCAGCATCATGCCCAGCACCTGGTCATCGGCCGGCAACTGCCACGGCGGCGCCTCGAAGTGGCCGTCGGGCCGGCGCACGGTGGCGCCGGCCACGGTGCTGATCCACAGGCTGCCGTCGGGTTCGGCGGTCAGGCCATTGACCAGCTGGCTGGGCAGCATACCGGCCTCGATGCGCTCGAAATCGGTACCGGTCCAGCGCGCGACGCCGTGCTTCGTGCCCACCCACAAGGTGCCGTCGGGCAGGGTCGCCAGGAAGGGGATCGAGGCGGCCGGCACGCTGCGCGGGTTGTCTACTTCGGGCAGGAAGCGCTGCAGGCGGTCACCGCGATCCAGCCGGTACAGGCCACCGCCGTAGGTGCCGAACCAGATGGCGCCGTCCGGCGTCGAGGCCAGGCTCCACACCGTGTTGCTGGCCATCAACGGCTGGCTGCTGCGGTCGTAGAAGCGCAGCTGCCGGCGATCGGCCGACATCCGCACCACGCCGGCATTCTCGGTACCGATCCACAGCTCGTTCTGGGCATCGACCAGCACGGTCCAGATGCGGTTGTCGCGCAGCCCGTCCTCGGAACGCCAGACGCGGTAGTTGCGCCCGTCGTAGCGGGCGAGGCCGTCATTGGTGGCGATCCACAGGTAGCCGTAGCGGTCTTCGGCCATGCGGTTGACGGTGTTGGACGGCAGCCCGTCGAACACGGTCACCTGCCGCGGGGTCGGCGGCACCGGCTGCGCGGCCACGGGCGCCAGCACGCACAGGAGGATCAGCAGCAGCGTCGCTGCCCGCAGATACGCCACCGATTGCCTCCTCACGCTGCCTGTTGATGGACCCCGCGTTGTGCGGCGTCGGCATGGTAAACCGAAAGTCAGGGCATTCACGCCAGCGATTGTCCCGATCAGACGTCTATCTGGCGTTTTGACCGGGCCTGGAGGATTGCTGACACCAGCAGGTCACCGGTCACCGGCTTGCGCAGGAAACCATCGAAGCCGGCGGCAAGTACCTGGGTTTCCGCATAGGCATCGGAACGCGCGGTCACCGCCACCAGGGGCAGCTCGTAGCCCATCGCGCGCAGCTGGCGGGCGATGGCGGTGCCATCCAGCGCGGGCAGGTCCAGGTCGAGCAGGCCGACATCGAAGCCGTCGGTGGCGATCTCCGAAAGCGCACCCAGCCCATGCAGCACGTGCACCACCTGGTGTCCGCGCGCGCGCAGCAGGCCAGCGATGACGTCGGCCACGGTGACATCGTCCTCCACCAGCAGGATGCGCAGGGCGGGCAGCACCGGCACCGCGGCCGCCTCGCTCTGCGGCGACGCCGCCTGGCGCGTCCACGGCAGCGGCACATGCACGCGGAAACGCGCGCCCTTGCCCAGCTGGCTGTCCACGTCGATGTGCCCGCCCATCGCCACGGCCAGTTCCTGGCAGATCGCCAGCCCCAGCCCGCTGCCGCCATAGCGCGAGGCCGTGCGCGGCCCGTCGGCCTGCTCGAAGCGGTGGAACAGCCGGCGCTGCTGCTCGGCATTGATGCCCGGGCCGCTGTCGCTGACCTCGAAAGTGACCGCGCCGCCCCCCTCCTGCAGGTGGGCGCCCAGCCCCACGTAGCCACGCTCGGTGAACTTGATCGCATTGCCAAGCAGGTTCAGCAGGATCTGCCGTATCCGCATTTCATCCCCGCTGACGCAGATCGGCCCGGGCAGCGCGTCCTCGCGCCGGAACGCCAGCTGCCGCTGCTGCGCCATCGGCTGCATCAGCGCCTGCACCTGGTCGAGCAGGCCGTTCAGATCGAACGGACGGATATCCAGCTCCAGCCGCCCGGCCTCGATGCGGGCCAGGTCCAGCGCGTCGTTCACCAGCCGCAGCAGATGGCTGCCGGCCTGCTGGATCGAGCCGGCGTAGCTGCGCTGCACCGGGTCCAGTTCGGTGGCCAGCAACAGCTCGCTCATGCCCAGCACGCCGGTCATCGGCGTGCGCACCTCGTGGCCCAGCGTGGCCAGGAAGCGGCTCTTGGCCTGCGAGGCCTGCTCGGCCAGCTGCTGCTTGTGCACGGTCAGCTGCCACTGCTGGCGCCGCCGCAGGCGCCGGCGGATCGACCACACCGTCACCAGCAGCAACAGCGAACCCAGCATCAGATAACCGAAGATGGCCATGCCACTGCGCCACCACGGTGGCAGCACTTTCACCTGCAGCCGCTGCGAGGCCGTCCACGGCCCGCTGGCGGTGGCGGCCTGCACTTCGATGGAATACAGCCCCGGCGGCAACCGCGACAGCGTGCGCTGGCCATCGCCACCCTGCTCCACCCAGTTCTGGTCGTAGCCGTCGACGCGGAACCGGTAGCGGTTGCCCTGCGGATTGGCATAGGACAGCAGGCGCGCGTCGATCTGCAGGTCGCGATCATCCGGGCCCAGCAGCAGCGTGCCGTCCGCCGGCAACGGCTGCCAGCCACGCGCATCGTCGCGGCGCACGCGTACCTGCGCGATCACCAGCTGCGACGGCGGCAGCACGACATCGGCCGCGTCGGGATCGAAACCGACCAGGCCGGTCTGGGTCACCGCCAGCACGCGGCCGTCGGCGCCGATGGCCGGCGGCCGACCGGTGAACTCGGCATCCGGAAGGCCATCGCGTTCGTTGAACTGCTGCACGCGCCGCGTCTGCGGATCCCAGCGCACCAGGCCACGCGGCGTGGTGGCCCACACGCGTCCATCACGGGCCAGCGCCAGCCCGCCCATGCTGACCGGCGGCATGCCGTAGGTCGCGTCGACGCGCTGGATCAGGCGCAGGCCCAGGCCATCCCACTGGTAGCGTTCGAATGCGCCCTGCCTGGCCAGCCACAGCTGCTGCGGGTCGATCCAGACCAGGTCGTAGATCTGCCCCTGCGACACGCCGGGCACGGCCACGAAGCGCTCGGCCTGCTCGCGCCAGATTCCCATCGCGCCGACCAGCCAGGCCTGCCCGCGCGCATCGAAGCGGATCTGCTCCACCGGCGCATCGCCTTCGCCGCGCAGCGCCGCCAACTCGAAGGTCCGCAGCACCCGGCCATCGGCCGCACGCTGCTGCAGGCCCATGTTCATCACCGATATCCAGACCGTGCCGTCCGGGGCCTGGCGCATCAGGTCGATGCGCTGGCGCAGGTCGGCGCCACCGGCGATGGGCCAGTCGCGCAGCGTGCGTCGGGCCGGGTTGTAGACACTGAGGCGTCCGGCGCGGCCCAGCCACAGCTGGCCATCCGGGCGCGGCAGCACCGACCATACCGCGCCGCTGCCCAGTTCGCGGTCGCTGGCCAGCAGGCTCAGCGTGCCCTGTGCGTTGATCTGGTAGACGCCGTGGGCCGAGCCGACGAAGTAGTTGCGGCCATCGCTGGCCGCGCTCAGCAGGTACTGGCTGTCCAGCGGGCGTCCATCCAGCTGGTACCACGTGGAAAAACGCCGCCAGTCCGGCGGCAGGTAGGCCAGGCCCTGGGTCAACAGCGCAACCCACATGCCCCCTTCATGATCCTGCAGCAGATCCAGCACGCCGCTGTGGCTGGTCAGGAAGCCACTGCCGCGATCGCCCTCCAGCCGCCGCAGCTGGCTCGCATCACCGCGCAGCAGGCCGTCGGAAGTGCCGGCCCAGTAGCCCCCCTGGCGATCGGCCAGCACCATCGCCGAACGCAGCTGGGCGCTGTCGGCCCAGCGGGGCCGGCTCACCCGGTCCTGCGCATCGATCCGGTACAGGCCATCGTTCTGCGTGCCGATCCAGATCGCGCCCTCGGCATCACGGCTCAACCGCAGCACGCTCACCGCGCCCAGTTCACGCGCGGCAACCGCCTCGAATGCCGTGCCGTTCCAGCGCGCCAGGCCCGCTTCGGTGCCCAGCCACAGGCGGCCCTGCGCGTCGACCAGGCTGCTGTAGATGGTGTCGCTGGGCAGCCCACCCGGTGCCTGCCGGAAGAAACGCAGGCTGCCGTCCTCGCCGAAACGGCAGACCCCGTGCGTGCTGCTGCCGACCCACAGTGCCTCTTCGGCATAGGCCAGCGTCCAGACCTGGCCCTGGCATTCGTTGTTGAGTGCGTCGAAGGAAATGAAGCGCTCGCGGTCCGCATCCAGCCGGGCCACGCCCTTGCCGTTGATGCCGACCCAGACGCGGTCGAGCGGATCGACCAGCAGCGTCTCGATTTCGTTGCCGGGCAGCGAGCCGGGCTGTTCCGGATCGTGCTGCCAGACCCGCAGGGTGCCGCCGTCATAGCGCGCCAGGCCACCGTCGGTGGCGGCCCAGATGTGCCCGCTGCGGTCTTCGGCCAAGGCAAGGACCATGCGCGACGGCAAGCCTTCGGCCGCACCGAATCGGCGCAGGCGCGGTGTTTCACCTGCCATGTCGAAGGTCGCCGCCGAGGTGGCCAACGCCATCAGCAACAGACCTGCCCCCGCGATGCACCGCCAGTACCGGCGCCAGCCGCTCTTCATCCTGAACCCCCTGTCCTGCGCCGATTGTCACACAGGGCCGGGGTCATCGCTGCAACAGGCTGTTTCCAGCGGCATTGCCACCACGAACTGTTGCAGCCGTGCACACAGCGCAGTGCAGGGCCTGTGCGTATGATCGAGGCACCTTTCCGCCGAGCCCTGCCGATGCGTTCCTGCCTGGCCCTGCTGCCCCTGCTGCTTGCCGCCGCCCCGGCGTGGGCGGGCAACGATGCCTGGCGCATCGACCCGGTGCATACCCGCGTGTTGTTCGCCATCGACCATGCCGGCTATTCGCAGGCGATGGGCACGATTTCCGGCAGTGCGGGACAGCTGCGGTTCGATCCCGACAACTGGCGGGAGGCGACTCTGGACGTTGAGATCCCCGTGTCGCGATTGGACCTGGGTGATGCCAAGTGGAACCAGGCCACCCTCGCCCGCAGCCTGCTCGATGGCGAACGCTTCCCCACCGCGCGCTTCGTTTCCACCCACGTCGAGCCGGTCGACGAGAAGCATGCGCAGGTCGCCGGCACCTTGACCCTGCGCGGGGTCAGCCAGCCGGTGGTGCTCAATGTCACTCTCAACGCGGTCAAGCGCTATCCGCTGCCACCGTTCCGCCGCACCGTCGGCTTTTCCGCCACCACCACATTGAGCCGGCGTGCCTTCGGCATCACCGCGTGGCCGGGCGTCATCGGCGATGCCGTACAGGTGAGGATCGAGGCAGAAGCCGCGTTCGACCGCAGCGATGCGCCGGGAACTCCCGCCCCTGATTCCCACTCCGACAGCACGACGGCCCCCAAGGATCCCCGATGACCGCCAAGAACACTCCCGCCGCCTGGGGCAGTGTCAGCCAGACCCTGCACTGGCTGATCGCCCTGCTGATCCTTGCCCTGGGCATCGTCGGCCTGACCATGGGTGAACTGCCCAAGACGCCGAAATATTTCTGGGTCTATACCGCGCACAAGTCCATCGGCATCACCGTGCTGGCACTGGTGCTGTTCCGCCTCGGCTGGCGCCTGTATGCCGGTGCGCCGAAGCCGGTGCCGGGCGTGCCCAGCTGGCAGGAACGCATCGCCAGCGCTACCCACGTGCTGCTGTACGTGCTGATGTTCGCCATTCCGCTGTCCGGCTGGCTGTATGACTCGGCCAGCGGCCTGCGCCCGTTCCGCTGGTTCGGCCTGGTCGACGTTCCCAAGCTGAGCGGCCCCGACCCGCAGACCGTCGCGGTGTCCCATGCCATCCACGAATACGGTTTCTGGCTGTTGATCGCGGTGGTGCTGGCCCATGCCGGCGCTGCCTTCTACCACCACCTGTTCCAGCGTGATGCCACCCTCTCGCGGATGTTGCCGCGCGGCTGGCTCGCCTCCCCCCAGAAGGACTGACCGATGACCCTGAAACTGACCACCCCGGCCGCCGTGGCCGCCGCCCTGGCCGGCATGCTGGCCACCGCCCCGGTGCTGGCCGCCGATTACGCCCAGGCCCCCGGCGCCGGCTCGATCCTGGTGTTCGCCACCAAGTACGACGGCGAAGTGTTCACCGGCAGCTTCCCGGGCTTTGCCACCAAGCTCAGCTTCGACCCGGCCAACCCGGCTGCTGGTTCGCTGGACGTGGTGATCCCGCTGGCCGGCGCCAAGAGCGGCAACAGCGACCGTGACTCGACCCTGCAGGGCGCCGATTTCTTCAATGTCGGCAAGTTCGCCACCGCGCACTACACCGCCAAGGGCTTCCGCGCCGTCGGCAACGACCAGTACGCCGCCGACGGCACGCTGGAACTGCGCGGCGTCAGCAAGCCGGTCACCCTCACCTTCACCTGGAAGCCGGGCACGCAGCCGGTGCTGACCGGCAAGGCGACGGTCAAGCGCCTGGACTTCGGCGTGGGCGGCGGCGACTGGGCCGACACCAAGACCATCCCGGACGAGACCTCGATCAGCACGATCGTCAAGTTCGACGCGAAATAACACGGGCCTGCCGCCGGGCATGGCCCGGCGCTACCTTGGAACGTTGATGTTGGGTAGCGCCGGGCCATGCCCGGCGGATTCACCCCGCAGCCAGCCAGGCCTGCACGCCGGCCGCATCGAACGGCCAGTCCAGCTCGCGGTCACCGGCCTCGTCGCGCAGCACCGGCACCCGCGCGCCATAGCGCGCCTCCAGCCCGGGCTGGTCGTCCAGGAACACCGAATCGAACTCCGGCGCCCTTGCCTTGGCCAGCTCGGCCAAGGCCATGTCGCAGAGGTGGCAATCATCACGCTGGAACAGGGTCAACACCGGTCCGGCCCCCTTGGCGGAAATGCTGCGCCGCAGCCATGGCGGGCGGCATGAACCGCTAGAATAGCGGTCTCTTCCGGTACCCGCAGTACGGCAACCATGGCTGTCAGCACGTTCGACGTTTTCAAGATCGGCATTGGCCCGAGCTCCTCGCACACCGTCGGGCCGATGAAGGCCGCCGAGCGCTTCATCCACCGCTGGCTGCTCGACCCGGGCCGGTTGCACGAAGTGGCGCGCATCCGCGCCGACGTCTACGGTTCGCTGGCACTGACCGGCCGCGGCCACGGTACCGACAAGGCGATCCTGCTCGGCCTGGAAGGCCAGCGCCCGAACCTGATCGACCCGGACATCATCCCGGCCACCCTGGAACGCATCCGCAGCAGCAAGCGCATCCAGCTGATGGGCCAGCACGAGATCGCCTTCGACGAGAAGCGCGACCTCGGCATGAACAAGCGCCAGAAGCTGCCGTACCACACCAACGGCATGCGCTTCACCGCCTACAACGCCGAAGACGAAGTGATCGCCACCCGCGATTACTACTCGGTCGGTGGCGGCTTCGTGGTCAACCAGGACGATGCGGCCGATGATCGCATCGTGCCCGATGAAACCCCGCTGCCCTACCCGTTCAAGAGCGGCGATGAACTGCTGGCGCAGACCGCGCGCAGTGGCCTGAGCATCGCCCAGCTGATGTTCGAGAACGAAAAGTGCTGGCGCAGCGAGGACGAGATCCGCGCCCAGCTGCGCGAGATCTGGAGCGCGATGCAGTCATGCGTGGCGCGCGGCATCCGCGAGGAAGGCGTGTTGCCGGGCGGCCTGAAGGTCGGCCGTCGTGCACCGGCGCTGTACCGCGAGCTGTCGTCCAAGCCCGAAGCCGCCATGCGCGACCCGCTGACCACGCTGGACTGGGTCAACCTGTACGCACTGGCGGTGAACGAGGAGAACGCTGCCGGTGGCCGCGTGGTCACCGCGCCGACCAACGGCGCGGCCGGCGTGCTGCCGGCGGTGCTGCACTATTTCGACCGCTTCTGCCCGGGCGCGAACGAACAGCGCGTGTTCGACTTCCTGCTGACCTCGGCAGCGATCGGCATCCTGTACAAGGAAAACGCCTCGATTTCCGGCGCCGAAGTCGGCTGCCAGGGCGAAGTGGGCGTGGCCTGTTCGATGGCCGCCGGCGGCCTCGTCGCAGCGTTGGGCGGCAACCCCAGCCAGATCGAGAACGCCGCTGAGATCGGGATGGAGCACAACCTGGGGCTGACCTGCGACCCGATCGGCGGGCTGGTGCAGATTCCGTGCATCGAGCGCAATGCGATGGGTGCGGTGAAGGCGATCAATGCCTCGCGCATGGCCATGCGTGGCGACGGCAAGCACAAGGTCTCGCTGGACAAGGTCATCAAGACCATGCGCGATACCGGCCGCGACATGCAGGACAAGTACAAGGAAACCAGCCGTGGTGGCCTGGCGGTGAACGTCATCGAGTGCTGAGGGGTAGCGCCGCGGGCTGGGTTCGGGCCCTCGGTAGAGTCGACTGTCAGTCGACTATCGCGCGCAGCGCGGGAATTCCGCGCGTTGTTCGAGGGTAGTCGACCAGCGGTCGACTCTACCTCATGGGGCGACACCGTCACGGTGTTCCGGTTAGGCTCGGGGCTCCCCTGCTTCGGACTGTCCCATGCGCGTGATCGCTGCCGCCCTGCTTGCCTGCCTGCCCCTTTCCGCGCTGGCTGCGCCAACCTACGGCCCGCGCCTGGAAGGCTTCGATTACGGCTACCCGTTGAAGACCTTCGCCCTGCAGTCGCAGGGCCAGCCGCTGGAAATGACCTACCTGGACGTCACGCCGAAGAAGAAGGCGATCGGCGTGGTCGTGCTGCTGCACGGCAAGAATTTCTGCGCGGCCACCTGGCAGCAGACCATCGCGCCGCTGGTGGCCGCCGGTTACCGGGTGATCGCTCCGGACCAGATCGGCTTCTGCAAGGCCAGCAAGCCTGAGCGCTACCAGTATTCGTTCGGCCAGCTGGCCGCCAACACCCACGCGCTGCTGCAGCAGCTGCAGCTGGGTGACCAGCCGGTGCACATGGTCGGCCACTCGATGGGCGGCATGCTCGCCATCCGCTACGCGCTGATGTACCCGCAGGACCTGCGCAGCCTGTCGCTGGTCAATCCGATCGGCCTGGAAGACTGGAAGGCACTGGGCGTGCCGTGGCGCAGCGTCGATGAGTGGTATGCCGGCGAACTGAAAACCAGCTATGACAGCATCCGACGCTACCAGCTGGACGTGTACTACGACGGCCAGTGGAAGCCCGCCTATGAACAGTGGGCGCGCATGCAGTCAGGCATGTACGAAGGCGCCGGCAAGCAGGCGGTGGCGTGGAGCCAGGCGCTGACCTCGGACATGGTGTTCAACCAGCCCGTGGTCTACGAACTGAAGCACCTGCAGGTGCCGACCGCGTTGTTCATCGGCCAGAAGGACCGCACCGCGATCGGCCGCGACCGCGCCTCACCGGAACTGAAGGCTACGCTGGGTGACTACCCTGCGCTGGGCAAGGCGGCGGCCGCTGCCATTCCCAACGCGACCCTGGTCGAATTCGCCGGGCTGGGGCATTCGCCGCAGGTGCAGGATCCCAAGCAGTTCAACGCCGCGCTGTTGAAGGTGTTGAAGACCCGTTGACCTGCCGGGTTCCCGTTGTAGAGCCGAGCCCATGCTCGGCTCATCGCGCAGGACCGGCAACGTCAAGCGCAGCCGAGCATGGGCTCGGCTCTACGAAGGTGCAGATCTACGGGCGGTAGCGCCGGGCCATGCCCAGCGAGCGCAGCGGCAGGCCGTCAACCGGCAATGCGCAGCACATCATCCAACAGTGCTGCGGCGGTCACTTCCGCACCCGCACCCGGGCCCTGGATCAGCAGTGGCTGCTGGCGATAGCGGTCGCTGTGGATGGCCACGCGGTTGTCGGTGCCCGCACCCTGCGCCAGTGGATGATCGGCCGGCAGTTCGCGCAGTCCGACCTGCGCCCCCTCGGCATCGACACGGCCGACGAAGCGCAGCACGCGGCCCTGAGCGTGCGCCTGCTGCCAACGCGCCTGGAGCGGCGCATCCAGCTGCTCCAGCGCGGCCAGCGCCTCACCCAGCGGCAATGCCGCCAGCGCCGCCGGCACCAGTGAATCCACCTGCACCTGCGCCGCATCCAGCGCCAGCCCGCTGCTGCGGGCCAGGATCAACAGCTTGCGCCGCACATCCTCGCCAGACAGATCCACGCGCGGATCGGGCTCGGTGTAACCGGCCTCCAGCGCTTCGCGCACTGCCACCGAGAACGGCGAACGGCCGTCGTAGCGATGGAACAGCCAGGCCAGCGACCCGGACAGCACGCCTTCGATGGCATGGATGTGGTCACCGCCGGCCACCAGCGCGCGCAGGCTGCTCAACAACGGCAGGCCGGCACCCACCGTGGCACTGTCACCGTAGCGCGCACCGCTGTCGGCACAGCTTTCGGCGATGGCCTGTGCGCGTGCCAGCTGCGCGCCGCGGCCCAGCTTGTTGGCCGTCACCACGTGCACGCCGCGGGCCAGCCACTGCACGTGGCGTGCGGCCACGTCCTCGCTGGCGGTGGCATCCACCACCACGTCGCCGCGCTCCAGGCCCTCGGTGCTGGCCCACGGCGGCGAGCTCTGCCCATCGCGCGGCGCGCGCCGGGCCAGTTCCAGCGGCAGCGCGAGGTCACGGTCGATCGCCAGCGCCGTGCGCGAGTTGGCCAGCCACTGCACGCTGGGCAGGTCCAGCCCACGTGCCTGCAATGCCTGGTAGCGCTGCACGAAGGCCGTGCCCACCGTGCCGGTGCCGAGCAGGGCCAAGCGGCCACCGCCGAGCGCGGGAATATCTGCGGCCAGCGCGCTCATGCATCCACCACCTGTTTGCGACGCACCGCCGCGCCGATCGCTGCTTCGGCGCGCTGCAGCGCGGCGTCGAGATCGGCCAGCAGGTCACGCTCGGCTTCGATGCCCACCGACAGGCGCAGCAGGCCTTCGCTGATGCCGGCGGCGGCACGTGCCTCGGCGGTCATCGCCGCATGGGTCATGGTGGCCGGGTGCGCGATCAGGCTTTCAACGCCGCCCAGCGATTCGGCCAGGGTGAAGCAGCGCAGGCCGTCGACGAAGGCGCGCACTGCGGCATGCGGATCTTCGCCTTCGCAGTCGGCCAGTTCGAAGGAGAGCATGGCGCCGAAACCGCTCTGCTGGCGCGCGGCGATGGCATGGCCGGGGTGGTCGGCCAGGCCCGGGTAATAGACGCGGGCCACCGCCGGATGTGCATCCAGCAGGGCGACGATCGAAGCGGTGTTTTCCTGGTGCACGCGCAGGCGCGCATCCAGCGTGCGCAGGCCGCGCAGCGTCAGGAAGGCATCGAACGGCGAACCGGTCAGGCCCAGCGCATTGCCCCACCACACCAGCTGCTCGTGCACCCCCGGGTCACGCGCGATCACCGCGCCGCCGACCACGTCGCTGTGGCCGTTGATGTACTTGGTGGTCGAATGCAGCACCACGTCGGCACCGAACGACAGCGGCTGCTGCAGGGCCGGCGACAGGAAGGTGTTGTCCACCACGACAAGCGCACCGGCCTTGTGCGCGGCATCGATGACGAAGCGCAGGTCGGTGATGCGCAGCAGCGGGTTGGACGGCGTTTCCACCAGCACCAGCTTCGGCTGGCTGGCCAGCGCCTGGGCCAGCGCGCGCGGGTCGGTCAGGTCGGCGGTGACCAGGGTGAAGTGGCCCTTCTTGGCCAGTGCATTGAACAGGCGCCAGCTGCCGCCGTAGGCATCGTGCGGCACCACCAGGGTATCGCCCGGCTCCAGCAGTGCGTTCAGCACCAAGTTGATGGCGCCCATGCCGGTGGCGGTGATGACACCACCAGCGCCGCCTTCCAGTTCGGCCAGTGCTTCGCCCAGCAGGTCGCGGGTCGGGTTGCCGCTGCGCGTGTAGTCGTACTGCCGCTTGTTGCCGAAGCCATCGAAACTGAAGTTCGACGACAGCACGATCGGCGGGGTGACCGCACCGTGGGCGGTGTCGCGGTCGATGCCGGCGCGGACGGCGGCAGTGGTGCGGCTACAGGACGGCTCGTTGGCGTACAGGCTCATGCGGACTCTCCAGAAGTGCGGAAGGCGGTAGCGAGGATCGCATCGATGCGATCGGTTTCTTTGAGGAAGGCGTCGTGGCCGTAGGGCGAGCGCAGCACGCGCAGGCTGCCGCGCGGGCCCAGCCCTTCGACCAGGCCGACCAGGTCGGCCAGCGGCACCAGGCGGTCGCCTTCCACCGCCACCACCACGGTGGGCGGCAGGATGGCGGCGGGGTCCACGCGGTGCAGGTCGATCGATTCGGACAGGCGCAGGTAGGCGGTCACCGGCGTGCGCGCGACGTACTGCGCGCCGGCGGCATCGAGGTAGTCTTCGGCGGCCACGCGCACGCGGCCGTTGACCACTTCCGGCGCCGCATCGAAGCGCTCGCCGAATTCTTCCGGGGTGCGGTAGCTGAGCATGGCGAACTGGCGGGCCAGCGCCAGGCCATGGTCCTCGCCACATTGCAGCTGGCCCAGCGCAACCGCACGGCGCTGCAGGGCGCGCCAGGCGGCGGCATACGGATGCGGGCGGTGCGCACCGCTGGCCAGGACCAGCTGGCGCACGCGGCGGCGGTGGCGGATCGCGAACTGCTGGCCGACCAGCGCGCCATAGGAGTAGCCGACGAAGGCCTTCAGCACGCCGATGCCGAGATGATCGAGCAGCAGCGCCAGCGCATCGGCCTGGTCGGCGGTGTCGATCGGCACGTCCAGCGCGCCATCTGCACCGATGAAATCGAAGGCCAGCACGCGCAGCTGCTGCGGATCCAGCGCGCGGCCGCTGCCGACCAGGCCTTCGGCCCAGCCCTTTTCGCTGAACTGTGCATTGGAGGCGACATGGCGGTGGGCGGAAATGCCGCCGGCCAGCACCACCACCGGCGCGTTGGCCGGCCCCACCCACTCGTAGCGCAGGCGCACCGGGCTGGCCCCGGCGTGGCGCATCGACAGCACGGCAGCGAACTCGCCGCGCTCGGCGTGCACGCGGTCATCGACCGGCACGCTGACAGGGACAAAGGATTCGGGGCGGGCGGCAGTGCTGGGGGCGAAGCTCATGGCGGGATCCGTGTGGGAAATCGGCCATCGAGCCTTCGCGGGGCTCGCGTTCGAGATGCACGTACGGTGCATGGTTCGAACCATCTTTCGGTGGACGCCACGGTCCCCGCAGGATTTGGCACCTACGCGGACGCTTTCGCGCCTGCGGGCTGCCCCGGCTTCAAAGGGCCTGTCCCTCTGCCGGTCTCGATGGTGGAGCCACGATGCCAGCCCTTTCCGGACCTGTCAATCCCTTCATACGGATAAAGCGATGGAATAAATGAACCGCCGTTCCGGGAACTGCGCCCGATCCCCGCGTTCAGGATCCGCTACAGTCGCCAGCGCCCTTTCCGCTGGATCCGTCGATGCCCCGCCTGCCCCTGTCCTGCCTGCTGCTGTGCCTGCTGGCCAGCGCAACCGTCCACGCCAGCGACTGGCGCCAGGGCTGGGGCCTGGTGCCGAAGGCGGGTGCGGCCGCGGCCGGTGACGATGCCCCGCAGGCCGCGCCGACCACCCGGCTGCAGCTGCAGGCGATGGGCGGGCAATGGCAGGCGCGCATCGACAACCCGTTGGCAGGCCCGGTGCAGATCGAGCTGCGGCCGGCGCCCGGCGGCGCCATCGAAGGCCTGCCGCTGCGTTCGCTGATACAGGGCGGTGGCAGCCTGGTGGTCGGCCACCTGCCGGCCCCGGCCGATGGCCGCAGCCTGGAGGTGCGCCTGCAGTCGGTGCCGGGCAACCCCGCCGCACGGGCCGAGGACGTGGCCTACCGGCTGCCCTTCCAGGCGCCACGGCTGCGCGTGGACCAGGCCCCGAACGGACGCTTCAGCCACCAGGACGAAGAGAACCGCGACGCGGTGGATTTCGCCCTGCCCGAGGCCACCCTGGTGATGGCTGCGCGCGAGGGCACGGTCATGCAGGTGCAGGATGGCTTCAAGGCCAACGGCCAGGACCGCGAGCGCGATGCCGGCCGTGCCAATTTCATCCGCATCCTGCACAGCGACGGCAGCATGGCGCTGTACGGCCACCTGCAGGCGGGCGGCATGCGCGTGCGTCCCGGCCAGGCGGTGCAGGCCGGGCAGCCGATCGGGTTGTCCGGCAACAGTGGCTACAGCACCGCGCCGCACCTGCACTTCGTGGTCCAGGTCAACCGCGGCATGGGCCTGCGCTCGGTGCCGGTGCATATTTTCACCGCGCAGGGCCAGCTGCAGTTCGCCCGCCAGGGCGAAGCCGAAGGCGGCACCGGGCGCTGACCGGCCCCGGCCGGTATAATCGGGCGCTTATCTCTTTGAAAAGCGCCCCGGGCGGGCGCCACTGCCATGTCCGAAGTCGCCAACGAAGCGTCGCGTCGCCGCACCTTCGCCATCATTTCCCATCCTGACGCCGGCAAGACCACGCTGACCGAAAAGCTGCTGCTGTTCGGAGGCGCGATCCAGATGGCCGGTTCGGTGAAGGGCCGCAAGGCCGCCCGCCACGCGACGTCCGACTGGATGGCGCTGGAAAAGGAGCGCGGCATCTCCGTCACCTCCTCGGTGATGCAGTTCCCGTACGAAGGCAAGATCGTCAACCTGCTCGACACCCCCGGCCACGCCGACTTCGGCGAGGACACCTACCGCGTGCTGACCGCGGTGGACTCGGCGCTGATGGTGATCGATGTGGCCAAGGGCGTGGAAGAGCGCACCATCAAGCTGATGGAAGTCTGCCGCCTGCGCGACACCCCGATCATGACCTTCATCAACAAGCTCGACCGCGAGGGCAAGGACCCGATCGAACTGCTGGATGAAGTGGAGACCGTGCTGGGCATCCAGTGCGCTCCGGTCACCTGGCCGATCGGCATGGGCCAGCGCCTGAAGGGCGTGGTGCACCTGCTGACCGGCGAGGTGCACCTGTACGAACCGGGCCGCAACTTCACCCGCCAGGATTCGACCATCTTCCCGTCCATCGATGCGCCCGGCCTGGCCGAGAAGATCGGTGCACAGATGCTGGCCGAACTGCGCGATGAACTGGAACTGGTGCAGGGCGCCAGCCACCCGTTCGACCTGGATGCCTACCGTGCCGGCAAGCAGACCCCGGTGTTCTTCGGTTCGGGCGTGAACAACTTCGGCGTGCAGCCGCTGCTGGACTTCTTCGTCGAGCACGCCCCGCCGCCGCAGGCGCGCACCACCACCGGCCGGATCATCGCGCCGGAGGAAAACAAGCTGAGCGGCTTCGTGTTCAAGATCCAGGCCAACATGGATCCGCAGCACCGCGACCGCGTGGCGTTCATGCGCATCTGCTCGGGCCGCTTCAGCGCCGGCATGAAAACCTTCCACGTGCGCACCGGCAAGGACATGAAGCTGGCCAACGCACTGACCTTCATGGCCAGCGACCGCGAGATCGCCGCCGAAGCCTGGCCGGGCGATGTCATCGGCATCCACAACCACGGCACCATCTCCATCGGCGATACCTTCACCGAAGGCGAAGCGGTCACCTTCACCGGCATCCCCAACTTCGCCCCGGAACTGTTCCGCCGCGCGCGCCTGCGCGATCCGCTCAAGCTCAAGCAGCTGCAGAAGGGCCTGGCCCAGCTGTCGGAAGAAGGCGCGACCCAGTTCTTCCGCCCGCTCACCAGCAACGACCTGATCCTGGGCGCGGTGGGTGTGCTGCAGTTCGACGTGGCCGCCTACCGCCTGAAGGACGAGTACGGCGTGGAAGCGACCTTCGAGCCGGTCAGCGTGACCACCGCCCGCTGGGTCCACTGCAGCAACGAGAAGAAGCTGGAAGAGTTCCGCGAGAAGAACGCGCTGAACCTGGCCCTGGATGCGGCCGGCCACCTGGTCTACCTGGCCCCGACCCGGGTGAACCTGCAGCTGGCCCAGGAACGCGCGCCGGACGTGCGCTTCTCGGCCACCCGCGAAGCAGCGCATACCGTCCCGGCGGGCTGACGCCCCGGGGTCGGATCCGCGCCCCGGTAGATCCACGCCATGCGTGGATGGGCGCGGATTCATCCCCCATACGGTGGCGGGGGTGCAAGCGCCCGCCATCGCGGCGATGATAGGGGGGCTGCGGGTCCCCCCTCCCCGCGAAATCCGTCCTTGCCATGTCCTCCACGACTGCTGCTTCCATCCGTGAAGAAATCGCCAGCGCCCTGACCCACGGGCTCGGCGCCGTGTTCGCGCTGGCCGCCAGCGCCGTACTGATCACCCTGGCCGCCATCTACGGCGACGGCTGGCAGCTTGCCAGCGCCATCGTGTTCGGCATCGCCCTGCTGCTGCTGTACACCGCTTCCACGCTGTACCACGCCATCCAGCACCCTACGGCGAAGGGCCGCCTGAAGGTCTTCGACCACTGCGCGATCTACGTGCTGATTGCCGGTACCTACACGCCATTCACCCTGATCGGCCTGCGCGGGCCATGGGGCTGGGGCCTGTTCACCGCCATCTGGGCCCTGGCCCTGGGCGGCGTGGTGTTCAAGCTGTTCTATACCGGCCGTTTCAAGGCCCTCTCCACCGGCATCTACATCGCCATGGGCTGGCTGGTGATCGTGGCGATCAAGCCGATGTGGGCCTCCATCGACGGCGGCACGCTGGCATGGCTGTTCGCCGGCGGCCTGTCCTACACGCTGGGCACCTACTTCTACCACCGCGAATCGATCCCCTATTCGCACGCGATCTGGCACCTGTTCGTGATCGGCGGCAGCGTCTGCCACTTTGTCGCGGTGACCATGCAGGTGCTGTAGCGAGGCCGTTCGGCGCCCATGTGCACGCCATGCACATGAGCGCTTCGCGCCCCGTCCACCCGGATGGGGCAACCATGGCAGCGTGAATGCTGCCCCTGCCCTTGCTGCGCCGCGCACGACGCGCTGGCGACTTCGCCGCCCCGGCCCGCGTGGCCAGCGCTGGCTGGCCGTGCTGGTGTTCCTGCTGGCCGCACTGCTGATCCTCATCGCACTGTGGGACTGGAACTGGTTCAAGGGCCCGGTGGAACGCGCGGTCCAGGCCCGTACCGGGCGCGCCCTGCACATCGGCCACCTGGACGTCGACCTCGGCCGTACCAGCACCATCCGCGCCGATGCGATCACCTTTGCCAATGCCACGTGGTCCAAGCAGGCCAACATGGCCAACGCGGATCGCGTGGAGATCGACATCCGGGTCTGGCCGCTGCTGCGCGGCAGCATCCAGTTGCCCGAAGTGCGCCTGACCCGCCCCGACGTCCTGCTGGAAACCGCCCCGCGCAAGGGCGAGCCCGGCAACTGGGATTTCCTGCCCGCCAGCGATGGCAAGAGCTCGCTGCAACTGAAGGGCCTGCGCATCGACGACGGGCGCCTGCAGTTCCTCGACGCGCTGGGCCGCACCGACATCCGCGTCGGCGTGCGCAGTGGTGAACCGAAACAGGCCGACGCCGCGCCCCCTCTGCTGGTGAAAGGCCAGGGCCGCTGGCAGGGCAACCCGTTCACCCTCAGTGGCGGCACTGAATCGCCGCTGCAGCTGACCGACAGCGAGCATCCGTTCCGCATCCATCTGGACGGTCGCGCCGGCGGCACCCACGCCGTGGCAACCGGCACGCTGACCAACCCGTTCGCGCTGCAGGTGTTCGACCTGCAGTTCGCACTCAGTGGCCAGGACCTGGCCGACCTCTACCCGCTGCTCGGCATCGCCATACCGCCCTCGCCGCCGTATGCCCTCGACGGCCGGCTCAAGCGCGACCACAACGTGTGGCGCTACGAAGGGTTCACCGGCAAGGTCGGCGACAGCGACCTGGGCGGTACCCTGCAGTTCGAAGTGGGCCGTGAGCGTCCGCGCCTGACCGCTACCCTGGAGTCGCGCCGGCTCGATTTCGACGACCTCGCCGGCTTCGTCGGTGCCCCGCCGAAGACCGGCGGCGGCGAGACCGCCAACGCCGAACAGAAGGCACAGGCTGCGCAGGTTGCCGCCAGCCCGCGGGTACTGCCGGACACCCCGTACAACCTGGGCAAGCTGCGCGCGATGGATGCCGACGTGCGCTGGAAGGCCCACCGCATCAATGCGCCCTCACTGCCGCTGGATGACATGGACGCGCACCTGCTGCTGGACGACGGTGTGCTGCGCCTGGACCCGCTCAACTTCGGCGTCGCCGGCGGTGACATCCGCAGCACCATCCGCATGGACGCGCGCCAGCCGCAGATTGCCACGGCCCTGAAGGCCAGCGTGCGCGGCGTGCAGCTGGGCCAGTTGTTCCCGGATGCGAAGCTGGCCGAACAGGCCAAGGGTGGTATCAGCGGCCAGATCGACCTGGCCGGCCGCGGCAACTCCATCGCCGCGATGCTCGGCAGCAGCAGCGGCGATGTCGGCGTGGCGATGGGCCGCGGCCATGTCGGCAACCTGGTGATGGAACTGGCTGGCCTGGACATCACCGAGTCGCTGAAATTCCTGTTCACCGGTGACCGGCAGATTCCCCTGCGCTGCGCCTTCGCCGATTTCGGCGTACGCGACGGCCTGATGACCAGCCGCGCACTGGCGGTGGACACCACCGACACCATCATCATCGGCGAAGGCACCGTGAGCCTGCGCGGCGAGCAGATGGACCTGCTGCTGAAGCCGCGGCCGAAGGACAAGAGCATCCTGGTGCTGCGTTCACCGCTGCGCATCGGCGGCACGTTCAAGGATCCCTCGTTCCGCCCGGACTTCAAGGCCCTGGGCCTGCGCGGTGCGGTTGCGCTGGCCCTGGGGACGATCGCCCCGCCGGCAGCGCTGCTGGCCACGATCGAAACGGGGCCGGGCAAGGATGCCAACTGCGGTGGGCAGTACGCCAAGTAGGTTTACAGCGTTGTTCGCGGCGCCTTCCGGTTCATGGGACGAGGCGGAGGGCTATCGCAGGCAGGACACGCGGTAAATACGTCCATGTAGCTCGTAGGCGCCATCCATGGCACCTACGATCCTGCCTGCGATAGCCCTCCGCCTCCTTACAGTTTCCTGCGCGCGCGGAACGAGAGCGGGAATTCAAAAGAAAAGAGCAAAAAGCAGAATCAAAAGCTGTGCCAACCAAGGTTGGCACCTACCAGAAGCGGGGGCTGCGAGTGCATGCACCGCGCTCGCGGGAACGTGTCCAGAGGCGGAGGGCATGGCCGTGCAGGACCGTAGGCGCCATGGGCCCGAGGCATGCCTCGGGCGGGTTGGGCAGGACGCCCAAACCCGGTCTTGCCGAGTGCGCAGGACAGCGCACTCGAGCAAGGCGCCATCGAGCCCACATGGACGTATTTACCGCGTGTCCTGCACGGCCATGCCCTCCGCCTCCCACGCATCAGGAAGGCGCTGCTCTTGCGCTCTGGCTCTGGCTCTGGCTCTGGCTTCAGAAAGCGGGCCGGCGGGCTGCAAGCCCGCCAGCGAAAAACTCACCCCGCCACGATGTACTGCTGCAGCTGGTCCAACTCCCGCCGCTGCGCGTCGATCACCGCCTTCACCAGGTCGCCGATCGAAATCACCCCCAGCACCGATCCGCCCTCCACCACCGGCAGGTGACGGATGCGGTAGTCGGTCACCAGCTGCAGGCAGTGCTCCACCTGCTCGCCCGGCGACACCGTCACCACCTTCGCCGTCATGATTTCGGACACCGCCGTATCGCGCGAGGAACGATCGTGCAGCACGATCTTGCGCGCGTAATCGCGCTCGGACAGGATCCCGACCAGTCGCGGCCCGTCCATCACCAGCACCGCACCAATGCCCTTCTGCGCCATCAGCCGGATCGCATCGATCACCGCCGCGCCGGGCGCGACCGCATGCACTTCAGGGGACTTGCCGTCCAACAGTTGCCGTACCGACGTCATCTGCCTGCCCTCCCAGGGTGGGTTGCAGGCCCGAGTCTGCCACGGAAGGTGCTAGCCACGCGTCAACCAGGTACAGCGGCCGCTGCTTGGACTCCTCGTACAGGCGGCCCAGGTACTCCCCGACCAGCCCCAGGGCGATCAGCTGCACGCCGCCCAGGAACAGGATCACCGCCATCATCGTCGGCCAGCCCGCCACACGGTCGCCGTACAGGGCGGCCTTGACGATCACCCACACGCCAAACACGAACGCCGCCGCGGCGGTCGCCAGGCCCAGGTAGGTCGCTGCCCGCAGCGGGACGGTGGAAAACCCGGTGATGCCTTCCAGGGCGAAGTTCCACAGGTTCCAGAGGCTGAACTTGCTGTTGCCGGCCAGTCGCGCATGGCGGTGGTAGGGCACGGCCACGCGGCGGAAGCCCACCCAGCTGAAGAGGCCTTTCATGAAGCGGTGGCGCTCGCGCATCTCGCGCAGCGCGCTCAGCGCGCGCGCCGAAAGCAGGCGGAAGTCGCCGGTATCGGCGGGAATCGGCGTGCGCGAGAGGCGGCCGATCACGCGGTAGAACAGGGCCGCCGTGGCGCGCTTGCTCCAGCTTTCGCCGTCGCGCACCCGGCGCGTGCCGTAGACGTTGTCATAGCCTTGCTTCCAGTACGCGACGAAGGTCGGCACCAGTTCCGGCGGATCCTGGCCATCGGCATCGAGGATCATCGCCGCCCCTTCGCGCACCTGGTCCAGGCCGGCGGTCAGCGCGGCCTCCTTGCCGAAGTTGCGCGACAGCCGCAATGCCGAGACGCGCGGATCGGGATGGGCCAGGTGTTCGATCACTTCCCAGGTGGCGTCGGTGCTGCCGTCATCGACGTACAGGATGTGGCCGTCGACATCGCCCAGCGCGTCGAGTACCGCGCACAGGCGCGGGTGTAGCTGGGGCAGCGCCAGTTCCTCGTTATGGGCGGCGATGACGAAGGTCAGGCGTTGGCGGCTCATGCCTTGATTGTACGTCGCTGGCGGGCTTGCAGCCCGCCGGCCCGCTTTTAAAGGCCAGAGCCAGAGCTCAAGAGCAGCGCCTTCCTGATGCGAGCACGAGGCGGAGGGCATGGCCGTGCAGGACACGCCGTAAACCCATCCATGGGGGCTCGGTCGGCGCATCCATGCGCCTCACGGTCCTGCACGGCCATGCCCTCCGCCTCTGGACACGTTCCCGCGAGCGCGGTGCATTTCAGAGCCGATCACCCGCTTCTGGTAGATGCCAACCTTGGTTGGCACAGCTTTTGATTCTGCTTTTTGCTTCTTTCTTTTGAATTCCCGCTCTCGTTCCGCCCGCGCAGGAAACTGTCCGGAGGCGGAGGGCTACCGCAGGCAGGACCGTAGGCGCCATGGACGGCGCCTACGAGCTACATGGACGTATTTACCGCGTGTCCTGCCTGCGGTAGCCCTCCGCCTCACCCATGAACCGGAAGGCGCCGCGAAACGATCAACCGTTACTCCTCCAGATACCCCGCCCCGCCCAGCTGCCGGGCCTGCCGCTGTATCCACGCCGCCCGCCGCTGCACGTACGGCCCCGGCTTGGCCGCGTTGTACCGCCGCGGCGCCGGCAGCACCGCCGCCAACCGGGCACTCTCGCCCGGTGCCAGCCGCGCCGCGTCCTTGCCCCAGAACGTCCGTGCCGCTGCCTGCGCGCCGTACACGCCATCACCAAACTCGGCGATGTTGGCGTACATCTCCAGGATCCGCTCCTTCGGCCAGAACGCCTCGATCAATACCGTGTACCAGACCTCCAGGCCCTTGCGGATCCAGCTGCGGCCCTGCCAGAGGAACAGGTTCTTGGCCACCTGCTGGCTGATCGTGCTGGCCCCGCGCAGGCGCCCGCCCTTGGCGTTGTGGTCACGTGCCTTCTCGATGGCCTGCAGGTCGAAACCGTTGTGGTCGGGGAAGCGCTGGTCCTCGGCCGCCACCAGCGAGATCGGCAGGCTCGGGGCCATCTGGTCCAGGTCGCGCCACTGGTAATGCAGCCGGTAGGACCAGTCACCCTCGCCCAGCGCCTCGCCGTAGCGCCACACCATCACCGTGGACAACGGCGGGTCGACGAAGCGCAGCACCAGCACCTGCAGGCAACTGAAGCCCACGAACAGCACCGGCAGCCACAGCAACCGCTTCCAGCGCCAGCGTCGGCGCACCGGCGTGGTCGCTGCGGCCCCTGCGGCCTCCACCTTGTCCTGCTCTCCCCCTGCCCCCATTACTGGTGCATCCTTCTCATGCCTGGTTGTCGGCGCATTATCCGGCAACCGCCCCTGTTTACGCGCGATGTGAGCCGATGACCGCCCAACCCGATTCCCTGATCCGCTTCCTGCTGCCCGACGCCGGCGTCCGTGGCGTGCACGTGCAACTACAGGCCACCTGGCAGGAAATCCTGTCCCACGCCGTCTACCCGGACAACGCCGCCGAACTGCTCGGCGAGGCCTGCGTGGCCTCGGCCCTGTTCACCGGCCACACCAAGGTGGACGGCCGCCTGTCCATCCAGCTGCGCAGCAACACCGGCCTGCGCACCCTGTTTGCCGAGTGCACCGCCGCCGGCACCCTGCGCGGCATCGCCCAGCTGGCCGACGGCGCCGACGCGCCGCGCGACCTGTCCAGCCTGGGCAGCGACGCCCTGCTGGCGATCACCATCGAGAACCCGGGCCTGGACCCGCGCGAACCGCAGCGCTACCAGAGCCTGGTGGCACTGACCGCGCCGGCGCTGGATGAGGCCTTCGAGGACTACTTCCGCCAGTCCGAGCAGCTGCCGACCCGCCTGCTGCTGGCCGCCGACCGCAACGGCGCCGTGGGCCTGCTGCTGCAGAAACTGCCCGGCGACGAAGGCGACGACGACGGCTGGGCCCGCGCCAGCGCCCTGTTCGACACCCTGGGCAAGGCCGAACTGCTGGCCACCCCGGCCGAGCAGATGCTGCACCGCCTGTTCCACGAGGAGAAGCCGGAACTGATGGGCAGCAGGCCGCTGGCCTTCGGCTGCTCCTGCTCGCACGAGCGGGTGGCCTCGATGCTGGTCTCGCTGGGTGAGGAAGAAGCCCGCGCGGCCGCCGAAGACACCGGTTCGGTGGACGTGCGCTGCGAATTCTGCGGACGGGAGTATCACTTTCCTTTGACGGAGTTCGGCATACTGTTCCACGGTGCCGAGGGGACTGTACCGGCACCTGAACGACTTCAATGAATGAGCAGGTCTTGTGTTCTGGGGAGGATCAAGGCTTGTTAAGATTTCATAAACACCCTAGGATCGAGTTCCCGCCCCAGCGGGAACTTCCGCTGCTCATCCCTGTCTGAACTGGTCCGATGCGTACCTTCCTGCGTCTACCGCTGGCCCTGCTGATCGCCCTTGGCGCGATCACGGGCGCGCATGCGCAGAGCAAGGACACCCGCACCGTGCTGCCGGTCTGGAACAAGGGCAGCGGCAAGGTCGAGGCCCTGCTGTACCTGGAACCGACCGGTGAGCAGGCCGCCGGTGCCCGCTGGCACTTCGGCCGCAACTCGCTGGACGCCGCCTTCGGCCTGTCCTCGGGCGATTCGCTGGGCCTGCTGTGCAACAGCAGCAGCGGCACCAGCATCAGCGGCCTGGCCAGCCAGTGCATGCTGGCGAGCCTCGGCGATGACGATGACGGCATCGGCCCGAACTCCCGTCGCCTGACCGGCACCGCCGCGTTGAACCGGGGCGTCAACCGCCTGGGCATCACCGCCGGCACCAGCCGCGAGACGCTGCCGGCCTGGCTGGCCTCGCCGAACAAGACCCCGTCCCTGCGCGCCGAGCAGAACGACCTGACCGTGTTCGCCCAGCGCAACATCGGCCGCGAAGGCTTCGTCTCCATCGCCGGTACCTACGCCAAGGCGCGCCTGGTGCCGATTTCCGATGCATCGCCGGCGCTGGTCGACCGCTGGGACAGCAAAAGCCTGAGCCTGGGTGCCGGTTACGGCAACTTCACCGGCAGCATCATCGGCCGCGTGGTTGACGTTCCCGGCAAGCCGGGCAAGTGGGAGGGCCTGGGCATCGGCCTGACCTGGCGTACCCCGTGGTCGGGGCAACTGACCGTCGGTGCCGAGAACGTGATCAGCCGCGGCAAGAATCCGTTCTCCCCGCGCAACGAAAGTAACGACGACGGCACCGTGCCGTACGTACGCTACGAGCAGGACCTGTAAGCGCGTACAAGCGACCGGGCCTATCCAGTATCCAGCAGCGGGCGCCACAAGGCGCCCGTTTCGTTTTTGTACCGTTGTGTCAAGGCTGAACGGCCGACTCGGTACATTTCGATACCCGTCGACACCTATCTACTGAAAGTTTTTTTCCTTTCTGCATCGGTCCGGTGCGGCGACAACCTGCCCTGCCCCGGCATAAGTCATTGAAATCAAATATCTCCTTTCAGGTGAAACCGTATGAATTGCGTGAATTAACACGGCTTTAATTTTTCGGGGGGGGCCGTTACTATCGATTCAGCCTCGTATTTTTTGGAGCCCTGTTTGGCTCCGTGTGCGCAGGCATTACCCCAGCCAAGTTTTCTTGGAGAGAGAGAGCCAATGAATTTCAAGTCCAACACGCTGCGTGACGCTGTCGTCGTCGCGCTGATCGCTGGTGCGGCAACGTCCGTCACCGCCCAGGCGCAGGAAGCGACCAACCTGGATCGCATCTCGGTCACCGGCTCGCGCATCAAGAGCACCGACATCGAGACCTCGCAGCCGGTTCTGAGCCTGACCCGCGCAGACATCGAAAAGCAGGGCGTGACCTCGGTCGCCGACATCCTGCAGCGCGTCGCCGCCAACGGCGCGGCGCTGAACCGCACCTTCAACAACGGTGGTGATGGTTCGTCCGGCATCAGCCTGCGCAACCTGGGCGCCGAGCGCACCCTGGTCCTGGTCAATGGCCGCCGCTGGACCACCGGCCTGGACGGCAGCGTCGACCTGAACACCATCCCGGTGGCGATGATCGACCGCATCGACGTTCTGAAGGACGGCGCTTCGACCATCTACGGTTCGGACGCCATTGCCGGCGTGGTGAACATCATCACCAAGCAGAACTTCGACGGCGCCGAAGCGAACGTCTACAAGGGCCAGTACAGCGCTGGTGACGGCGAGCGCGAAGCCGCCGACTTCACCATCGGCACCACCACCGACCGTGCGTCGGTCGTGATGGGCGTGTCCTACGTGAACGAAAAGGCAGTCATGGCAGGTGATCGCAAGATCTCTGCAGGCGGCCCCCCGTTCTTCGGCGGCCAGAGCAGCACCGGCATCCCGGGCTCGTACATCCGCAATGACGAGCGCTACGTCATCATCGACGGTGTTGAAACCCCGTTCGATTCCAATGTCCACGGCTACAACACTTCGCCGGACAACTACCTGCTGACCCCGAACGAGCGCACCTCGCTGTTCGCCACCGGCTCGTACAGCGTCACCGACAACATCACCTTCCGCACCGAGGCGATGTACAACGAACGCAAGTCCGAGCAGCTGCTGGCTGCCATGCCGGTCACCGGCATGACCCTCAGCGCCGACAGCATGTACAACCCGTACGGCGAAGAGCTGACGGGCGTGAACCGCCGCTTCAATGAAACCGGCGGCCGTTCGTTCAACCAGAACGTCAAGAACTGGCACTTCTACGGTGGCTTCGAAGGCTTCTTCGAGTTTGCTGGCCGCAACTTCGACTGGGATGTTGGCTACCGCTACGACAAGACCGACCAGAACGACCTGACCTACGGCCTGTTCAACGTGCAGCGTCTGGATGAAGCCTATGGCCCGTCGGCAATGCAGGGCGGCCAGGCTGTCTGCCTGACCGCAGGCGGCGATGTGATTCCGGGCTGCGTGCCGATCAACCCGCTGGGCGGCCTCGGCTCGGTCAGCCAGGCAGCACTGGACTATGCATCGTTCACCGCGCATGACTCGGCCAGCCTGGTTTCCAAGAGCTACTACGCGAACATCTCCGGTGAAATCGTCCAGCTGCCGGCCGGCTCGCTGAGTTTCGCAGCCGGCTATGAAGGCCGTAAGGAAAGTGGCCAGTTCGATCCGGATGCGTTCATTGCTGCTGGCCTGAGCACCGGCAACGGCGCCGCACCGACCAAGGGTGGCTACGACCTGGATGAGGTCTTCCTGGAACTGTCGGTTCCGTTGCTGGCTGACCTGCCGGGTGCGAAGCTGCTGGACCTGAGCATTGCCTCGCGCTTCTCCGACTACAGCAACTTCGGCAACACCACCAACAACAAGTTCGGTTTCCGCTGGAAGCCGATCGACGACCTGATGGTGCGTGGTAACTACTCCGAAGGCTTCCGCGCGCCGAGCATCAACAACCTGTACCGCGGCGACACCGATTCGTTCGAAACCTATGCCGATCCCTGCTCGGCCTCCAGCGGCCGTCGCACCGGTGCGGTTGCCGTACAGTGCGCCGCCGAAGGCGTGCCGGCAAACTTCCAGCAGCCGGGTGCCGGCAGCGGCGCCAACAAGCAGACGCCGGAACCGTTCACCTGGACCTCGAACCCGGATCTGAAGCCGGAAACCTCGACCAGCAAGACGCTGGGCCTGGTGTGGAGCCCGAGCTTCGTGCAGGGCCTGAACGTGACCCTGGACTGGTGGCAGATCAAGATCGAAAACGCGATCACCCGCCCGGCCATCCAGGACATCATGGATCGCTGCTACGGCGGTTCGCCGCAGGAACAGGCAGCCTACTGTGGCCTGATCACCCGTGATCCGAACTACGGTACTGCCACCCAGCGCTACACCATCACCAACGTCGACATGCCGCTGCAGAACCTGGCGTCCTACAAGGTCGAAGGTTGGGATCTGGGCATCGTGTACAAACTGCCGGAAACCTCGTTCGGTCAGTTCAGCATCAGCCTGGACGGCACCTACCTGGCCAAGTGGGACACCAAGTCGACTGAAGATGCTCCGCTGGATGGTCGCGCCGGTCGCTACCTCGACCAGGATCCGTACTGGCGTGTCCGTTCCAACGTGTACGTCGATTGGTCGTACGGCGATTTCGGCATCAACTACGGCCTGCGCTACAAGTCCGGCATGACCGAAGACTGCCCGTTCGATCCGGTGGGTGACGCCGACCTGGTGGGCTACTGCTCCGATGGCCAGAACGGCAAGAACCACATGGGTGCCACCACCTACCACGACGTCCAGTTCCGCTACAACACGCCGTGGAATGGCACGGTCATGCTCGGCCTGAACAACGTGTGGGACAAGAACCCGCCGGTTTCCTACTCCACCTCGTACAACATGTTCGACCCGCAGTACGACCTGCCGGGCCGCTACATGTACATGCAGTACAAGCAGAAGTTCTGATCGGTTGATTGATCTGTAACTGCAGCAACGGCCCCGCAAGGGGCCGTTGTTTTTTGTGCCGCCGCTGGCGGTGCCGGCACCCACGAAAAAGGCCGCGGCAATGCCGCGGCCTTGTTTCATGCCACACGCAAGCGCACTCAGCCGTTCGGGATCAGCGTCTCGATCAGGTGCTCGACGTAGGCTTCGAAATCCTCGCGTGCCTGCTTGGGCTGCTGCAGCTGCAGCGACAGCTGCAGGAAGCCGACGTAGGCCGCGTAGGCCAGGCGCGCGCGATGGCGTGCATCGGTCGAACTGAGTCCGGCCTGGCGGAACGAGGCCACCAGGTAATCCAGGCGGCGCTGCGAGACCCGGTCGATCACCGGCCGCACCATCGGGTGGTCCAGCGCCTTCAGCAGCTCGCTGTAGATGATGTGCGGCTGCACTTCGTGGGCCACCATCTGGAACAGCTGGCGCAGGCGCGCGCGCGGATCGGGCACGTCTTCCAGGCTGCCGAAGACCTGCTCCTGTTCGAACAGTTCCCAGCGTTCCAGCGCGGCCTGCAGCAGCGCATCGCGCGAGGGGAAGTGCCAGTAGAAGCTGCCCTTGGTCACGCCCAGGCGGCGCGCCAGCGGCTCCACCGCGACGGCGCCCACACCTTGTTCAGCGATCAGGTCGAGGGCCGCCTGTGCCCAGTCTTCGGCACTGAGGCGGCTGTTGCGGCCGGCACGCGGTTCGCCGGCAGAAGCGTCAGGTTGATTCATGGAGTGATTTAACCATACGGCGGGGTTCGTTGCAGTACGCCGTTGCGGCCGAAACTGTCGCGGCACGGGGGATGGCACCTTCCGCAGCGCACCATACTGCATGGTATTGACTTCCATCACCAGCCATCCATACTAGCGAGTATGGTTACGTCCCCTACTCCCGCTGCGTTCCATGACCTGCGCCTGGAGGCGGCCCATGGCGCCCGCCTGGCGGCCACCGCCAGCGACCACGGTCGCCGCGGCCGCGTGCTGTTCGCGCATGGCTTCGGCCAGACCCGCCACGCGTGGAATGCCACCGCCCGGGCACTGTCCGCCGCCGGACTGCAGACGCTGGCCTACGATGCGCGCGGCCACGGCGATTCGGACTGGAACGCCGCCGACCTGCCCTACCACGGTGAACAGTTCGCTGATGACCTGATCGTGCTCGCCGGCGAGCAGCCGCGCCCGCCGGTCCTGGTGGCCGCCTCGATGGGGGGCCTGTTCGGCCTGCTCGCCGAATCGCGCTGGCCGGGCCTGTTTTCGGCGATGGTGCTGGTGGACATCACCCCGCGCTGGGACACCGCCGGCGTCGAACGCATCCTCGCCTTCATGACCGCCCATCCCGATGGCTTCGCCTCGCTGGCACAGGCCGCCGACGTGATCTCCGCGTACATGCCGCACCGCCCGCGCAAATCCGAGCAGTCGCTGCGTGCACTGCTGCGCGAGGATGGCCACGGCCGCTGGCGCTGGCACTGGGATCCGCGCCTGGTGGCCGAACTGGCCCGCGACAGCGAGCAGCACCAGGACGCGCTGGCCGAGGCCGCACGGCAGGTGAAGTGCCCGCTGCTGCTGGTCAGTGGCGGCCGCAGCGATCTGGTCACGCCGCAGACCGTCGCCGAATTCCTGGCATTGGCGCCGCACGCGCGCCACGTACAGTTGCCGCAGGCCACGCACATGGTCGCCGGTGATGACAACGACGCCTTTACCGCTACTGTGTTGGACTATCTGGACGTGTTGCCTGCGGTGGATGCCGCAGCTTCGTCCGCCACAAACGAGCACGTCACCGGAGCACGCTCATGAGCATCGTTCTTCCCTTCCTCGCCCTGCTGCTGGCAGGCGCGTTCGTCGCCTACCACCGCATGCGCCTGCTGACCTGGACGCTGATCAGCCTGGCGCTGCTGGCGGCCTGCTGGTTCGTGCCCTACGTCAACCAGACCGCCACGATCGTCGCTGCGGCCGTGCTGGCCGTCATCGCCGTGCCGCTGCTGCTGCCGTTCATCCGCAAGCCGCTGCTGACCGGCCCGATGATGAAGGTGTTCCGCAAGGTGCTGCCGCCGCTGTCGCAGACCGAGCGCATCGCGCTGGAAACCGGCTCGGTCGGTTTCGAAGGCGAGCTGTTCACCGGCGATCCGGACTGGAACATCCTGCTGAACTACCCCAAGCCGCAGCTGACCGCCGAAGAGCAGGCCTTCCTCGATGGCCCGGTCGAAGAGCTGTGCACCATGGTCAACGACTGGGAAATCACCCACGTCCATGCCGACCTGCCGCCGGAATTGTGGGCCTTCATCAAGAAGAACAAGTTCTTCGGCATGATCATTCCGAAGGAATACGGCGGCCTGGGCTTCTCCGCGCTGGCCCACCACAAGGTGATCCAGAAGCTGGCGTCGGTGTCTTCGGTGGTCAGCTCCACCGTCGGCGTGCCGAACTCGCTGGGCCCGGGTGAACTGCTGGTGCATTACGGCACCCAGGAACAGAAGGACCAGTACCTGCCGCGCCTGGCCGATGGCCGCGAGGTGCCGTGCTTCGGCCTGACCGGCCCGTTCGCCGGCTCCGACGCCACCTCGATTCCCGACTACGGCATCGTCTGCAAGGGCGAGTGGGACGGCGAGCAGGTGCTCGGCGTCAAGCTGACCTTCGACAAGCGCTACATCACCCTGGCCCCGGTCGCTTCGCTGATCGGCCTGGCCTTCCGCATGTACGACCCCGATGGCCTGATCGGCGAAACCCGCGACATCGGCATCACCCTGGGCCTGCTGCCACGCGATACCGCCGGCGTGGAGATCGGCCGTCGCCACTTCCCGCTGAACTCGACCTTCCAGAACGGTCCGATCAAGGGCAAGGATGTGTTCATCCCGCTGACCCAGCTGATCGGCGGTGCCGCCATGGCCGGCAAGGGCTGGAACATGCTCAACGAGTGCCTGGCCGTGGGCCGCTCGATCACCCTGCCCTCCACCGCCAGTGGCGGTGCCAAGGCCGGCGCAGCGGTCACCGGCGCCTACGCGCGCATCCGCAAGCAGTTCGGCCTGTCGGTCGGCCGCTTCGAGGGCGTGGAAGAAGCGCTGGCCCGCATCGGCGGCAAGGCCTACAAGATCAGCGCGCTGTCGCAGGCCACCGCCGCTGCGGTCGACCGTGGCGACGTGCCGTCGGTGCCGTCGGCAATCGCCAAGTACCACTGCACCAGCATGAGCCGTGAAGTGATTTCGGACATGATGGACGTCATCGGCGGCAAGGGCATCATCCTCGGGCCGCGCAACTTCGCCGGCCGCAGCTGGCAGGCCGCGCCGATCGCGATCACCGTGGAAGGCGCCAACATCATGACCCGCAGCCTGCTGATCTTCGGCCAGGGTGCGATCCTCTGCCACCCGTGGGTGCTGAAGGAAATGAAGGCCGCGCAGGACCCGGACACCCGTGCCGGCCTGCAGGACTTCGACCGCAGCCTGTTCGGCCACATCCGCTATGGCATCTCCAATGCCGTGCGTTCGTTCTGGTTCGGCCTGACCGGTGCGCGCTTCGGTGCCGCCCCGGGCGATGCCTACACCCGCCGCTACTTCCGCAAGCTGGACCGCTATTCGGCCAACCTGGCGCTGATGGCCGACATCTCGATGATGACCCTCGGCGGCAAGCTGAAGTTCAAGGAATCGCTGTCCGGCCGCCTGGGCGACGTGCTGAGCCATGTCTACATGACCAGCGCCATGCTCAAGCGCTACCACGACGAAGGCGCACCGCAGGCCGACCAGCCGCTGCTGGCCTGGGCCTTCCATGACAGCGTGCACAAGATCGAAGAGTCGCTGTCGGCGGCCCTGCGCAACTTCCCGATCCGTCCGATCGGCTGGCTGATGTGGGCGCTGATCTTCCCGCTCGGCCGTCGTGCCGAAGCCCCGGGCGACCGCCTGAGCCGTCGTGTCGCCGCCCTGCTGATGGCGCCGAACGAGGCGCGCGACCGCCTGGCCAGTGGCGTGTTCCTGACCCCGTGCGAAAACAACCCGGGTGGCCGCATCAACAGCTACCTGAGCAAGGCGATCATGGCCGAGCCGGTGGAGCGCAAGTTCCTGAAGGCGCTGAAGAGCAAGGGCATCGAGGCGCTGGACTTCAAGGCGCAGCTGGACGAAGCCGTGGCCGAAGGCGTGATCACCCAGGACGAGCGCAGCCTGCTGGAAGAACTGCGCACGCTGACCCTGGACACCATCACCGTGGACGACTTCGACACCCACGAACTGCGTGCGGCCAGCTACTACGACCGCCAGCACAAGGACCCGCATTCGCAGGCAGCTTGATCGCCTGCGTCATGCGCATACGGAAACGGCGGGCTTCGGCCCGCCGTTTTTGTTTGTGCACCGCAACCGTAGAGTCGAGCTTGCTCGACTGGGGCCCGAAAAAGCAGTCGAGCAAGCTCGACTCTACAAAACGATTACGCCGGCACGAACCACCAGGCCACCGCCGCCAGCAGGGCCGGCACGGCCTGGATGAAGAAGATGCGCTTGTTGACGCTCCAGGCGCCGTAGCAGCCGGCCACGATCACGCAGCCCAGCGAGAAATTCACCAGCATCGGCAGGTGGTCGAACAGGCCCCAGAACAGGCCTGCGGCGAGGAAGCCGTTGTACAGGCCCTGGTTGGCCGCCAGCACGCGGGTGATCTCTGCCTTCTCCGGGGTGTTGCGGAACGTCTTCAGGCCCAGCGGGCGGGTCCACAGGAACATCTCCAGCACCAGGAAGTAGACGTGCAGCAGTGCGACCAGCAGGGTCAGGGCGAGTGCGATCCAGTACATGGCGGATTTCCTTGGATGGATTGATGGGGTGATGGGGTCGGAGCCCTCTCCATGGGAGAGGGATCCGACCCCGCGCGACTCAGCGGTCGCGCGGCAGCTTCTTCTCTTCGCGCAGCACGCCGAACGCGGCCAGGGTCATGCACGCCGCCACCAGCATGCCGCCGGCGAACACCACATGCGATCCGAACAGCGACAGCGCCTTGTGCACCCAGGTGAAGCTCAGGTCGGCACCGCGGTAGACCACGGTGTCGATGGCCGCGCCGGCCTTGTAGCGCCACTGGCGGTCCACGCGGGTGTAGATGGTCTCGCGGGCGGGCTTGAACAGCGAGAACTCGCTGGCCCGGGTCAGCACCTGCACCACCGCCACCATCATCGGCAACGGCGAGGCGGCCAGCACCGAGAAGCCGATCAGGATGGCAAAGGCAGGAATCAGCAGCGCCGGTGCGATGCCATGGCGCGACAGCAGCCAGCGGGTCAGGCTGAGCTGCAGCAGCAGGGTCAGCGCATTGACCGCCAGATCGATGCGCGAGAAGAACGCGGTGCTGGCCGCCGGGTCGCTGAAGGCCGCGCGCACGATGCTGGCCTGCTGGTTGTACAGCAGGGTGCCCACGCCCACGCCGAACACCACCAGGACCGCCAGCCAGCGCAGCAGCGGCTCACGCACGATCAGCTTGAGGCCATCGAGCACGCTGCCGCCCATCGGCTTTTCGCCGGACACCAGCTGCTGCTCGCGCTCGCGCAGCACCGCCCAGTGCCGCAGCCGCCAGATGCAGAACAGGCAGACCACCAGGAAGCCGGCCGAGACCAGCATCAGGTTGGCGATGCCCACGCGCTGCACCAGCGCGCTGGTGAGGACCGGGCCGAGGAAGGCGCCGACCGTGCCGGCCGCGCCGATGTAACCGTAGTACGCGCGTGCCTGCACGTTGCTGAAGACATCGGCCATGAAGCTCCAGAACACGGCCACCGCGAACAGGTTGAAGACCATCACCCAGAGGAAGAAGGCCATGCCCCGCCCCGGCACGCCGCTGTCGAACAGCACGTAGAACACCAGCAGGGTGGCGATGAAGAAGCCATACACCACCGGCAGGAACACCCGCCGCGGGAAGCGGCTGACCAGCCAGCCATAGACCGGCTGCAGCACCAGCATGATCAGGAACACGCAGCTGAACAGGAACTGCAGGACGAAGTCCTTCAGGGCGATGCCGTGGCTGGCGAACCAGCCGATCAGCAGCGGCGGGAACACCGTCTCCAGATCGGACGAGGCGGCCATCGCCTCGCGCACCGGGCGCAGCACGTAGTAGCCGCTGAGCAGGCAGAAGAAATACAGGAACGACCACCACAGCGCCGGCGATTCGCGCAGCGCCGCCACAAGCCCGCGCAGCGGCCCCTTGCCAGTGGCCCCGCTCACGCGGTGGCCCCGGCCGGGACGCGGCAGTTGGATGGCGGCATGACAGGCTCCGGGGGCAGTGAAGCGCGTACGTTAGACAATGCACTGCAACATCGCCAGCACACCGTGCGCGATGCCCGCAGGCGGGCTCATGCGGAAGCCGTCTGCGGTCGCGTCCAGACCCTGTCGCCGAGCGTCAAAAATCCAACTTTTTCAAACAGATGCGCATTCATCTTCGCTTTGTTTGTGCACAGGCGAAAAGCGGCGCTAGAATCACAAACAGCAGTCGCGCACGGGTCCAACCGATGAAAATGAACAACCTGCGTCGCCCGGTCCGGGCGGCGACCACCGGTTTGCTGGGCATGTTGATGCCCGTGGCCTTGTCCACCACCGCGCAGACACCGCCGGCCCTGCCGCCGATGCCGACCAACATCGAAACCGCCGCGGGCCCGGGCATCGCCCACACCCAGCCGGCGGCGTACCGCACCGGGCTGGTGCCGCAGGTGCAGCTGCCTGCCGCAGGCTTCAACGTCGCCCACATTGAATCGATGGCGCAGCAGCTCACCTATGGCGAGCGCGTGCCGGGCATGGCCGTGGCCATCGTGCAGGGCGGCCGCGTGCTCAGCGCGCGCGGTTACGGCGTCACCGACGTCAACAATCCGCTGCCGGTCGATGCGCATACCGTGTTCCGCCTGGCCTCGCTGTCCAAGGCCTTCGCCGGCACCATGGCCGGCCTGCTGGTCAACGACGGCACGCTGCGCTGGGACAGCAAGGTGACCGACTACGTGCCGGGCTTCCGCCTCAATTCGCCCGAAGCGACCGACCGCCTGACCGTGGCCGATGTGCTCAGCCACCGCGTCGGCCTGCCCTACAACGCCTACGACCGCGACATCGAAGGCAACGCCGAGTACTACTCGCTGACCCAGAAGCTGGCCAACACCAGCCTGAAGTGCCTGCCCGGCGACTGCTACGCTTACCAGAACGTGGCCTTCAGCCTGATCGGCGACGTGGTCTATGCCGCCTCGGGCAGCTTCTACGAACAATCGGTCGAGCGCCGCATCTTCAAGCCGCTGGGCATGAACGATGCCAGCCTCGGCCTGGCCGGCATCCAGGCCAGCTCGCGCTGGGCGCGCCCGCACGTGCGCAGCCGCAATGGCTGGGTATCGCTGACGCCGAAGCCGACCTACTACCGCGTCGCCCCGGCCGCCGGCGTCAACGCCAGTGCCAGCGACATGGCGCAGTGGCTGCTGGCACACACCGGGCATCGCCCCGACGTGCTGCCGGCACCGCTGCTGGCCACCCTGCATTCGAGCCTGATCAACACCCCGGGCGAGATGCGCTCGGGCTGGCGCCGTGAGCGCCTGCACTCGGCCGGCTACGCGCTGGGCTGGCGCACCTTCGATTACGCCGGCCACGACGTGGTCTTCCATGCCGGTGCGGTGCAGGGCTATCGCGGCCTGGTCGCACTGGTGCCGGAGCGTGACCTCGGCATCGCCATCCTGTGGAACGGCGAGAGCGGCCTGCCCAGCGGCCTGCTGCCGACCGTGCTCGATTCGGCGCTGGGCCTGCCGGCGCAGCGCTGGCTGGACGTGGACACCGATTTCGGCAGCGACAGCCTGATGGCCGAGGGCGCGACCCCGGCGCAGCAGGACAAGCGCAAGGGCAAGGGCGCCTCGGGCAACCGCGCCGTGGCCTCGCCGCGCTGAGCGCGGTTGCCTTGCCGGTGATGGGTAGAGTCGACTGTCAGTCGACTCCCGCGGTGCCGGATCGAAACGCAGTCGACTGACAGTCGACTCTACCCACGGCGGTGAAGCAGACGCAGGCTCAGTGCGCGAAGTAGTGCATGCCGCCATCCACCGGGATCACCGCGCCGGTGATGTAGCCCGCCAGCGGCGACGCGAGAAATGCCACCAGTGGCGCCACCTCCTCCGGTTCGCCAAAGCGGCCGATGGGAATGTTACGGTCGATGAACGCTCGCCGGCTTTCCTCGGTGGGATGCAGGCGGCCGAGGATCTGCGCGCTGTTGATGCGCCCCGGCGCGAGGGTGTTGATCGTCACGCCCTGCGCCGCCACCTCCGATGACAGGCCCTTGCTCCACAGGTGCAGCGCGGCCTTCGCCGCCGTGGCGGCATTCACCGCACGCGGCTCCATCGAGCCACTGAAGTTGATCACCCGCCCCCAGCCCTGCGCCTGCATGCCGGGCAACAGCGCCTGGGTCAGCCGCCGCGACGCGGAAAAGTTCAGCGCCATCGCCTCCTCCCATACGTCATCAGCGGCGTCGACAGACGTCGGCCGCGAGCCACCCGCGGCATTGACCAGGATGTCCACGCGCTGCAGCGCGTCCTGGGCCCCAGCGGCGATGCGTGCCACCTGCGCGGCGTCGGTGAGGTCACCCGGCAGGATCAGCGGCGCGGCTGCACCGCCAGCGGCGATCTCCGCCGCCAGCGCCTGCAGCGGCTCCTGCCGCCGCGCGGTGATCGCGATGCGTACGCCGAGCGCCGCCAGCTGCCGCGCAACCGCAGCGCCGATGCCGCTGCCTGCGCCGGTGACCAGCGCGGTCCGTCCTTCAAGCTTCAGATCCATGGTGTTCTCCCATCTGCATCGCCGGCACATCCGGCCCATGCAGCGCATGCTCTTCGATCACCCCTGATTGATAAACTCCGCGCAGGTTTCAGCATTCAACACCCGGGGTGTCAGATGAACCTGCTGGAAAGCATGCAGGTCTACGTGCTGATCGTGGACAAGGGCAGTCTCAGTGCAGCGGCGGCGGCCATGGACATCTCAGCGACCATGGCCGGCAAGCACCTGCGTACACTGGAAACGCGGCTGGGCATGCAGCTGCTCAGCCGCACCACGCGCCGCCAGCACATGACGCCCTTCGGCGAGGACTACTACGCACGCTGCAGGGACATCCTGCGGCTGGTCGAGGAGACCGATGCGCAGGCCGCGCACCAGCAGTTGGCACCGGCCGGTACGCTGCGCATCAGCGCGCCGGTGATCTTCGGCACGCACGCGCTGGTGCCTGCCCTGGCCGAGTACATGCAGCGCCATCCACACGTGCGGGTGGAGGCGACGTTGAGCGACCGCGTGGTCGACCTGGCCGAGGACGGCGTCGAGGCCGCGCTGCGCATCGGCACCCTGGCCGACAGCAGCACGCTGGTCGCCCGCCCGCTGACGCCCTACCGGCTGATGATGTGCGCCTCGCCGGCCTACCTCGCCCGCCACGGTACGCCGCGCACGCTTGCCGACCTGGCAGCGCACCAGTGCCTGTCATTCAGTCCCAGCGCGCTGGCGCAGTGGCGGGAGGGCGATGCTGGCGGGCTGGAGCATATCGCCGCTGCGCGCCTGCAGATCAACAATGGCGAAGCGCTGCGTGCGGCGGCACTGCATGGGCTGGGCATCGTGCTGCAGTCGAACCAGCTGATGTCCGCCGACGTCGCCGCCGGACGCCTGGTGCAGTTGTTTCCGGAACATGGCCGGACCGGCCGGCCGATGCACGTGGTCTATTCCCACGACCGCTACCCATCCACCCGCCTGCGCAGCTTCGTCGACTTCCTGGTGGAGCGCTTTCCTCCGGCGCCGCACAGGTAGAGTCGGCCTGCGGTCGCCCATAAAAAAACCCCCTCCCCGCTGGGCAGCCAGGGAAGGGGGTTTCAGGGTACGGTTATCGGGAAGTACTTAGATCAGCGGCGCCGGGGTTGCCGGCAGAGCGACCGGAGCGGCCTTCTTCTTGCGGGCGGCCGGCTTGCGCTTGGCAACCTTCTTGGCAGCCTTCTTCGGGGCAGCCTTCTTGGTGGCCTTCTTCGCAGTGGCCTTCTTGGCAGTCTTCTTCACTGCCTTCTTGGCGACCTTCTTTACGGCCTTCTTCGCGGTCTTCTTTGCCGGCTTCTTGGCAACCTTCTTCGCCGCCTTCTTCACTGCCTTCTTCGCAGTGGTCTTCTTGGCGACCTTCTTGACGGCCTTCTTCGCGGTCTTCTTTGCCGGCTTCTTGGCGACCTTCTTCGCCGCCTTCTTCACTGCCTTCTTCGCAGTGGTCTTCTTGGCGACCTTCTTGGCGACCTTCTTCACGGCCTTCTTGGCGGTCGCCTTCTTCGCGACCTTCTTCACTGCCTTCTTGGCAGCGGCCTTCTTAGCGACCTTCTTCACCGCTTTCTTGGCGGCGGGCTTTTTCTTCGCAGCTTTCTTGGTTGCCATGGGATGGCTCCTCGTCAGTGATAGGGAGTTGAAACGCCCAGGTGGATCAAACCCGCGGTTGCTGCGTGCGGGGACCGCCGGCGCGTCAGGCGCGCCGTTACGGATGCGGCAATGCCCGCCTCGATCGGCGGAGCGGGCATCGGAACGGGAGATGCCTTGCATTTCTCCGGGGGAAGCGGGGCCATGTCCACCGTCATGAGGATCGCGGTGGTCTTGAAGGGGCTGCTTCGCATCGGACGATTGATTCTGCGCACTCGGTTTGGCAGGCAAGGTCTGCTGAGGCGAAACCTAATCACGGTTTTTTTTACTGTCAACAACCCCCGCGAAAAAATTTCACATCCGCGTCCATCCGAACGCCGCCGGCACCGCCACCACGCGGCACCTTCCCGGCCCTGCATCGCGCACCGCCAACGTCACGCGCAGCAACACGTGATCGCACCTGCTGAATAAAAAACGCTTGAAATAAGCACTCTGCGTTGATAGGCGACGACAGATGCCGCGCCATGCACCACGTCGTCCGGCACACGCCATCGCACTCGCCCGCCGCACCACAACGGGTCTGCAACGGGGGGTAAAAGTTTTCACATCCGAACACGCAAACGCGGGACGGAAACGCGGATTTGCGCAAAACTGCGCACGCCTGATCGCGCCGTTCGATGCCGCCTGATGCCATGCCGAAGGTGTGCCGCGAACCCGATGGCATGAGTCGACGACGGAGGCTGGAACGAAAACGGCCACCCGAAGGTGGCCGTTCTGGAAGCAGGAAGCGAGGACTCAGTGGTCTTCGTTTTCCAGGGCTTCGGCGTACGCGTCCGGATCCAGCAGCTCGTTGAGCTCGTCGGCGTTGGTCAGCTCGACCACGTACATCCAGCCTTCGCCGTAGGCATCTTCGTTGATGGTTTCCGGCTTGTCCGACAGCGCCGAGTTGACCTCGACGATCGTGCCGCTGACCGGGCTGTAGACGTCCGAGGCGGCCTTGACCGACTCGACGACGGCGATCTGCTCGCCCGCCTTGGCGTCGGCACCGACTTCGGGCAGCTCGACGTAGACCAGGTCACCCAGCAGGCCCTGGGCATGGTCGGAAATGCCGACGGTGACGCGGCCGTTGCCTTCAACGCGGGCCCACTCGTGGGACTTGAGGAACTTGAGGTCGCCGGGGATCTCGCTCATGGGAACTGCTCCAGGTTTTGCAGGGGGTGGAAAAATCGGGGCTAGTGTAACCAACCGGCCGCCACTGCTGTCAGTGACGACCGGCACGTTCGGATCAGGCGTCGGCCAGCACGCCGGGCTGGGCCTGGCCTTCGCGGACGAACGGGAACTTGACCACGCGCACCGGCACCTGCCGGCCACGGATGTCGACGGTGACCTGGCCGAGCTCGCCAGCCGGAACGCGGGCGAAGGCGATGCCCTTGGCCAGCGTCGGCGAGAACGTGCCGGACAGGATTTCGCCCTGGCCGCCAGCGGTGGTCACCGCCTGGCCGTGGCGCAGCACGCCCTTCTCGTCCATCACCAGGCCGATCATCTGGCGCGCATTGCCGGCGGCTTTCTGCGCCTCCAGCACGTCGCGGCCGATGAAGTCGCGGCCTTCGTCCAGCGACACGGTCCAGGCCAGCGCCGCTTCGTACGGGCTGATCGCTTCGTCCATGTCCTGGCCATACAGGTTCATGCCGGCTTCCAGGCGCAGGGTGTCGCGCGCGCCGAGGCCGGCCGGCTTCACGCCCGCCGCCAGCAGGCGGTTCCAGAACGCGACCACGGCGTCCTGCGGCAGCAGGATCTCGAAGCCGTCTTCGCCGGTGTAGCCGGTGCGGGCGACGAACAGTTCGACGCCGTCGTCCGCCGTGACCTGCAGGGCGGCGAAGCGGCCGAGCTTGGCCAGCGCATCGCGGTCGGCGCCGCCGACCAGGCCGACGACGCTGTCGCGCGCCTGCGGGCCCTGCACGGCGAGGATGGCCAGGTCCGGGCGCTGCTCGACGCTGACGCCGAACGGCGCTGCCTGTTCGCGCAGCCAGGCCAGGTCCTTCTCGCGGGTGGAGGCGTTGACGACCATGCGGAAGAAGTCATCGGCGAGGTAGTAGACGATCAGGTCGTCGATGACGCCGCCGGCCGGATTCAGCATGCACGAGTAGAGCGCCTTGCCCGGCACCTTCAGCTTGTCGATGGAGTTGGCGAGCAGGCGGCGCAGGAACGGCTTGACCTGCTCGCCGCGCAGGTCGACCACGGTCATGTGGCTGACGTCGAAGACACCGGCTTCGCGGCGCACCAGGTGGTGTTCGTCCAGCTGCGAGCCGTAGTGGATGGGCATGTCCCAACCCCCGAAATCGACCATCTTGGCGCCGAGGGCGCGGTGGGTATCGTTGAGCAGCGTCTTCTGGGTCATGACCGGTCCGGCAGCAGGGTAAACAAGAACGGCCATTATCCCAGATCGGTCGGCGCCAGGCGTGCCGCAGCGCAGCGGGGGTTGTGTTTGGCCGGCCTGCGGCCGGCGCCGCTTTTCTACAAGCGCAGAGCCTGGGTTCGTCGGCTCTGGGTTGTCTGGGTTTGGGCGGGGCGGCGTGACCGCGCGGGGGACGCCGTAAACCCATCCCTGGGGGCTTGGCCGCGGCATCCATGCCGCGGACACCCCCGCGCGGCCACACCGCCCCACCCCTGCCAGGTTCCGTGGTGACGGTTGGCAAGTGCCAGAGCAGAGCAAAGGCAAGAGCAGATGTGGATGTCGATACATATATAGAGAGGGGTCGGAGCCCTTTCCTGCGGAAAGGGACCCGACCCTGCGAGCGCAGCGACCGGCTTTTGCTCTTTATTTCTTTTCCGTGGGCTGGACGCGCACGGAAACTGTCGGGGGTGGGGGGGGGGGGGGGGGGGGGGGGGGGGGGGGGGGCGGGGGGGGGGGGCGGGCGCGCCCCCCGGGGGGGGGGGGGGGGGGGGGCGCGGCCCCCCCCCCCCCCCCCCCCCCC